>JARIHI010000005.1 GCA_029288365.1 Candidatus Saccharimonadota bacterium
TATCACACTGACAGCTTGCTTCTGATTTATAACGTATTTGTGCAGTTCGTCCTCGAGATGCAGAAGCGTGCCGCTTTCCTCTTCCGAGGCATGCTGCAGCTTGACACCGACGGAAGATTCGACGCTGCTTTGGACCGTTTCGGCAGTCACATAACCGTCTTTGGCTGCTATCGCGGCGGCCTTCAAGATGGCTAAGGCTGCTCCGGGCATGGACTGGTTGTCTACATATCTGCCTCCGAGCTTGTAGGCTTCTTTCAGGGCCTGGTAATTATAAAGTACCTTCTTCTGATATTCGATAGACATGATCTTGTCGCGCAAAACGGCCATAGTTTCCTCTTCGGTTGCCGGGCGGACCTGGATAGGCTGGAATTTGCTGGCCAGACTGGCGCTGTTAGAGCCTATACCCTGCCATTCTTTGGGCGTCAGGGCAAAGATGAGCCGGACTGAACCCGACTCTAGCACCGGTATCAGGATATTGCTGAGGTCGACGCTGGCCGTTCCCTGCCCGAAGAAAACCTGCGCGTCGTCAAAGAATAATATTATGTTCCTAGCCCTTCTAGCTTCTTCCAGTATCTGCAGGACCAGTCTCTCCAGCTCGCCCGGTCCTTTGGCGTGCGCTATCAAAGTAGGCGCGTCCAGCGCGACTACCTGATTATGGCGGATATTCTGCGGAAGCGAGCCGCCTTCGAGTATACGGTCGGCAAAGGCGTAGACGCAGGTAGTCTTACCGACTCCTATATCACCGACCAAAGTTATGGAGCGAGTACCGTTGCTGATCGAGGCTATCATCTGGTCGACTACCTGGTCATGCATGACGATATCACTAAAGAATCCGCTGTATTGTATGGCTTCGGATACGTTCTGGCCCAGATAGCGGAGTATGGGGGTATAGCCGTAAGCCCAATCCCGGGCCCAGCCGCCGAAGTATTTTTTCTTTTTTGCCAGCTTGTGCTTCTCTATGACATCCTGCAGCCAGAGTATGCCGGACTCCAGATCCTTCAGCTCTATCTTCAGGTTGCGCAGTATGTTTTCGATCTCGGGAATGGTCCTGAGAAGCGCGATGATAACTACCGGTGCGCTGTAGCCCGCACTGCCGTAAGCTTTTCGCAGTTGGGCGGATTGTTCCCAGACCGTTCCGGCCGATCCGGGCTCGCGGCTCAATAATTCTTCGAAGGCGGAAGGAGGAACCATATACCGGTTCTGAAAGAACCACCGCGCGGGCGTATTCTGCGCGGCGGCCCAGACATCGTAAGCCGAGGGGTTCTCCGACCGCAGATTCGCCAGAATACCAGAGTCCAAGAGCCCGCCGATGCTTCTGTCGTCTGTCTTTTCGTCCAGATTTTTCAGATCGCCGGCTTCCCAGATTTTAATCATAAGCACGAAAATTGCCGGAGCGAACAAAAGGAAGCCCAGGCTGTTATGAAGAATCAATAGCGCCAGACCGGCCAGAAAAAATACCGTTCCTGCCAGCGCCAACGGAAGTGAAACTTTTTTGGGCCGGACTTTCGCATAAAATCTGGCTTTCTGCGCCCGAGCACCGTTCAAGTTAAGCAAAGTATCCATTTACCACAGCTCCACGCCGATTACGGACATAGCCGGCAAGACTAGTATCATAAAAGGCACGAATGGCCACACGACGACAAAAAGCGCGCCTATAACTACCACTAATACCGTGAACATAAGAGCGGCTACCAGCATGAAGATCCGGATGACCGCGCCGATGAAACGCGAGATGAGATTATCTATCGCCGACTGAAAAAAATTATGGAAGGTCGAGACGGTCTGAATCTGCTTCCAAGGCGAAAACAAGGTACGTGCCAGAACGTTTACGGAAAACGTTTCTTTGATATCTTTCAGCCTGTCAGCAATACCCCGAAACAACCATGCCCAGCCTGAACCGTACCACCAGCCTAGGAGCGATACTAAAAACATAACAGTTATTGTAACAATAGCGCTGGTTTTATAACAGGCGTGGTCGGAGTGGGCGGATTTGAACCGCCGACCTCACCGTCCCGAACGGTGCGCGCTACCGAGCTGCGCCACACTCCGATGAATTTAATCTTAACAGAAAATAGCCGGATGAACCGCCGCTGTTCAAATTAAAAAAGCCCGTTGAGGGCTTTTATGGTCGGGGATGCCGGACTCGAACCGGCGACCTCGCGCTCCCAAAGCGCGCGCGCTAGCCAACTGCGCCAATCCCCGTAACATTCGCTCTTTTCCCTTCGGTTTGCAGCAGAACGACACGTATTATAACAGATTAGCGCAGTAAAATACTAGCGTAGAATTAGTGTGACTCGCCAACGTTATCGGTGTTGAAATTCACACCTATTGTATATTTATCCCACTTGGCAAGTTGATCTTTCTTCAGATCTTTGGCCTTAACAACCCAACTTTTCACAGCCGATTCTTTAATTTCCACTTTTTGACCCTGTAGCAACTGTGGCGAGTCGGCTTCTTGCGTTAAGTTAGTTTCTGCATAGATAATCTGACTTTTCGATAACTTCACTTTGTTCTTAAGGCCATACGTCTGAATAGCCTTGCGCGCAACCTTGCTGTAAGAATCGCTTGGCTGGGCAACGTAAGAATATGATACCTCTTTTTGTCCTTCAGTTTTCTTTTGATTTTTTGTACTAGATGCTGCGGCATGAGCTGTAGCGACAGACTGCGTTGTGGCAGCAATAACAACCGCTACCACAATCCCAAAAATGACGGCCAATGGCAATACAGTAAAAGTTTTTATATTCATGTAATAAAACCCTCCTTAGCCCACCACTTTTTAATGTTCCCATTTAGTATAGCAAACGCTTATGGTATTTAGGCAATAATTTTTCGTATATATTCTACATCTGTAGCCAAGCCAGCTTGTGGATTGATTTGCACTAGTAACGCATTAAACTGTGTACGTCCGACAGTCTCGACTACATTGCGAGTCTGTACCTCATCCCGCCATCGGGGTATTACTGAGTCAAACGTTACTCCCAAAGAAGAGTCAAGTGCGCCACACATTCCTACGTCAGTCATATGGGCAGTACCTTTAGGCAGTACAGTAGCATCGGCTGTTGGCACGTGCCAATGATCGCCAATTACTACGCTGACTCGTCCATCCAAGTAGTACCCAATGATCACTTTTTCGCTACTATAGTCGCCGTGAAAATTTACTATGGTGGCTATACGCTCTGTACTTTGAGTTTCGGCTAAGATTTTATCAATAGTGTTCAGTGGATTATCTATAGCTACTTCCCGGCCCACTGTTCCGCCAAGTAATGACACAACCAATATCTTACCTTGCGGCGTATCCGCATATTTCCAGCCGCGTCCTGGGCAATCTTTCATATTTGCTGGCCCAATAACTGGTTGGCTATCGTCTTCCAGCAAGGTATTAAGTTCAGGCTTAATAGGAGTATGATTACCACCCGTAAAAAAATCTACGCCAGCTTTTTGTAGTCGTTCCATATCTGCAGGCACCATACCCTTGCCCTCGGAAACGTTTTCGGCCTGGGCTACTACAAAATCTATCTGCTTTTCCCGACGTAGCCCAGGTAAAAGCTGCTCAATTACAGCTATACCCATCTCTGCCATTACATCACCGACGTATAGAATATTCATTAGTTGTCGCGTTTTTCAATAATTTCTAATAATGTGGGGAAAGCTGTAAACCCTGTGTCAGTATTAAGATGACCACCCCCATCAATGACGATAGGTTTAACCTCTAGACTACTTGCCACATACTTTAACGCCTCTTGAGCCACATACGGATCGTCATTACCATATACCACACTTGACCACTGTAGATTTTTGGCAACTTTAGAAAAGTCTATATGTTTTTCTTGCAAAAAGTATTCATTTAATTCTGCGCCATAGGCTTCGGCGAATCCAGCAACCGATACTAAGCCTGCCACTGCTGTATCTTCTATAAGATCCAACGCAGTCGTAACGCCGAGAGAATGACCAACTATGATCAAGTCTTGTGTGTTGATGTCTGCTATTTCCTTCTGGATGACTTCTATCCATGTATTTCTATCGGGGTGATCAGCATTTGGTAATTCGGGCATCAAAACCCTATAACCTTTTGCTTGCAGCTGGTCATGAAGCCACTGCTGCCAATGAATGCCCGCGTGGCCACCGATTCCATGGATAATGAGAACTGTCTTCATAGCTACTTGGCGAACTCTACGGCACGGGTTTCGCGAATGACGTTTACCTTGATAGTACCTGGATATTGCATGCTTGATTCAATTTTGGTAGCAATGTCTCGAGCCAACTTAATGGCGTTAAGGTCGTCGATCTGCTGTGGTTTTACGAATACACGTACTTCACGGCCAGCGCTAATAGCATATGACTTTTCAATGCCCTTGAAACTATTAGCTACGTTCTCAAGGTCTTTCATGCGTTCAACAAAGTTTTCGGCACTGATATTGCGTGCGCCAGGGCGGGCAGCGCTAATGGCATCAACTACACGCACAATGAGCGATACGGTAGTAGTTGCTTCAACGTCGTCATGATGCTGTTCGGCAGCAACAGCTACTTCTTCGGGTGCACCATACTTGCGTAGCATTTCACCAGAAATATGGTGGTGCTTGCCTTCCATTTTGTGTGTCAAGGCTTTGCCAAGGTCATGTACAAGCGCTGCGTATTTGGCAGTTTTCACATCTGCACCCAACTCTTCAGCAATGATGCCGGCAATATGTGCCATCTCAGTGCTGTGCTTGAGTACATTCTGGCCATAGCTTGTGCGGTACTTGAGCTCACCAAGCAGATGTAAAACTTCTTTCGGAATACCAAGAACCCCGACTTCACGGGCCGCGTCTTCTCCGGCTCGTACTACTTCTTTTTCGACATTCTTTTGAGCTTTGGCTACTACTTCTTCGATGCGACCCGGATGAATGCGCCCGTCTTTCATGAGCATTTCAATAGTCTGGCGAGCAACTTCGCGGCGTACTGGGTCAAAACTACTAAGTACTACATATCCAGGGGTATCATCCACCATAATATCCACGCCTGTCGCACGTTGAAGTGCCTGGATATTACGGCCTTCTTTGCCGATAATTCGGCCTTTCATCTCTTCGTCTTCAAGCTTCACACTGGTCACGGTACGTTCAGCCGTTACTTCACTAGCCATACGCTCCATGGCCGATACAAGCACCTCCGTGGCTTTTTCTTCGGCATTTTCTTTTGCTTCGTTTTGTAACTTAGCCACTAAACCAACGAGGTCATTCTTGATATCTCGCTCGGTCATTTGCATTAACTTTTCTGTTGCGTCTGCCTTTGAGAGTTTTGCGACTTTTTCTAATTTTTCTTGCTGCTTGGCACGAATCTCACGAATTTCATCCTTGAGGCTTTCCACTTCAGCTTCAGCCTTGCGTAATTTTTCGGTTCGCTTGTCTATATCATCAAGTTTTTTATCCAAAGATTCCTCGCGCTGGATTAAACGACTTTCGATATCTTTAAATTCTCGGCGGCGAACTTGCTCGTCTTTGCGTGCTTCCTCGGCGATTTTTACCGCGTCTTCTCGAGCGGCAGTGGTAATTTTGGTTGCTTCACGCTTGGCTTTATCAAGCTCTTTTTTAGCCTCGTCTGCCGCTGAACCGATTTTTTGTTTTGTAACGTAATTATTGGCACCATAGCCAACACCTGCACCGACCAAAGCCAGTACAATGGCAATTATTTCCATGTTTTTCCTTTCTACCGAACAAGCCAAGTGCCAAACACTCGCTATCACTTCACTAGTTTGGCAAAATCAGCTTGAAAATCGAATTGATGTTATAAATTCCGAAAATTTGGATTTGCTCCCAAAATCTGCAATTCCTAAAAATTACTATATGCCGAATATACATTTTTAGCAATTGTAAAAATCTACTTTTTCTGCGGAGTAGTATGTACAGGAGAGCCGTAATCAAGCTGTATAATTTTTTCATTATCTCCCTGCTGTAATCTACGTACTCCTTCTGCTCGCCAATTATTACCTGCCGCACTCACAATGGGCACCTGCACGCTATACGCCAAAGCCTGGGCCACACTAGCGCCAATACGCAAACCCGTAAAGCTACCTGGTCCCTTATACATCACTATGCTCTGTATATCTGCCGTTCCTAATGATTGCTGTTCTAATAATTGTTTTATTTTAAGATGAATAGTCTCAGCCAGTTGCTTGTGCGCTTGCCACGTTTCATAACCAAGCTGTTCCTCGTCATTGTATAGTCCTATTTCGCTTTCGGGTTTGTCGGTGCGGATAGTAAGTATGAGCATATGGTAGATAGTAGTTGGTTTACAAGGGTTAGCGCAAGCCCTCTAGGAGATAAGCGGAAGTATCAGGGCAGGTAATATGTAAATTCCGTGTCTGTTCGCCTGTTGCAGTAATCTGAATACGTATGTGCTTCTCTGGCAATACGTATTGCACTATATCTGCCCATTCTATTACTATTATGGCTGCCTGATCTTTTGTTACTTCTGCCAATTCATCAGCAATGATCCCTGCGTCATCCAGACGGTAAAAGTCAAAATGATACACACGCAGTCGACCCTTGCTGTACTCCCGGCTAATAGTGAATGTCGGGCTTGCCACAACTTCGTTGCTTCCTAAGCCTGCCACGAGTCCCCTTGTAAATGTGGTTTTACCGCCACCTAAATCGCTAGTAAGTTCAATCACTTCACCGCCTTTAAGCTTACTTGCAAAGCTTCGGGCAAAAGCTTCGGTTTCTTCAGCACTTTTTGTGATTAGCTGTAAATCTTTCATAAGACTTATTCGATAATACGCCATAATAACAGGGAACGTAAAGCTTCGGGCAAAAATAAAAATACGGCGTATAATGGAGCTTATGCTCCGTTTAAGTGGAACTCTCTTAAATCGACCTGTTCTGTCGCTGCGTACAGGAGGACTAGTAGCCACAACTACTAACCCTATTATTAATCCTGATAACTTGAAGATTGAGGGATTTTACTGTTTTGGTGGCGACGATAAAGTAGCCAGAGTATTACTGTATCAAGATATTCGCGACATTATTCCACAGGGATTTGTGGTGGACGACTACAATGTGTTAGCTGAAACGGAGGAACTGGTACGTTTGCAAAAAATTATGAGTATAGGCTTTGACCCTCTTGGCAAACAAGTAGTAACGGTACGTAAAGAAAAAGTGGGCAAGGTGAGTGATTACGCCACCGAAATGGAGACTATGTATATCCAAAAAATTTACGTTTCGCAGTCGCTACTCAAAAGTTTTACCGGCGGCAACCTTGGTATAGACCGTTCACAAATCCATGAAATTACCCCGAAGAAAATTATTGTACAAGATCTGATCAAGACAGCGCCTGCAGTTACACCTGCGGGGGTTTAAGCATCTTCATTAGCAATAGCTTCAAGAACTGTTTTAATATCGCCGTAGCTAAAGCCTTGACGACTTAGATAGGCCATGAGCTTGGTTTTGTCTTGGTACTTCGTCTGTTTACGCTTGCGCATGATAAGCTCTTGTAATACACCTCGCTCATCGGTTTCATCTTCGGCAAGCGCCTGCTCAATGATTTCGTTATCTATGTGTTTCTGCTTAAGTTCAAGCTGTAAGCGACGCCTTGAAGTCGGGCGGAGCAGGCGACGGCTTTCTATCCACGAATGAGCAAAAGCTTCATCATCAATCAGATTATTTATACTTAACTTGTTAAGTATCTTTTCTTGCACCGGAGGAGGGGAGTGCTTACGTGCCAGGTACGTTTTAATTTCCCATTTGGACCGTGGGCGAATAGCTATATAACGTAAAACAAGTCCATAGAGCTTATCATCAGCAGATAATTCTTTATACTGGTCTAGTTCTCCTTTTGTTAGTTCTTGACCGACCCTGAGTTTTGCCTCCAATAATGCGGTATCGCTCAAAGAAAACGCATATTTTTCATCGACAAAAACCGAATACCGCCCCTTTAGCTTCTCCTGCTGTTTAATCGCCGTAACTTTCATAAATAATAACGGGCAAAAACATCTTCAAGCCCGTCTGTTATAACTTCTGGATAATTTTTTATCATCTTGTGGACTTCACTAACGGTAAACCATTTGACCTCTGCTACTTCTTCGGGCTGCAGTAGAAATACTGTATCGTCGCTAACTTGAGCTTTATAGACTTTATTAAAACGGTTTGTCTGCTGATCACCATTGGTCTGATGAGAAATATAAGTACCTACTTCTTCAAGCTGAACATTACGTAATCCGATTTCTTCGTCCAGCTCCCTATATGCAGCCTGCTCGTACGTTTCCCCTTCATCCACATGTCCGGCAGCGGAGTTATCCCAACAATTCGGGTACGCTACTACTTTATTATTGCGGAACTGCAATAATACCCGCCCTTGATTATCTTCTACCATGATTCTGGCAATGCGATGATACAGGCCTTTTTCTCTTGCCTCATCAATAGAGGCTCCTCCGATGGGCCTATCTTGTTCATCGACAATCTGAATTGGGGGATAAGGCAAACTTTACTCCTTTGAGGCGGCTTCGGTGGCTTTCTTGGCTATCTCATCAAGAACTTTTGGGTTTTCCTGTAAGTAGGTTTTTGCAGCTTCACGACCCTGGCCAATTTTTTGGTCTTTATAGGCAAACCAGGCGCCAGATTTTTCCACGATATTATGCTCTACCGCAAGATCAAGTACGTCGCCGGATTTACTAATGCCTTGATTGTACATGATATCAAATTCAGCCTGACGAAATGGCGGTGCAATTTTGTTTTTAACTACTTTTACCCGCGTACGATTGCCGATGACTTCATCACCTTGTTTTATTTGCGATACACGACGGATATCCATACGCACGCTAGCGTAGAATTTCAATGCGTTACCGCCAGTGGTAGTTTCGGGGTTGCCAAACATCACACCAATTTTCATACGAATTTGGTTGATAAAAATTACCGTTACTTTAGAGCGTGATATAACACCGGTAAGCTTGCGGAGCGCCTGGCTCATCAAACGCGCCTGCAAACCCATGTGGCTATCACCCATATCACCTTCAATTTCGGCCCGTGGAGTCAGTGCTGCCACTGAGTCAACTACAATTAAATCAACAGCGTTGGAACGCACGAGCGTTTCAGTTATTTCTAATGCTTGCTCACCGTTATCCGGTTGGCTCAAAAGCAAATTATCCACGTCCACACCGATGCGTTTAGCATACGCCGGGTCAAGTGCGTGCTCAGCGTCAATAAATGCCGCAGTGCCACCTTGCTTTTGGATTTCGGCAATGGCATGAAGCGTCAATGTAGTTTTACCCGAACTTTCAGGTCCATACACTTCAATGATGCGACCTTTGGGTAAGCCGCCTCCGAGGGCTAAATCCAAACTGACCGAGCCTGTAGGTATACATTCCACCTGTACGTTAGTTTGTTCACCCAATTTCATAATTGAGCCTTTGCCAAATTGTTTTTCAATGGTTTCAAGTGCCAAACCTAGGGCCTTTGCTTTGCCCTCAGCCTGTGCTTTCGTAGCTTTATCGTCAGCCATAATTACCCTCCTCAAGATACGTCGGTCTTTAGATATTTGTACTATTAATTATATCATGTAACTCCTTAAGTTTCCGTTAACTACAGTCTTTGCGCTGCAATAGTAGGGAGTAGTATTACTTGCTTTTTTATACAATTTATGCTATAATGTAAAACACTTCGTAGAGTAGAGTTGCTCCGAGGTATCTTAAAGATTCTCTGTCATTCCTTGCAGGCTACCAGTTCTCAAATTATATGAGAGTTGATAGCCTGTAAGGACATCGTTAACCACCTACTGGGAGAGACTGTGCCGAGCCTGAGTGACATTATTCCCCTGATCGCCCTCCTCACCGGAACTGGCGCCGTGAAAGCGTACTACGCTGCCTGGACCGTTCAAGACACTGACCCCATGTTCAGACGTCAGTCGACGCAACAGCTGCGCTACCGCTGGGTGACTACAGCGTTCGTGATCAGCTTCGTTCCGATCACCACACTCGTCTGCATCAACGGCTGGAGCCAAGTCGTGGCCAGCATGAACGAGTGGAGGAACGTCGCGCCCATCGGCTGGATCTTCTGGCTCTGCTGCTGGTTCGGCTTTCTGAGCCCAGCGATAGCGTTGATCACAGCGCGTCGCGCCTACACGCATCCATGCAAGATGGCCAAGTCAGTGCCCGGTGGCGGGTGGGTCTCCACCAGAGACGTGCGCGCCAGAGTGCAACTGAAGACCGTCTACACGCTTGACAGCTACCCCACTCCTAGCGGGAAGGTCGTCAAGCGATTCGTCTCAACGGGACGTTACGCCTGACAGAGAACTTCCGGGAGGGAGAAGATATAAGGAAACTATGCCGAGAAGCAATACTATGTACTCACATACGTTACCTTTACCTTTCTTTCCTCCCGCAGTTCCCTAAGATTGTAAAGTGATTTATAGTTTTGGTGAACTGACAAAAACAAGCTGGGAATATCCCCTCTTTATAATGCTCGTGGTTTTCCTATATAATGCCTAGCAAGAAATGCGCATACCAGATTTATTAGTAGAGAAATTGCTAGAGGGCACCGGCAAAGTAACTGCTGAGCAGTTAAAGTCGCTCCGTGAACAGGTAAAAAGCGAAAAACGTCCAATGCAAGATCTTGTCATCAAAAACAATATCTTATCTGAGAAAGATCTGACAAAACTGTATGCTGAAGAGGTTGATGTACCATTTATTGAATTGAATCCTCGTGAAATCAAACGCCAGCACCTGAAACTCATACCCGAACGAGTAGCGCACCAGTATCGCGCTGTCGTATTTGACATTGATAAAGACGGCAATAATATGCTAGCCATGGAAGATCCTGATGACATCCAAGCAGTCAGTTTTTTACAAAAAAAGCTTGGCACCAATCTGAAGCTGCATGTCGCGATGGCTAGTCAGATCCAAGGTGCGCTAGAGCAATATCGGGGCAATATTAGCAATGAACTTACAAAAGTTATTGAAAATGACCAAGGATCAGAAGAGGTCACCGACGAAGAGGTAAGCGAAGAGGACTTGGCCGAAGATTCACCGATAGCCCAAACGGTAAACTTGATTATTGAATATGGTGTAAAGTCCGGTGCTAGCGATATTCATATTGAGCCACGAGAAAACTACGTGGTTATTCGTTATCGTATCGACGGTATTCTGCGCGAAGCCAATAAACTGCCCCGCAAAGTGCTTGCTTCTTTAGTATCGCGTATCAAAATTTTGTCTAACTTAAAGATCGACGAACACCGGGCGCCTCAGGACGGACGCTTTAAGATAAGATTTGCCGGCCAAGTGTTTGCTTTGCGCGTATCTACTTTGCCGATTGTTGATGGCGAAAAAGTAGTTATGCGCGTACTGAACGAAAACGGTAAAGCTGCCACGCTAGAAGAGCTTGGTTATTGGGGTAGCTCACTCAACAGTATTAAGCACGCAATTCTACAACCACACGGCATGATTCTGGTAACTGGTCCAACTGGCTCTGGCAAATCAACTAGTCTATTTAGCGTATTGAGTATGCTTAATAATCCGACTGTCAATATCTCTACTATCGAAGATCCTATCGAATATAAAGTGGTGGGGGCTAATCAAACGCAGGTCAATCCGCAAGCTGGTATGACATTTACAAATGGCCTGCGTGCCTTGCTCCGACAAGATCCTAATATCATTATGGTCGGCGAGATTCGTGACGGTGAAACCGCCGGACTGGGCGTTCAGGCGGCCCTGACCGGACACCTGGTATTTAGTACGCTACATACTAATAATGCCGCTACTTGCTTGCCCCGACTTTTGGATATGAATATAGAACCGTTTCTGATTGCATCTACCGTACGTGTCGTGGTGGGCCAGCGTTTGGTTCGCCGTCTCTGCGTAGACTGTCGTGAAATCTACGAGCCCGATACGGCAACACTTAACGACCTTGTCAAAGCATTTCAATTGACAGAAGCCGGCGATATGAAGCGCATCTACGAGCTTGAAAAACAAGCACTGAGTGAAGGAATCGGCAAAACTAACCCCTCCAAGACTAACAAAGCCTCAACTGCTGATTTATCCACCAATGAAAAGGGTATCACTAAGCTTTGGAAGGCACACAAAGACGGGTGTGAAAGCTGTGGACATACTGGCTATAAAGGAAGGGCTGGCATCTACGAGGTACTGGATAATTCCGAAGCTATCCAAAAACTTATCGTAGCCGGTGCAACAAGCGAAGAAATCCAAAATACTGCCGTTAAGAACGGTATGATGACTATGCAGATTGATGGACTTATCAAAGCTCTGCGTGGCCAGACGAGTATTGAAGAAATTTTACGTGTGACTGCCAGCGGAGATTCATAAACCATGCCCGATTTTTCCTACACTGCCCGTACCGCTGGTAACGCCACGCAAACTGGCACGGTAAGCGCTCAAAACAAAGCTGTCGCCATAGAGAGTCTGAAGCAAAAAGGATTACACCCGCTCGTTGTAAAGTCGGCCAAAAAAACTGGCCTGCAAATGGAAATCAAGCTGCCCGGAGGAGGTAGTATCAAGCCAAAAGCTCTCGTAGTTTTTACTCGTCAATTTTCTACTATGATCAGTGCTGGCGTACCTATCCTCAAAGCTCTATCTACCCTAAAAGACCAATCCGACTCGCCAGCACTTAAAGTCGCGCTCGAACAAGTCACTGCAGACGTACAGGGTGGCATGTCTTTATCTGACGCACTTGCAAAGCACCCGAAAGCATTTTCGGAAATCTACGTAAATATGGTGCGAGCTGGCGAAGAAGGCGGCATCTTGGATCAAATATTAAATCGTCTGGCCACGCAGCAAGAAAAAGACAGCACCATTAGGAGCAAATTCAAAGGTGCGATGATCTATCCGGCTGTTGTGACTACTGTTGCTATCATTGCCGTAGTTTTTTTGATGGTAGGAGTTATCCCGAAGCTTACTTCTATATTGATAGAGAATGGCGGTCAATTGCCCATCCAAACTAAAATTATCATTGGCATCAGTGATCTGCTTATTCATAAATGGCCCATTATTTTACTGGTGGGTGGGGGTGGTTTATTTATATTTCGACGCTGGGCCAAAACCCCTAAAGGACATCGAAATCTACATAGATTTTTCTTAAAAATGCCAATCTTCGGCAAAATTATTCTAAAAGTAAACGTGGCTCGGTTTGCTCGTATTTTTAGTTCTTTGCTCGGCGCCGGTGTATCGGTCAACGAAGCACTCGAGACTACCGCAGGCGCTTTATCTAATGTAGTTATACGGGATTCACTCATAGAAGCAAGTAAAATGATACGCAACGGTCACACCGTTTCAGAAAGCTTGGCAGCCAGTAATATCTTGCCCGAAATAATTATCCAAATGGCTGCCGTCGGTGAAGAAACTGGCCAACTTGATACAGTGCTCAATAAAGTTGCTGAATTTTATGAAGAAGAAGTTGACACTATCATCAATAGCTTGTCGTCTATTATAGAACCTATACTTATCGTGGGGCTCGGCACCATTGTTGGCTTTATTGTGGCAAGTGTATTGGGACCGATCACCGCCCTACAAGGTTCCATCAAATAACCGGTCTGGGCCGTAGAGTATTTTCAAAATATCCAAGAAATGCTTGGCTTCCTCTTCACTTCTGGCTTGCCGGGATTGTTCTCTCCACAAAACGTAATCCTCTTCTTCGTCTCTACGAAAATCTACGAGGCCGCTCAACGTTGGTAGAGCATCAGGTCGGCTTTCAAAAGCCTCTATCTTGATAGTCTCCCTTACTTCTCCTGAAGTGTCATCTTTCCAGCAAAACCGCACGTATACCGCACTGACCCAGTCACGTTGATTGCCGCGCAAAATTGGTACTTGAGACGCTCCAAGCACTACGGGCTCCAGGTTTTCAATATTGCGAACTGCGTATAAAGGCCACGGGATTTCACAATACTGTCCAGGCATCCGCAATAAGCTCTGCGGACCAAGGGTTAGGTCTGCTACAGAGGCAGTGAGAAAAGCGCTCCTGACATTTGCTGGAGGTTGCCCCATTATTTCACATTCATCAACTCTATAGCGTGGAGATCCAATGAGCTGCTCTGATAGATCTCTAACTTCTCTATTGCAGCCTATTACTAAGTGCTCTGGGGGCACACTGCTTGCCGCTTCCCTTGCTTGCTCTGCCATAGGTTATGTCCTTTTATGCAAAGTTTAATTATACCATTTTAAAACTACTAAATCAAACTGCCTGATTTCTCCACTACACTTTTCCACTGACACCAATATGGTGGATAAGAATGGGTATTGACAGACAAGCATGAGCAGTATAAGTTTAAGGGGTACATATTAAAATTAAGTTCGCCATTAGGGGGGCACCATATAATGCGAAAAACTAATCAAAAAGGTTTTACGATCATCGAGCTTTTAGTCGTAATCGTAATTATCGGTATCTTGGTAGCACTTGCTCTGCCACAGCTGTTTGCAGCACAGGCGCGAGGTCGCGATACTGATCGAAAGAACGACCTTAAGAATGTTCAGCAAAAGCTTGAAACATACTTTAACGACAATGACGCCTATCCAGCAGCAGATGATATAGACGCTGCAAAAGTGACTACTGCTGATATGCAAGGGCCACGTAATACTACTTACACCTATACTCCGAGTCCAAGCGGTTGTGATAGTGACTCATGTCAATCATATGAATTGAGCGCGACACTTGAGAACTCTGATGATCCTTCAGCAGATAGCTCAGGCAACTACGTACTGAAGAGCGTAAACCAAGAAACTACTCCTTAGTCGTTACTCAAATTAATAAAAACCGGCTGTAATTCATAGCCGGTTTTTATATGATAAAATAAACGTAAGCATGAACAAAGATGAGGGTGGCTTTACTATCGTTGAGTTAATAGTAACTATTGTGGTTACTGGTCTCGTCGTGGCAGCGATTGCACAAGTGTTTCTCACTATTGAACGCACACAGCATAGCACCCAATTACTTGAAACCGCTACTAGAGCTGGGGAACAAGAAGTTGAAGCCTTGCGTAATAATAACTACGCCTCCTTAACCCCAGGTTCTACCATTACATTTACTAATAACTTGCCCGCTGCCCTACCTGCGCCCAGAGTCGGTAGTGTAACAGTTAGCGAACCTGTAGCCGGCATACGGCGAGTAGACGTAACCATAACATATCGTGACGGCAGTGATCAGAAAAATGTAAAACTTAGCTCACTTATTGGGCAGATAGGTATAGGCCAATGAAACGCTTATACACTGATCAACAAGGCTTAACGTTGATAGAGATAACTACTGCCACAGCTATTGCTGGATTATTGATTATTATTATCATGACCTTCGCCGTTAACTCATTTGCGCAAATAAGTATTGATAGTGCTCGAAGTGACCTGCTGCGTGAAGCGGAGATTGGGCTGGATACTGCCACACGAGACATCCGCCTGTCCTCGGGAGCTGACGACAACAACCGCATACCTGACGAACACGCACCCGGCAGCAATGATTTTGGCTGGGCTTCTGACAACTCTAATTTGGTATTAGCAGCGGCGGCGCAAGATCAAAATCATAAAATTTTATTTGAAGACCCGCTGCACTATACCAGCTGGAAGAACAACGTGATCTATTTTGTGCAAAATGGGACACTCTATAGACGCTCGCTTGCTGCGGATGTGCCGAATAACAAAGCTCCTACCACTTGCCCGGCATCAGCGGCTACCAGCAGTTGCCCAGCTGATGCTGTATTGGTAAATAACGTGGCTAGTTTTACGGTAAAATACATTGATGGCAATGGCGACGAAGTTGACCCTACAGACGCTCGGTCTGTTGAGTTGACCTTACATTTGCAAGCAACAAAATATGGCCAAGATATTCGAGCCGATTATACGACAAGGACGGTATTCCGCAATGAGTAGCTTACCAACTAAACTGCTCCGAAAGCCCGCTGATCAACAAGGCATAGTACTTATCACAATATTAGTTGTAGCGATGATCTTAACATTTGTAGGCATGTCTCTTGCTGATTTAACCATTGGCCAATACAGCCGTACTAGGGGCAATGTCTATCGTACGAATGCTTTACTAGTCGCCGAAGCTGGTGTTGAACGAAGTTTGTATCAAATTAATAACTCCAGCAGCTTCACGGGTTACAGTACCGAACAAGAATTTTTTAATAATGACGACCAAGGACGAGGCACTTATGTCACCGCGATCACTGCTGGCACAAGTACCAATGAGCGTGTCATTACGTCTACCGGCAAAGTTTATCGTAGCAATGGCAAGCTAGAAGGCGAACGATCCGTTAAGGTAACAATTGTTGGCACCACTTCACAAGGCTATTCAGTATATACGGGAGTAGGCGGTTTGATTTTAGGTGGTAGTGCAAACATTACTAATTCAGAAATTTTTGTAAACGGTAAAATTTCTCTAAGCGGTTCAGCGCGTATCGGCTCGCAGAATCAACCGCTTAACGTCAAGGTTGCCAATCAGGCTTGCCCTAGCGGTACCAACCCTGGCCCTACCTATCCTCAGGTGTGTACGACAGGTGAGCCTATTAGCCTCGACTGGAGCACAATGATTTATGGTAGCGTCTGTGCTACAGGTCAAACGAGCATAACTAATTCTCCTTATAACTCGCCGCGCATTGTCGGTGGCAATGGTGGTCAAGGTTTGATTGCAGGCTGCACCACGGCGCCTGTGACAATGCCTAGCTATCCTAGAACAACCCAGCTTTCCGCTATACAAACTGGCAGCTACACCAGCGGCGCCGGTAATAGCAACACTTACGTTTGTAATAGCTGGCCATTTGACCGTAGCTGGCCAGCCAAGCTGTACCTCACCGGCAACGTCAGTGTTGATGGCAGCTGTAATGTTACTATTAATGGCAACGCTCATATCACCGGTGATTTGAACATCGGTGGGGCTGCTACTATCAAAGTAGCTGATAGCGTGGGTACAACGCGACCAATTGTTACCGTAGATGGCAAGATTACTGTAGGCGGTTCAGCCAGAATTTTAGCTAACAGCTCGGGTACGGGTATCCATTTTATAAGCTATAAGAGCGCAGATACCTGTGGGGCCACTTGTACCAATATCACCGGAACTGCCTTATATAACTCGAAAAACCTTGAAACTATCAATGTCGGTGGAGCAGTCAACCTACCAGGCATGGTCTTTCAAGCTTATTGGGGTAAATTAAAAGTAGCAGGCAGTGGGAACATTGGTTCAGCGCTCGGACAAACCGTCGACCTCAGTGGTGCAGGTACCATAACTTTTGGAACGACGCTTTCATCTGGAGCAAGCACCTGGACAATCAGAAGTTACCAGCAAGTTTTTAATAACTAGTTACTTGTTATGGTTACCTGTTATACTGATACTAAGGAATTTATGCTTTGATGGGCACCGCAAGAACAACTCTTTTCTTTAAAGATAGACCATTATTTGGACTGGATATTGGCACCGGCTCGATTAAAGTCATGCAGATTGGTCCAGAAACCAGGAAAAAACGGCCTGTAATTGGTTACGGCATGACGCGATTTGACCCGAATGTTATGAAAGAAGGTGAGATCGTTGACATGAAAACCGTGGCAAAAGCTGCAAAGGACCTTTTTCAGCACCAACTCATAGGAGATATAACGACCCGTCGTGTTGCGCTTTCGGTTCCGACGTTTCGTACGTATACCCGTGAAATGCAACTACCAAAAATGAACGAAAAGGAGCTAGCCGAGGCCATCCAGACCGAAGCGGAGCAATATATCCCTCGACCTCTCGACGAACTGTACCTGGACTACACTATTACTGATCGTACTGAAAATGAGGTTATGGTGTACATGGTAGCCGTGTCGAAGAATATCGTCGACTCATATACAAATCTTATGCATGTGCTGGGACTTGAGGTGGTATTTATTGAGCCGAGTATTATCGCATCTACCCGATTACTGGGGCTGGATGCCCACAATGAATTACCTGGTGTACTTGTCGACTTTGGTACGCGCTCGGCAGATATTTCAATTTTCGACAATCAGCACGTCACCGTAACTGGTACCGTAGAATCTGGTGGTGATCTATTTACTGAAAATATCAAAGATGCTTTGACGGTAAGTCACGCCGAGGCTGCGCTTATTAAAACTAAATACGGTCTTAGTCTGAGTAAAAAACAAGGCGAGATTCGCAAAGCTGTAGAGCCTCTCTTAAGTCAAACTATAAAAGAAGTCAGGCGCATGGTGCGCTACTACGAAGAACGTGGCGACGGCAGCAATAAAATCGGCCAAATTATTACTATGGGTGGTGGCGCTAATATGCCGGGCTTGAACGATTACTTAACCGAGCACTTGCGCATGCCTGTACGTATGTTTGACCCCTGGCAAGTATTGGATTATGGCAAATTACAACCTCCTAGCTATGCTGAACGATCAATGTATATGACGGTAGCAGGACTCGGGCTCGTTCAGTCAAAAGGAGTAATAGCATGATCAATTTACTGCCTTCTGAGCTCAAGCAATCTTTGGCGTTTGCCCACCATAACACCAAACTTATAAAAGTCATCATCGGACTAGGCGTTGGCATAATCGGTATTATCATAGTGGTTATCGGTAGCTTAATCTACTTACAGCAAGAAACAAATATTTATAAGGACTCCACTGCTAAGGCAGCCATTACTCTTGAGGAGCAACACGAAAAAGAAACCATGGGACGCGTACAAGACATTGGTAATAGTCTTAAATTAGTTGTAGATGTACTTTCTCAAGAAATTCTTTTTTCTAAGTTATTGCGCCAAGTGGGCTCAGCTATGCCACCCGATACTGTCTTGCAGGACCTTAAGCTTAGCAGCGAGCTGGACGGAGCCATTGAACTGCAAGCTGGCGCAAAAGATTATAACTCTGCCACTCAAATCCAGGTTAATCTTGAGCAAGGCTCAGACAGTGTCTTTGCAAAAGCCGACCTTATAGGAGTAAATTGCTCTTCGCCGACTGACGGAAAAAGTGATCCATATCCATGCAAAGCCTCTTTGACCGCTGTTTTTAGTAAAGACAGTGACTTTAAACTTCTGGACAAAGCCAAGAAGGGAAATAATTAAATGAATACGAGTAAGCGTACTTTCTTTGGCCTTATGGGATTAGTCGCTTTACTGGTAGTGATAGCTGGCGGTACAACCTATTTCGGCATTGGTATGTTGCAAAAAAAGGGCAATGAGCTTATACGCCTTAAGGAAAAGCAGCAAATTCTGAAGAGTCGTCAAGATGCGCTGGCAAGTGCGGAGCGTGATGTAAAGGATTATGCTGAATTGGAAAAAATCAGCAAAGCAATCGTACCACAAGAAAAAGATCAAGCACGTACTGTACGCGAAATTGTATCAATAGCCGACCAAACCGGTGTGCCTTTGGAGTCAGTACAATTTCCCGCCTCCACACTTGGTGGTAAAAAAAATTCAAGCTCTGCAAAAGTATCTACCACCGATCCTAATAAAACTCAACTTACCGAGGTACCCGGCATAAAGGGCTTGTACGCAATGGAGATTACTGTTTTGTCAGATACCAAAAACCCTGTACCGTACAGCCGGGTCTTGGGCTTTTTGGAAAAACTTGAACAAAATCGTCGGACCGCTCATGTAACGAACATTTCCATACAGCCCGAACAAGATAATCGTAATTTAGTTACTTTCACTGTTATGCTAAATGTATACATAAAGCCATGAATATAGATAAAGATAGCCTCACCGCCTATAAAGACAAAGTATTGATCTATCTGCAACGCCATGCGCTATTTTTAGGTATAGCAGCCTTTGGTATACTGTATGTGTACATTGTTTTGCAGGCAACTTCACTGGCCACTAAGAAGCCTGACGAGGCTGTTGTCTCCAAGCAGTTCCAGTCTGTACCTCACCCTAAAGTCAACAAAGATGTCGCCAAAACTATTGAGGGACTCGAATCTCAAAATATACACGTACAAGCGATCTTTGATCAAGCCCGTGACAATCCCTTCAGTGAGTAGTTTTAGTCATTATCAATATTTGCAACTGGACGACCATTTTTAAACGCTTCCACGGCGTTGTTGAGTAGCGCAATTTGTTTTTTAGGGTTTGTAACGTAGTTGAATCGATAGGTAGTTTCATCACCCTGCGTTGAAAGCCGTATCGAGCCGTAGTTGAATAGTTGCTGGATAATATTTTCTTGGCGATAGCTCGCATCTTCAATATTTGAAAGACTTACAGTTTGCTCATGTTTAGAAAAGAGACTAAGCTGAATTTCCTGAATAACGCTTTCATTCGTCAAATAAAATCTATTTTGAATATATACGTATGTAGCAATAAGCCCACCAATTACAAAAAGAGTACCGAGTAGTAGTGCAAGCACACTAACTACAAGAACAGATGGCAATCCTCCCGGATTAGACGCAGAACTTCGAAAAGACTCATAAAAAGGTATCGCTCCAATTAAAAGTACGAGCATAAGACCAACAAAACCAAAAATCGGCACCAAGCCAATTGGATGACGACGTACGGCACTAATAATATATTCACCTTCGCTCAAGTTAAGGTTGGGATATTGCTTGCGCGAGGCTTCATATTTTGCCTGAACTTCAGGAGTTAATTGCGGCGCTGCTGGATCAAATGGACGCGTGACATGGATTGTTTGATTAGTTGACTCTTGGGCAGATTGCTGCTGGTCTTCTGCAGGGCGTAAGTATAGTGGGCGCCCTTCGGTATCGTATGCTACCGGCTTAGTATAATCTTGCTCTTCGGGTTGTTGTGTTTCTGGCTGCATGTACGGATGTATTATAGCAGGTTCGTTTGTGGAGTTTTCTCATTTGCCGGTTGCTTTTTACCCAAATGCTCGTAGGCTTTATGGGTAACTTTCCGTCCGCGCGGTGTACGCTCCAGCATACCTATTTGCATAAGGTACGGTTCAAAAAAATCTTCAATAGTTGAACGTTCGTCACCAGTTATTGCTGCTAGAGTTTCTACGCCTACTGGACCACCGCTGTGATTAGTGATAATCGTTTCGAGTATTCTACGATCAGCCGGATCTAAACCAATGGCATCAATTTCTAGCAAATTCAACGCACCATGAGCAACAACCGTATCGATAATTCCGTCACCATTAATGTCAGCGTAATCACGCACTCGCTTAAGTAGCCTGTTGGCAATACGAGGCGTAAGCCGTGCGCGCGTAGCAATAATATCAGCAGCTTCTGGGTGAATTGTAACATCTAAAATACCGGCAGATCGATTAACAATTTTAGTAATTTCTCCAGGAGTATAAAATTCTAGCCGATGCATAATGCCAAATCTATCACGCAAAGGAGCTGCGAGCGCTCCAGTACGAGTTGTGGCGCCGATAATTGTAAACTTGGGCAAATCTAAACGTAAGCTTTTGGCGCTTGGCCCCTTGCCTAGCATAATATCCAGCTTGAAATCTTCCATAGCCGAATATAAGACTTCTTCAACACTACGATTCAGACGATGAATTTCATCGATAAATAAAATGTCACCGTTTTGCAAGTTCGTTAGTAAGCTCGCTAGATCTGCTGCTCGTCCCACTGCCGGACCACTAGTAATTCTAATTTGAGCTCCCATTTCGTGTGCAATCACGCTTGCCATCGTTGTTTTGCCAAGTCCCGGTGGCCCATATAAAAGCACATGATCAAGTGGTTCACCGCGCTTCTTAGCAGCGTCAATTGCTAGCTTAATATTTCTCTTGAGTCGTTCTTGGCCAATGTAGCTCGCGAAGTCCTTTGGACGTAAACTATTTTCAAGCTGCTGCTCATCTTGGTTGTCGTCTGACACACTTGTATTTACAATTCGCTCAATCGCCATGTGTTTTCATTATACCAGTTATACTTATCGAGCTGATCGGAAGCCAATAAACGCCAGTATCAGACTAATAACCACATCTACAAATATCAGCGGTACGATAGGCAAATTGGGATCAGCCTGATAAAGTCCCAACGTACCAAGCCAGATAACAATAATCGTACCAGCGGTGTAGGGGTGTTTAATATACAGATATAAATCTTTAAACATAGCTTAAGCCTCCTTGCATAATGCGACGATGTAATTGTGGATTTTTGTACGAAATCTGATCTAACCAGCTAGCCAAAATTTCAAATGCTGTTTCCGGATGTAACAAGTTATCGGGCGCGTTCATATTTACACTTTGCACATTATCCATCACAATTTCATAAATTTCTTTCAGAACTTCTTTTTTCATACCAAGCTCACTCACAAGTGCAATACATAGATTTGCGGCCCTCATTAGCTCTGGCCCGTCTAATTCGTACTGCAAACAAAATTGGTTATTCTTATTAATGATCGAGCCAAATAGCGCCATCATCTTATTGTTGTCTAGAAGATATTGGATTCTATTGCTTTGTTCGTACAATTTTTGTTCAGCCACCGCAATCATACCATCTACAATGCGTAAATCTGCCGAGAAGTATTCGTCTAAGCTTTTTGCGGCTTTTATAATATCACCGCCATACATTTCTAATATTGCTTGACTATAGCTCCGCATATCAAACTGATCGTGATAGATATTGTAGTACTGCTTAATAAGCGCGTAAAATCCGGTCATATTACGTGGCGCTGGCGCCTGTAGGCCATAGTCGATCAGGCCAACTTTATTGCCCGGTAAAAACTTTACATTTCCTGGGTGAGGATCGCCATACGTAGTACCATTGCGGAAAATACTTGTTAAGATCTCTGCGCCAAATGCAACTAATTGCGCATGTAAGTCACTGCCAGTTACCTGGTAAATATATCCTTGAGGATCAGTCCCCTGCTTGGTCACCCGCAGTAAATCAGTTGCAGCAACACCACCTACATACTCTTGGCAAATAAGGTGTTTGGTAGAAAGATTACGAAACGTGTATGGAATGTAAATATTTTTATGATCTTTATATCTTTCGTGCAAGGTAACAGCATATTCTGCTTCTAAGATATAATTCGTTTCGGCCCTGGTAGCTTTTGCCAGTTCTTTGTGCAGTCGTGAAGTACTCACAGCGCCACCTATAGAAAAAACGTCTATAATTCTGCTGATCCAGCCTAGCATCCTTAAATCAAATGGCAAGGTCCGTGCAATACTGGGTCGTAAAACTTTAATGATCACATCTGTGTCATTATGTCGCGCCAGGTAGACCTGCCCAAAAGAGCCTGCGGCAAACGGTTCAGTACTCTGCAACTGGAGTTGATATGCTGAATTTCCAAGCTCGCTTTTTAGTAGCGCATGGATATTTATCGGGTCATACGTAACGTGGTCATATACTTCGTATAGGTCATACTCCTGAAGGGACTGGAAAATTTCGGATTGCAAAACGAGAAGTTGCAGGAATTTTATATATACCCCACCAAGTTTTCGAAACTCCATATAAAACAACGTGGGTATTTCTGCTCGGCGGCCTTGCAGTGCCAGCACAGCACAAGTAACACATAGTTTACTTACCAACAAAAAGCGTTTGGTTCGCCAAAAAATCTGGCGTTTCATGATTTCCTCGTAGTAAACCCGATTACATACATACCAAGAGTAAAAGTCATGAGCGCTACATACAACAGAAGCCTATCAGTTGTTGCCAACTTAAAGTGTGCCAGAGCAATTCCCACAATCCACGCTACACATATAGTTAAAAGAATGAAATAATAGCGCATATTATCTGCATTATAGCAAACAACCTTCGACTTAGATAGTGTTATTACTTCTTAAGAGCCCGCCTAATTCGTTCTTCGGTCGGGAGGGTTATATCTATTTTATCAAGAGCCATTTGCGCATCAGCTTCGGTAAAGCCAAGCGCTACCAGAGCCTGCCAGGCTTCGTCATGTTGCCTAACACCAGCTCGGGCCACTAAACCTTCAGCCGCTTCGCCAACAGGTGCACCCATTTTATCCCGAAGCTCTACCACAATCTGTTCAGCTGCACGCTTACCTACACCTTTAGCGCTTTGTAAATACTTTACCTCTCCATTAGCAATAGCAGCGCGTACTGTATCGCTCGAACCAATGTCCAAAATTGCTAAAGCTACCTTTGGCCCAACGTTTTTTACACTTAATAATTGTTCAAAAAGCGACTTTGTCTCAAAATTAACAAAACCATATAAATCATGTACATCTTCTTTGATATGTTCATAAATATATAGTTTTATTTCTTTGCCAAGCTGCAGACTGTCTGCATCGGAACTGCTCACAGATACACCATATCCTACGCCGGCACACTCTAGAACAACTCCGTGCAAATTTTCCGTAACAATTCCTCGCAATGTTGCTATCATCGTTTACCAGTATATCGTAAGCTGCCTTTATCTGAGTATCAAAAACGCATACTCTGCACATACATAAGTGCGGCAGCAAGGGCATCGGCGCAATCGTCAGGCTTGGGTACTTCTTGCAAACCGAGCGTTATGCGCACCATTTCTTGCACTTGTTTTTTATCAGCCCGGCCATAACCAGTTAAAGCCTGCTTAATTTGTAAAGGCGTATATTCATATATCTCTAAGTTGGCCTGTTTACCGCATAAAAGCACTACGCCGCGAGCCTGAGCTACTGTCATGGCAGTCGTAACATTTTGAGCAAAGAATAGCTTCTCTACTGACATAACTGTGGGCTTTGTATTCGTAATAATATCTGTTAACTCTTCATAGATGGTTTGCAAACGTACTGCATCATCCTCCTTTACAGGTGTCCGAATAACGCCGGCATCAACTAACTGGGCATTGCCTTTTGTAAACTCAATGACCCCAAACCCCAAAATACCTGTACCTGGATCAATACCTAGGACTCTCATAGTAACTTCAATAGCTCCTCATGGATATGGCCGTTACTCATAACAGCACCGTTTATTTGTCTATCGTACCGCTGCTCTTTGCCTTCTAAGTCTGTTACTTTGCCGCCCGCTTCCTCAATAATCAGTTTTATAGCCGCAATATCGTGAGCGCCACTATGCAAAAAAATGCGTCCGTCTAATGAACCCTCTGCGACTAAACAGCCTTTGAATACAGCGCCATAAGATTGTATTACTTTTACACCACCTTGCCTTACACGAGTTTCTTGTAGGGCAGCTACCCCATCAATCGTGCCGCTACTTGATCCCGCTAGTCTGAGTCCTGGCCCCCATTTTCTGTTAGAGACGTGAATTGTTTCTCCATTTAACCTTGCTCCTCTCCCAACGGTCGCTTCGTAGACGTCACCAGTAAACGGATTATACGTAACTGCAACCACTGGCATGCCGTCAATAACGAGGGCTAAAGAAAACATTGATGTAGGAATATGGAAAATGAATGCCGGGGTACCGTCTATCGGGTCACACACCCACAGTCGATTGCGATCCGCCTCCCAGCTTGCCTCTTCTCCCAGAAGCCCATACTTTGGAAACTTGGCTTGAACTGCTTCGATAATAGCGTCATTAACTTCTATGTCAGCTGTAGTTATTGGCGTGTTATCGGCTTTCGTTTCCACGTGTTGGTCAATACGATAATATTTTTTCATTATCCTGCCAGCTTTATAGGCAAACTCTTTTGCAAAAGCCAATTCTTTATCGTATTTAGCCATTTTGAGACATCTTTCCGATATGTTTCCTTGCTCCTAAATACAAAATGTACGCCGCTAGCAACGTCAGAAAATAGGCGACAAAGTTCTTAAAAATAGTCTTTTGTTTATTGAAATTATATTCGTCCAGTGATTGTTCATATTGAGCTTGAGGCACGCCATCATATAAGCTATATTTTGGTGCATTGGCTGCAAAAGTATACGGCCACCCCCCAATCTCTTCTGGGAGAGGTGCGCACATACCAGCTGACACGTCATTATCTGAGCACGGTAAATAAGTAGGTGCCCGTTTCCACTCACTAGCAATAAGAGACAAGAGAGCACTGAGCAGAAAAGTTATTACAAATACTTTGAGAAATTTTACGTAGGCCCCCTTTTGTACAGACATATCTCTAACCTAGCAGCTCTTCGGGTATATCAAAATTAACGTGAGTATTTACGACATCGTCAAGCGACTCAAGCGCATCCATCATGCGCATGATTTTACCGGCTGTGGCTTCATCGGTTACGGCTACTGTGTTGTTCGGTACAAACGTTTGTTCGGTCTCTATAATATCCAGTCCAACCCCTTTCAGCGTATCACGGATTTTCGTAAGTTCTTTGGGGTCGGTATAGATGACCGATTCGCCATCTTCTTCCTGTACGTCCTCGGCGCCAGCATCAAGAGCCGCTAGCATTATTTCATCACCTACACCTTGAATGCGAATCATTCCTTTGCGATCAAATTGAAATGCTACGGCACCTTTTTCGGCAATATTGCCGCCATGCTTGCTAAAAGCCAGCTTAACGTCCGGATATGTACGATTCAGGTTATCTGTTGCACATTCCACCAGGACCGCCACGCCACCTGAGCCATAGCCTTCATACATAACTTCCTGGATTTGTGCACCACCCAGCTTACCCGAACCACGGTCAATTGAACGCTGGATATTGGTATTTGGCATATTTGCAGCCCGAGCCTTTTCTATGGCTAAAGCCAAAACCGGATTCATGGCCGGATCAGTACCGTTTTTAGCGGCCAGTGCAATTTGATTGCCAATTTTTGTAAATACCGCACCGCGCTTGGCATCCTCTACAGCTTTACCGCGTTTAATTTTTGACCATTTATTATGTCCTGCCACAATCAAAACTCCATGAAAGTAATCTATTTCTTATCTGTTATTATACTAGCTTCCAGCATTTTCGCTAGTTGCAAACAATAAAAAAGGGGCTCTTTTAGCCCCTTGTCATATGTCTTTCTGGCATCCAGGTTGTTACATATCCCCTATATCGGCGTCCAGGTTGCTTTGCCCACGTTTCTTGTGGGGCGCTTCACCGCCCTTCTTGCCTGCATCTTGTGGCGACATCTTGTTATCATTTCTCTTTGCCATGTAATTTCCTCCCCTTACATGTACGTATATAGTACGGCTAAAAACATGCCAAGGATAGGAAATATCTTACACCGCTGCGTTTTTGCTAGTTATTTACGCCAGTCGCCACCGTTGCGCCGGTTGCGGTCGCTAAAAACATGCCAATCATGGGGATTAGTTTGTAGTAGCTGTGCGTACATATTTTTAGCAGTTTCAGTATATAGTTTCTTTTCAGAGACAAATTTTCGATTTGATTGCCAGTGCTTTTGTAGCTGTCCGCCCTTTTCAGCTTGTTCTGCGAGCTCAAAGTCAACATCAAGATTATCAGCGTCTTTCACGATCTTTGCTTCCAGAGATTCACGCCTTTCATACTCTTCCCACAAAGCAAAAAATTCTGATTCAATTGCAGTGCCACTTAACATGTCCCTCATGCCCATTTCTTCGTTACGCTCCACGTACTGTCGAGCTAAATAGTCAACGTCACCCGTACGACTTTCGGCAACGTCATGTAAGATAGCCATCTTTGCAACCTTGCCCGTATCAACATTTTTTTCATAAGCGGCGATAACCATCGCAATCCAAAACACACGAAAATGATGTTCTGCTAAATTTGCGAAGTCGTCGCGTAAAAATCGTTTCCACATCCGCTCAATAAAGCGGATATTGCCCATTTCAAATAAAAAGTTGACGTCTTTGTATAAGTCTTTCTTTGTCATAGTGCCATACTACCACAAGACTACAATTAAAAAGCAGCTGTTTTGATACATATCTTTGGCAAACCTTAAACTTGCAGTGTGTTTTGCGTATAAAACGATCCGTATTCCAAACAATGATCTTCAATGAAGCGTAAAAATTTCTGAGCACTCTTTGGGCTAACCCAGCGTAACGCATAATCTCCCACACGCGTATGAAGCGTTATGGTTGCAAGCGGGCCGATCCTACCATAGGTTATACCACTCACTACGTCGTATGTTACCTCATCAGAGTTTGCGTAACCTGGTTTTTTATCAAGATAAATCATATGCCTGTCTGTAGCTGCCAACATTGCAAAACCATCTTTGCCATAACCAAATACCGCTGCTCTTATATGCTCATGCGGATGAATGAGTTTATACAGATACTTAGTTTCCGCATTAAGCTTTGTGCCTAATAACGGCGCTCCTGCGTCCATAAGCTCCTGCCGAACACGTGTTTTAATACGGTTACTATCCTCTTCTTGCGGGGACGCATCATTTGTATTTGCAGACATGTTATATGGTGAAGTCATATAGCTTCCTCCTAAATATATCTAATCACGCTCCCGGTCTTCTGACAGTAAGCAAGTTCACGCATTGACGGTGAGCAACGTCACAGCCATAGTAAACTACGAAGCGTATAGTTGAAATTGCCAAAAGGAGAAACTATGGCCGTAGACCAAAAAGAACAACTTTTTACCTTTCTAAGAAATCATCCCACCGCAATAATTGCTACGGTCAATGAGCACAACCAGCCGCATACGAGCGTTATTTACTACGCCATGAGCAAAGCAGGCAATGTCTTGTTTATCACCAAAGAAGCAACGCAAAAACATACTAATATACAACACAATGCTCATGTTGCGTTGCTTGTGTACGATTCCCAAAATCGCATAGTTGTTCAGATCACCGGCGAAGCCACGTTGCTCACCGATATCAAAGCGAGTGAGACCGCTTTTTCAGAAGTATTGAGAGCCTCCATGGAAGACAGCCGTGACTACCCCTTTTCGCCGTTAAGTAAATTGCGCGCTGGGGAATATGTCGCCTATGAGATTAAACATCCGCATATACGCAAGACAGAATATGCTCACCAATCCAGCAGCTAGCCGAAATATTACGTTTTCGCAATTTGTTTTTCTAAAGCAACCATGTCATTAATAACGATGCTGCTTCGGGTAACAGTCACTAGCTTGGTAGCTTTTAACTTGCTCATTTCCCTATTTACCGTCTCTCGTGACAATCCAGCTCGTGCGCCTAGATCTTTTTCGCTCAGCTGAATGGTCAACTTGCCAGCTTCTTCTCGCCCAAATCGCCGAGCCTGGGTAATCAATTCGTATATAAGCCGGTCTTTAGCGGTGCTTGTCATGAGATGGACTACTCTGCCTAAAACTCCATCTAGCCCCCGATAGACACGAGTAAGTAAATCATATACAACGTCCGGATTAGCTTTAAAAAAATCTACTGTTTCTTGTACCGGTGCCTGATAAAGCTCTACGGCAGTGTCTGCCTCAAAAAAATATTTGTTAGGTATACCAGTCATTACAGGCAGCATGGGGAAAAAGGCTGGAGGTTTAAACAAGTTCACAATCACCTCATCACCCCGATATGAAATGACGTACTGCTTCACTACGCCAGACTTTAAATAATATAAATACTCTGGCATATCGTCTGCAAAAATAAAAATTTGTCCCTTTGTATAACGGCGAAGTTTGTGCTTGCTAAAATATTGCTCAACCTTATCTTGGGTTTCCGACATACGTTCTCCTTGCCTTGACTATATAAGGTGAGGCTTGATCAATCAATGAATCTTTGCTCTTCAAGGTGAGAAATATCACCCTTTATGTATAGGAAATATCCCTTTTATATCTCTGTTGTCATGTCACACTGCATATGAGGCAGGAGTGTTTTGCATGAAGATACTTGTAGCAGCCGCTAGCAAACACGGCGCAACCCAC
Organism: Candidatus Saccharimonadota bacterium; assembly: GCA_029288365.1. Lineage (GTDB taxonomy): Bacteria > Patescibacteriota > Saccharimonadia > Saccharimonadales > UBA4665 > CALBGR01. Next base: position 29,485 of record JARIHI010000005.1, read on the forward strand.
GAAATAGCACAGTTTATTGCCAAAACTTTAGCCGAACAAGGGCATAAAGCCACATATAGTGATATCGAGAAATTACCGAAACTTTCCCATTATGATGCAGTAGTTCTGGGTAGTGCTGTGTATATGGGAAAGTGGCTCAGAACTGCCCGGATGTACGTAAAAGTAAATCATAAACAACTTTCCTCTTTGCCTGTTTGGATTTTTAGCAGTGGACCCATAGATAAGCAAACGACCATTAGCAAAGATGAAGGTGTTGTCATTAATGAAATTTTACGTGACACCAAAGCCCGAGAACACAAGGTATTTTCCGGCAAACTGTACAAACACAATTTGAGTATATTTGAACGAGCCGTTATGCGAGCCGTGCGCGCCCAAGAGGGAGATTTTCGCAACTGGGTCGAAATTACTGCTTGGGCAGTTGATATCGCTAACGAGCTCAAGATGGAAGAAAGTACATAACACAAGGGGAAAGAGGCGCATATGGCACAAAACAAAAGATCTTCGAATGGTGGCGGCAACGCCGTTTATTTTTTCGGATTCATCGGTGCGCTGGTGTATTACATCCAACAAGCCGAAGGGTTCTGGGTAATTATACTAGCCATCTTAAAAGCTTTTGTGTGGCCAGCATTTGTAGTGTATGATCTTCTCAAGTTTATAACGTAAGTTAGTTTTTAATTTTTGTACTAGCTTCGGTAAGTTCTTGGGCACCGATATCAAGCGAAGTATGGTCAAAGAATTTCGCTTCGCGGTTGTGGGCGCCAAACCATAACGAAATCCATGCGTGACCTGGATTGCTCTGTCTTTCCCATGTATATTGAGAATTTTTGAAAAAGTTTTCTAAATCCACAATATTTTCGCAGTAAAACGCTACGTGATCTAAGCCTATAGGGTCAGATGACCCTGGGCGAAGTTGCATAACTTGCAAAATTGGTATTGTCTCTACTGGTTTTTTGAGTGCCAATAAAATTATTTTTCGATTATCGACTGTACCTATATGGCCTTGTTCTGTAAAAGGCAAAAGACTCGCCACTTTTTGCCCTAGAGTACTCTCATCAGCTACTTTCCATCCGACATGCATCGGCTTTAGCTCGGCAAACGCATACTCTTCTACTTCAGCACACCAATCTGCCCAATCTGCTAAAAATACAGCTAGTGCCTCTTGAATATCTTGCATATGCTTATAGTACTGCCCGAGGTTTTATTTGGGAAGCCCTCCGTTACCCTGTGAGCGCTTTTTCGCCTGCCTTCATAAACAAATGTGCACCAATAAATATAGCAGTCAAAGCCGTAGCACCAATAGCAACTTGGGTTACTTGCTTTAGCTTTCCTAACTCCATATAACTCACTGCCACATTTAGCAGCGTAAACATAATTCCCAAAATGGAAACGATAATCTCTGAAGGCCCGGTACCTAAATCATACACAGCAACCCAACAATCAATAGCAGCAATACAAAGCATGGTATTTAGGGCTGTCCGTTTAGCTTGTGGCACACCCCATGCCTTAAAGCAAAGGTATACGAATAAACTGATCCCGCCGATAACGATCAGCAGAGGCACAGAGAAAATTATAGCCGAGACAATGGGTATAAGTTGCCTGGAGCGTATTATAAATTCAAAATTTGCGGCGATTGAGGAGAAACTATACATAAAAGCCCCTATGAGGAAAAAGATAAATACGGTAGGTGTTACGAGACCAAGCATTGCCGCCTTAACCCACGGTGGTTTAACAATTTTAATCTCTGAAGGCTGAGTAGGTAAGCTAGTTGAGTCCATTTTCAATGTTTTTAGATACTAACGTATAGCAATTGTTACAATATTTGGCATTATATCAAAGAATTACTAGTCCCATATTATACCGCTATCTATTTCCGGTGCTCGTTTATAGCCAGCAGGGTGACAGCCTTCTTTTATAGCATAGTACTTTACTTGACCAGTAAGCCGATTTTTATAAGCCCCCGGATGAGTATTAGTAAATTTACTGGTATCACAAGAGGAGCTTCCGACAGGCAACCTAATAAATACCGCCCAGTATATGGCCAGTATTAGAGCAAGGCTTCCCCCAAAGGCCAGCAACGCTAGCCGAACCCATGATTTTTTTAACATAAGCATATTATACAATAAATATTAATATTTTCTGATTATTTTTTTAAAAGTGGATAAGTATGGGCTGTATTTTTGACAGCATAGTGTATAATTAAAGCTAACGCTTAACAAAGAACTGTGGAAAATAAAATGCTCGCAAACAAACACGGGAAAAACTTAAGCACTCTACTCCTACGCACAGCGTATATCTTTTGCCTATTATTGGTACTAGCACTACCTTTTTCAATTGTTTTTGGGGCCAAGTCAGCTCTAGCAGCTACACCCTATAATGCAAGTGACGTACTGGGGCAGGTAGATTTTGATAGTATAACTTCAGGAACTACGGCTGACACTTTTAGTGGGGTGACCGGTGTTACCATGGACAAGACAGGCCATCGACTGTTCGTATCAGACATCGGTAATGCAAGAGTCTTAGTATTTAATCTAGATAACTCTAATAAGCTTATTGATAAAACTGCAGATAATGTTTTAGGGCAGACAGATTTTATATCTGGGACACCTGATGTTACCCAGTCAACGTTCGCAGGCCCGACAGGGCTTGCATTCGATGACACTAACGACAGACTATTCGTATCCGACGGCTATAGCGCAAATAACAGAATACTAGTCTTTGACCTTTCTGGTGGTATCACTGATGGGATGGATGCTAGCTGGGTGTTGGGACAAGAAGATTTTACGAGTAATGGCGACGATACTACAGCAGATACCTTTGATAGTAATGGTGGTATTAATTTTGACTCAGCAAATAACAGGTTGTTCGTCGGTGACTATGGCAATGATAGGGTCTTGGTCTTTGACCTTTCTGGTGGTATCACTGATGGGATGGATGCTAGCTGGGTGTTGGGACAAGAAGATTTTGTGACTGACGACGCGAATACTACCCAGGATGGGATGAATGGCCCATGGGGAGTACACTTTAATAGCAACACAAATCGTTTATACGTACCTGATTGGGGTAACAGCCGGGTCTTGGTCTTTGACCTTTCTGGTGGTATCACTGATGGGATGGATGCTAGCTGGGTGTTGGGACAAGAAGATTTTACGAGTGGCGGCGGTAGCACAAGTATAAATAAAATGGCAGGACCCATATCTGCTAAGACAGATGAGACTGGAAGCTTGCTGTTTGTCCATGAAGACCTTAATACTAGGGTATCGATATTTGACACCACGTCACTTAGTAACGGCGAAGATGCCATCGGCGTATTAGGCGAATCAAGCTTTGACACCAGCAACTGTGAGACTTCAATATCCGGTATGTGTGGAGATGGTACTGATGCAGCAATGTACTTCGACGATGATAATCGAACCTTATACGTTAGCGATGCTGGGAATACGCGCATTTTACTATTTAATTTTGTAAATATTACCCTGGGTAATACTGGCGGTAATCCTGTTGCTTTACCAAATGCCTCTCCTGGGCAACCATACTCCTATACCGTACCTGTTAGTGGCGACCAAGGGACCTTATCTTGTCAGGTTACCAGTGGTAGTTTACCTCCCGGACTTACTCTCGGCAATGGCTGCTCTATCAACGGAACGCCCACAACAAATGGTACATATAGTTTCACTATAACTGCCACAGATGATAATGGTATTTCAGGAACCTTTAGTGATTCTCAGGCTCTTACTTTGATGGTGGGTACCAGTAGTAGTGGTGGTAGCTCTGAGTCTCTTGCTGATACGGGCAATGATCCTACAACCATACAGTACGCAGCCCTCGTACTTATAATTGTGTCCTCTATTACAGTCCTTAAGTATAACTCCCAAGCAAAAAAGAGAAGAACTTTCTCTCGAACCACCCTTAGATAGATAAAGTATGTTGCGGGTTAGATATAGAATCGGCAAAAGAACTTTTTATAGACGCAAAAAGCGTATAAGACGAGCAAGTATAGCCATAGTCTTGGCATCCATTGGAGTAATTGCTGGTATATATATAATCTCTATACCTTTAGCACCGAAATTTGCCGATAATCACGCAAAAGAAGCAGCCGCCAGCCAACCTAGCGATAATCGCGTAATTATCCCTTCGGCAGATATAAACACACCTTACTTCGCAGGAAGCAGAGCAGTACTGCACAAAGGTGCATGGTATCGCTTCCCAGAACGAGGAAATCCGGAAAAAGGAGGAAACTTTATATTGGCGGGTCATCGCTTCGTAATGACGGGCTTACATAGGCGCACTATGACTGAGTCGAGATTTTACAATATTAATAAAATTAAAAAGGGTGACTTGGTGATTATTCATTGGAATCATAAAAAATACGAGTACAAAGTAGTCAGAAAATACACCGTCAAGCCCAACCAGACAGAAATAGAAAACCCTAGCAAAGAGCCTAAGCTAACAATGTATACCTGCACACTCGGCGGCACCTACGACGGCCGCGAAGTAGTCGAAGCTACTCAAATTTAACATAAGCTGCTATACAATACCCCGGCTATTTACTTGTAGATACCATGATCGTACGCTCAATATCTATAGTGTTTCTTGGAGGCCTTTTGTATGAATGTTCTATTTCGTTAAACGTCGCCCTGCTCACAACCTTTGCCGTGTCAGTAATTGATTTTGGCAATGAAGTCTTATCTTCTTCATAAAACCCAAAATATATCTTTTTACCCTGCTGATCTGCTTTAGTTTGTATTACCTGCAAAGTCAGATCATCTGTATCCCTTAGCCCCACTGAGTCAATACCGCATATTGATCGGGTGGGTTGTGTAGCAAAATTCTGCGCGCTTCCAAGCCATATTACCGCCGTATCTTTCGGAACAGCATTGCATACAGACTGTACTTGTTGGTATTCCGGAACGTACAATCTCCGTACTAAAAATGGGTATGATATCACTAACGGGCTCACGACACATAAAGTTACAAGGATACTTGCCAAAATGTCAGTCCTATAAAAGTTCCCAAATACGCTTACTTTTTTACGCGCTATAAAGTGCTGGGTAAAGTAAAAAGCTAAAAACACCATTCCCGGCATAACTATCGGCAGTAATCGCCGGGTCGCCCACGGATGGTCGCCAGTGATATTTGGCTGATACAGATATATTAATGCGGTGGCACAAAAGCCAAGAATAAACGGTAACATATCAAGTTGGCGTTTTTGTATATGGTCCTGCAAAGCTTTAATGAGTCCCAAAATACCAAGCATTACCGTGACTGGGCCAAAATACCACCAAAGCCAGTTGACGGACTGTTCTGCAAAATTTCTAGCGATCACTCCATCCATGTTTGGTGACATGCCCGTAAACCACAGTTGTCGAAACGCTAAATACCCAAAGACTGTGCAAACAAGAATGGGTAGCGCCCTCGCGCTGCGTTTAGGAACAGTACTACCAAACTTTTTCCATATATCAAACCTGCTATTTACGACAATCAGCATACTGCTCGCTAGGGTTATCGCGATCATCATATATAACTCTGGCTTGATAAATCTGCTATGGCTTATAAAGTAACTATGAGATAGAAGATAGACGTCAAATAATGCTACTGCACTAACGGTAAACAAACCCACAGCGAAAAGGCAGAGGATACTCAATGCTCTTTTTGTATGATCGCGATAAATGCTCATCATATATAAGGCAATTGCAAAAATAACACCGATAAAAGTAATATACGCGTCAATACGAGCCAGTGCAGATGCGCCCAAGACAAAACCTGCTGTAAAGTACAGCAATAATTGCTTGTTACGCATTGCGAGCGTCAGAATTGTTAACCCACCAAATATCAGAGCAATTGATAACGCTTCACTGTACGCATCACGTGCCACAAAAATAAATGGTAACGACAATGACAAAATGAGCGCGCTTATATATGCCCAGCCAGGCTTTATGTATAAGCGGCAAAACCCGTAAAAAACTATAAGGGCCAAGCCACAGATAATAATATTAGTCTTTAAAATACCCTGGATACCAAATAATTTTCCAAATAACGCTTGTATTACAGGTAGTACGTGGGCTCCTTGCGCGTGTAATTGATTTGGATTTTTTTCATATGTAGTAAATCCTAAACTTTCAGCTGTAAGCGAGGGGTTGTGTATGCTCTTAATAATGTTTGGTTCAGGGATCCGTACACTTGAATGGTTCGTAAGCCAAATTGCAGCATTGTTGTAAGTAGCAGGATCACGATTTGTAAATAAATGTTGGCTGGAGAAAAAGAGATTACAAACAACCCATATACATACAGACGCAATCAACCAACCATCAAACTTGCTTGGCTCTGTGTAGCTCTTTCCTGCTTTTTTACATATATAATAAGTTGTCAAAAGTGATATGGGTAACACCGTTATTACGACAAGGTCAACGATAAACGCGTCAAAAAGCAAAAATATTAATGCCAAAAAGCACAACGTAGACAAAAATACTGGTAGTCCCACAAATATGTGTCGTAAGGAAATCATTTATATTTAGTATCTTAACAAATAAAGCCCTTGACAAGGGCTTTGCATAATTTATTTCATTTTTGTGGAGGGACCACTGGGACTCGGTCACGTTCCGCGACCCCGTCGCAACATCTTTCAAAACAAGTTTTGAAGAGTTGACTCCCTTGCAGATTGTCACAGGCAATCTTCACCCCGGACACCCTTTGGCGTGTCCTAGCCTGAAATCAATGCTCCTCCACGCAAAAGCCCCACACAAAGGTGGGGCATTCACGTGGAGGGACCACTGGGACTCGAACCCAGGACACCCTGCTTAAAAGGCAGGTGCTCTAACCAGCTGAGCTATGGTCCCGCGATTTTCCCTTTAGCGCAGGGAAATTAACTCCTTACATTATGCTTATTTTGCAAAAAAAGTCAATGGTGTTTACCATGTGCGCCATCAATTTTCTTGCGCATGCGTAACAAGGCCAAACTTACAGCTGTACCCCCTACTACAATTGCTGCTTTGTACGTTTCGATATTTTTCCATACTTCACTGGCTTCGACACTGTGGCGCAGTTCTGGCGTAAGAAATGGTACTGATAAAAGCGCCCCTAGTAAACCTACAGCGAGAGCAGGCAACAAATTAATCAAGCGCTGTTTAGGTGCAATAGTTTTCATCATAAAAATTGCCACCAACACCACCGGTAGCCACAACAAAACTAGACTGGCTATAGTGTCAGTTACCTGAGTTGCCGGAGCAATATAACCACGCAACGTCGTAACCAAATCTTTTGCCACAAAACTACCTAGTACACTGCCCAAACATAATGCTAAAAACGCCGTTGCCGCATTAGCACGCAAAAGCGTTAGGATAACCACCGGTGAAAGCACCAGCATTGCTAAGATAACATTCGCATCCATTATGCTTATGATAACACGTTCTAAAAATTAAGCCGTTGCCCTGTTTTGAGACCATATTTTTGCACACTGCCTGCACTGAGCTCCAGCACGTATTTCGTATTGGGGCTACAAAATGTTTGTGGGTACGTATCGGGTGAAATTTTTTGTACCATTTTAACGATCTGCTTACTATTATTGAGCCACACTATGTCGAGCGCAAACCGCATATCTTTCATCCACATACATTCTTCGTTTACATCCGGAAAAACAAAAAGCATTGCGTTATTTGTACCTAAGCTTTTACGATCACTCAAGCCCTGCACTCGTTCAGCTTCGGTGTCAGCCACTTCAAGGTTGAGTAATCTGTCGCCTAGCATCACCTCCGGCTTGTTATCTTCTTGTCGATTTACCAAGAGGAAGGCCAGAACTAATAAAAGAGCTATGCTGACAAGACAAACAGTTAGACTACGCCCCAACCTTATCTTTGCGTCGTTTGCCTTTGGCATTTTGTTCGACATAATCTATTATTTTAGCGGCAACGTTACGATTCGTCACCTTTTCTATAGCAAATCCGGGGCTTGCGTTGACTTCCAATACAAGTGGCCCTCGTTCGCTACGAAGCATATCCACGCCACATATCGGTAAGCCCATTGCCTTGGCAGCTTTTTGGGCAATTTTACGTTCTTCATCTGTTAATTTGATTGGTGTGCCCGTTGCCCCTTGGTGTAAATTAGAACGAAAGTCGTCGTCTAGACTCTGTCTCTGCATGCTAGCAACTACCTTACCATTTACTACCAACGCACGAATATCTGTGCCAGCACTTTCAGCAATATATTCTTGCACTAAAAAGTTCACGCCTTCAACATAAAATGCTTGCATCACTGCTTTCGCTGCCTTGTGAGTCTCAGCCAACACCACCCCATTGCCATGTGTACCACGTGCCACTTTAATAATTACCGGCGCGCCACCTACCTGTTTTAGTACGTCTTCTACATCAGCAGTTTCTCGAGCAAATACTGTTTTAGGTATCCCTACTCCGGCTTTTGCAAGCAGTTGCATACTGCGTAACTTGTCGCGTGCACGTACAGTAGCTATTGAACTGGTGGTAGTGAAAACATTTTGCATTTCAAATTGCCGTACCATAGAGCTACCGTATTTTGTAAGGCTTGAGGCAATACGTGGAATAATTGCGTCAACATTACCTAAATCCTTACCTTTATACCGTACGACTGGATTGCCACGCTCTAAAGTCACATAGCATTTAGCGTAATTAACTACGCGCACAGTATGCCCCCGACTCAGCGCTTCTTCTTTGAGGCGCTTCGTTGAGTAGTTGCCTGGTCCCTTCGATAAGATTACTATGTTCATACATTGTCCTTTGTTATGCTCTTTAGATCTTTTTGTAGTTGTTTTGTGCTTTGTCGTTCTTCACCCTTGAGCGGGTCACCTTGCGATACATCTACTAAAAATTTCTTCTGCAACATACGCCGACCCAACAGTATAGGGTATTTCTTCAGAGATCGGTCAGATAGCGTAAATGTAGTCCGAATAAGTTTTCCCTTTATTCTTATACTCAGTTTAATCTTATAACGCAATTCTTTTTGCCCAAATGAATTCGCTACCCTCGTGAGTTGATAGCTACTGGGTGGTATCAGAACAGTCTCACCTGTGTAAAAGCGGCTTCCCTTATCAAAAAATACACACTCTAAACCTTTCGAAGTTTTTTTGATTCTGCTCGCCCAAATAGAACTACTATCAGCTCCAGTATCTACCTTGGCAGGCACAGATGTAAGGGCATATGCAGGTATATCAATGCGTTCCGCCCTACCAAGAACTGTTAAGCTATCGGGATTAGCTGGACCAGATGTATCTAAATACTCTTTTATCATGTTTGCGTAGGCTGCCATTTTCTCATTAGCAAAAGCACCTGTAGGGATTTGCGGAGCACGATTTACTTCGAGAAAATAATGGCTGTTAGTTTTAGCACTTACCACTATATCGACTCCGGCAACCTCTAGTCGTTCAATTTTGGCCGCTTGTATTGATGCTTCTAGTATAGCCTTGTCAACTTCCTCTACGGCAACTTGTATAGCCTCGCCGCCCTTTGAGGTGTTATTGAGGTGTGAGCCTGTAGAACTTTTACGAAAAAGTGCAAATACGGGTTTTCCGTGTAGCACTAGAATTCTATAGTCTCCATTATTCGGAATAAATTCTTGAGCAATCATGTCAACATCGCGTTCTGCAGTTGCGGCAAGTGTTTCTTTAAGCTCAGATTCAGACGAAATCAGATAATTGTCATTCCCCTTTTTGCCAAGATCAGCTTTTAATATTAACGGATATTTTAGCTGCGCAGCTAATAAAGCCTTGGGTAGGAGGTGCGGCCTGGCATATACCGTCTGCGGTACTGGTAAGCCATTGGTAACGCGTGCAAACGAACATGAAAGCTTACCACGACCTTGTGCTACTAAGTAACTATCGGTGAAAGGCACATTTTTTGCCCTCAAGTAATGGGCGGCAGCTACAGCACGCTCAAACTCCTTGCCAACTGTACGCATTATCACAAAGTCAAAGTCTGCTAAGTCATACATCTTGTTGGGGTCGTAAATTGCAGAATGCTTCCCGGCAACATACACCAGATCGTCCAATGCAGATATTTCCACCGTAGCGTTCTTGTCCAGCAACTTTTGTAACCAATCACTTAACCCACGCCAATTCATTCCCTCTTGGCGTGCTGGGCGTTGACTTACTAAAATTAATACTCTTTTGCTCATATATTGTTACCTATACTGCTCCGTAGTGACCTAAGTCCTTCAAGTATCTAACGTGTCGATCATTAGTGGGGTCAAATCGTGCTGAGAGCAAGTAATCCAGAATTACATCAACACTGTAGCCTTGTTCAAGTTGCCCCTGAATAAAATGAGCGATTTTTATGAAACCCTGATGATACGCTATATCTTTGGTATTAACAGCAATAACATCGTTCCCTAGAGAGCCTCGATAGATCCTGTTTACATGGCTCCATGACTTAGATAGGAGGTCTTCGTAGTCTACCTCTTCTCCTTGCGCTTGTTGCTCTACTATTAATTTATCTAAGTAAATCTGCTGTAACTCACGTCGTGTAAGAGGAGGTTGCCCTAACTGACCAAGGGCAAATCCTATATCCATATATAGATCGTTTGTAATGGGTTGTCTATCCTCACTTACTGCCGTCTGCACAAATTTAGCAAGTCCCTCCTCAGCAATTAAGTAATTAGGCATACCATGTTCTGCCATGTAACTACCGCTTTGACTGCCATTTACTGCTCTTTGAGCATGTACCAAAACTTCGTGAGCAAACAACGGAAAGAGCCTCTCTGCAGACCTTTCTATATTACCAACGCTTACAACTTTGTCTTTGTCGTTTGCCTTCATACCTCTACTTTTACCCACTTTTGTGCTCCAGCCTTGCCAGACTGTATCTCTTTTTGCAAGTAGAGCTATGCCTTGAGCAAACAACTCAGCTGTTTGTTCAGCAGTCACCTTTTTACCAGATCTTGTAACACCTTCAAACACTTCGCAGACTGCCGCATAACGCTTTATTAACGCATCTCTCACTTTATCTAAAGTATCTGCAAAGTTGACGTCCAGCTCGCTAGCTGCGGGCTTATGATCGCCTAACTGTTTTCTATAAAAAGCTGTGAGTCGTTCTACTCTCTCTTGATCTATATCTGGTCTATCTTCGTAACTTTCAACCCGCTGTAAATCATTAGCAACAAGTAAGGCAACTTGCTCAGTATCTGGACTTCCGTATAGCTCAATAGATGCCTGCGTAAAGCGCCCAGAAATAGCTTCACGAGCAGGTCCTTCTGCATGCTGTAGTTGTCGACCAGTTAGTACAAGATAACATACAGCTGCAGCTCTTGCTCGATCTTCCTCTTCGACACTACCTTCAGCACTTTCTGTAAATGCATTGAAAATTTTGCCTTCTCGTTCTTTAGCTTCTTGCTCAATCAGCTCAAGATTAGGATAATACAGCACTTCTGCTGTTTTGAGAGCTTCATCACGCTCAAAAGCTTTGAGCATTGACACTGGTTCAACTTGTGGTTCTATCACCTAATAATTATATCATATAATCGACTGTTTTTCAATATCACTGTGCGTTAGCGACACGAAGATAGGCTAATATCACTATCCCTACAACTACTGCAAGAATAACTAAAAGCAGAGGAATAAAGCCCTTTTGATCTGGCATAAGCATTTTCATTTATCTTTATTATTAAGTACTTGTTAAATTTTGTACAGTATCTGCACTGATTTGATGGATATAATGAATTCTTGTATCTGTTACACGAGCAGCTACGATTAATTTTCCATGTGCAGTCAATGTTTGTTTTTCTAATTATTTATGTTATAATTAAGAAAATCGGAGTATTGCTATGAGTACAATTCATCACGATCCCATGCAACGAGTGGTGCAAGAAGTTCTCGGAGGAAGTAACCCTCCTTCAATAGAACAGCTTGTTCGCGAACGGCATACCGATCAGCTCACCGGTCTCCCTAATCGAGACTGGCTTGACCGTTGTTTGCCTCAAATGCTTGAAGAATACCCCGGTGAGGTTGCTTTGCTGGCTTTAGATCTCGACGGATTCAAAGAAATAAACGATACCCAAGGCCATCCTGCTGGTGATCAGCACTTACAGGAAGTTGCTACTAACCTACGAACATCTACCGAAGACAGACCAGGCGACGTGGTAGTGCGACTAAGTGGCGATGAGTTTTTCATTGTTCTGTTGGGCATCCATACTCAAGAAGATCTTTTGGCGGTAACTGGTCGAGTCCAGACTGCTTTAGACGCTGTCGGTAATGGCGGCTCAGTCGGTAGCGTACGTCACGACGGTGAAAACGCTCAAGCATTGCGACACAGAGCCGACCAGTCAATGCTCGCAGTTAAAAAGAAAAAGAAACTAGAAAAGGCCACCCCAGAACAGCGAGCAGCATGTCAAGACATTGGGGCTCTTGCTACAAGGGCGGGCCTAAACTTACGAGACGTACCCCTACTGCTAGTAGCGCTTGAAGAAGAGGGTGAACAGCCTTCTGAAGAATTAGAATAAGCCACGTTTTTTGGATTGATCTTGAGCGAATGTTTCAAGCAGTTCTTTTTGTTTTTTAGTAAGCTTGGTAGGAATATCTACAATAACAGTTACAATATGAGCGCCCCGGGTTGAGCCGCGCATGTGTGGCACGCCATGGTTCGATAGCTTGAAGTCAGAGCCGCTCTGGGTACCTGCCGGGATTTTCATAATTACAGGGCCGTCTACAGTTTCCACCTCTACTTCTGCACCGAGTGTCGCTTCGACCATACTAATATGTTCTTGGCTCAGTATCAAGTCACCTTCACGAGTAAATTTTTTGTGTGGTTTCACCCGAATACCTACATATAAATCACCCTTCGGACCGTTTGCTATGGCCTCACCATGTTCACGCAGACGAATTGTTGCGCCGTCATCAATACCAGCTGGGATTTTAAGTTCAATTTTTTGATTTTTCTTTTGTGTACCTTTACCGTGGCAAACTGTACAAGTTTTTTCTGGCACTTTACCCGTGCCTTTGCACTTTGGGCACACTACGGCTTGTTGGATATTGCCAAACACGGTTCGCATTACATTGGTTACCTGGCCTGCGCCCTCGCAATTATCACACGTTTTAAGTTCGTACCCTGGCTCAGCAGTTGTACCCTTACAATGTTCACAAACATCTTCAAGACTTAGGTTTAGAGTAGCGTCAGTGCCAAATACAGCCTGCTCAAAGGTAATTTCCACACGAGTTTCTACGTCATTGCCGCGAGTCTGTCTGCTGCTGCGACCTCCTTGTTGGCCACCCCCAAAGAAGCTGTTGAAAATATCACCCAAACCCAGGTCACCAAAATCAAAATGCATTTCCTGGCCAGCACCGCCAAATCCACCAAATGGACCTCCCCCCGCACCGTTACTGCCACCTACACCAGCATGACCAAATTGATCATATCGCTGGCGTTTACTTGGGTCTTTCAATACTTCATAGGCTTCATTGATTTCTTTAAACTGCGCTTCATTTCCGCCACGATCTGGGTGATGTTCAATAGCCTTACGCCGAAAAGCCTTCTTAATTTCATCGGCACTAGCATCTTTTTTTACGCCTAAAGTTTCGTAGTAATCTCGTTTAGCCATTATTTTATTTTAACCAATTACTTTCCTAAAATCTCTTTTAGCCAAAGTTTCGCCTTTTTAGAGACGTGTAAAACGGGGATCGCTTGCAACACAAACGTCTCATAGCCATGAAGTTGCTTGATCTCAGTTTCAACAGCGTCAAATAAATGTTCGACGCTATGCATAATAAGCTTTACTTCATTCGCAGTCTCGAGCTCGCCTTGCCAGTGATATTTAGATTTTGTCTCAAAAAATTCGACACATGCCACAAGCTTTTTCTCGAGCAAAGAATCGGCAATTTTCTGTGCTTCTTGCCAGCTCCCGCAACTCAAAACCAGTTCTACGAACTGAGCCATTATTTTTCTTTCTTGTCAGAATCTTTATCGTCGACGACTTCACCTTCGATTGGTTCCTCTTTGTTGGCTTTTTTCTTTTCAGATTTTTTGTCATCAGTTTTTTCAGCTTCTTTGGCTGCTGCTTCGTACATTTTGGCACCAATAGGCATTAGTTTATCGTTGAGTTCTTTGGCTGCTGCTTCAAGCTTTTCTTTATCGGCATCGGTATCGGCGACAACTTTTTTGGCTGCCTCTACAGCTTCGTCGAGCGCCTTTTTGTCTTCGTCAGAAATTTTATCACCGTTATCACTCTTGAGCTTTTCGGCTTGATATACTGCACTATCTAACTGATTGCGAGCTTCAACGGCTTCACGCTTTTTCTTGTCTTCTTCGGCGTGGGCTTCAGCGTCTTTGGCCATCTTTTCAACTTCGGCTTTATCGAGACTGCCCGAACCCTGTATGGTAATATGCTGTTCCTTACCCGTACCCTTGTCTTTGGCAGTTACATTCAAAATGCCGTTTGCATCAATGTTAAAGGTCACTTCAATCTGGGGGATACCACGTGGTGCTGGCGGAATACCATCAAGCACGAAACGCCCTAAACTTTTGTTGCCTTCGATCATTTCACGCTCACCTTGACCTACGTGAATTTCTACCTGTGGCTGGTTATCGGCAGCTGTCGAGAATACTTCGCTCTTGGAAGTTGGAATGGTAGTGTTGCGCTCAATCAGTTTGGTCATGACGCCGCCCATGGTTTCAATACCAAGGCTTAGCGGTGTTACATCAAGCAGCAACACATCTTTCACATCGCCCTGTAATACCCCACCTTGGATTGCCGCACCAATCGCTACAACTTCGTCTGGGTTAACGCCTTTCATGGGAACTTTGCCAAAGATTTTCTTAACTTTTTCTTGTACTGCTGGCATACGAGTCATGCCACCCACAAGTACTACAGCGTTTATATCGCTTGCTTTTAGGCCAGCATCTTTCAGAGCTTTCTCGCAGGGAACAGCAGTCTTATCGATAAGGTCTGCCACCAAGCTCTCAAGTTTAGCACGTGTCAACTTGTGTTCGAAATGTTTTGGACCATCAGCGTCAGCTGTCAAGAATGGTAGGTTTACATCGACTTCTTGGGCTGTTGAGAGTTCAATCTTGGCTTTTTCGGCTTCATCGCGCAAGCGTTGCATAGCAGCGTTGTCTTCACGGATATCAATGCCGTGTTCTTTTTTGAATTCATCGGCAAAGTAATTGACCAGCACGCGGTCAAAGTCGGCGCCGCCCAGATGGGTATCGCCGTTAGTTGCCTTTACTTCGAATACACCATCACCAAGCTCAAGAATTGATACGTCAAACGTACCGCCGCCAAGGTCGTATACTGCAATCTTTTCGTCAGCTTTTTCTTTGTCCAAACCATATGCCAACGCTGCCGCTGTTGGTTCGTTAATAATGCGCTTTACTTCTAGACCGGCGATTTTACCGGCGTCTTTAGTAGCATGACGCTGTGAATCATCAAAGTAAGCAGGTACGGTAATAACTGCTTCGGTCACGCTGTCACCTAAGAAAGCTTCTGCATCTGCTTTAAGCTTCGAGAGCACCATGGCGCTGATTTCCTCAGGGCTATATTCTTTGTCGCCCATTTTCACTTTCACGCCATTGCCACTTTTGACAATTTCGTAGCCCATGAGCTTGAGGTCGCGCTGGACTTCTTTGTCATTAAAGTTGCGTCCAATGAGACGCTTTACTTCATAAATAGTATTTTTAGAGTTAGTTACTTGTTGGCGCCGTGCCACTTGCCCGACTAAGCGTTCTTTATTTTTGTTGATAGCTACAACCGAAGGAGTCGTACGGTTGCCCTCTGAATTTGCAATAATTTCTGGTTTGCCCGACTGCATGACAGCCATAGCGCTGTTGGTGGTTCCTAAGTCAATTCCGATAATTTTACTCATAAAATTTTGTTCCTTTCCTTTAGCAGATAGCTCGTTAGAGTGCTAATACTATTCTAGCATAAAAAATTAGCACTCACATGTCAAGAGTGCTAATTAGGTGCAGCCATGGCAACTGCAGCTCTGTGGCCAGCCACTATAAGATCCACTGGAGTTTGCGCCAATATTTTTAGATCTGTAGCCACTGAGGCAGAGCCAGCATACTCCAGATCAAGCTCCATAGATCTCTTGAGTATATCCGGCGAGGAGTCTTCTGGTCGGCCTCTGCGCATTATTTGGCTCAAGCCGCACAAACCAGACGGAATAAGTGCACATACATCATCCCACTCTCTAAATAGTGCTGGATCAGCTGCTTCGTAACGTTCAAGGTGAGGCTCAGGCAAGGGCCGCGGCCCGACAAAAGACATACTCCCAGTAGCGACGCTAAGCAACTGAGGTATTTCATCCAGGCCATACCGTCGAACAAAGTTGCCCATCACCCCTGCTCGGGCGTCAAAAGTGCTATTTGGCTTCCCTACAGGAGCGCCTTCGCTCAAAGCTCTTCTAATAGTCCGAAGTTTAGGGATAGTTATGATGCCGCCAGATGCCACTCTTTGTTGCGTGAAAATAACGTCTTTCAGGCTACCTATCTCCCGCTGTAAGGCTATAGCCGTTAAGCCACCGATGGCTACAGCAGGCAAAACCACTACTGCTAGTACTAGATCATCTAGTCTTTCTTTGTCGGAACCCTGTAAATAATCTAGTCCTTTTGCCATTGCCAATCTACGTCTTGACCTTAACAACAGCATGCCGAATAACTTCATCACCTAACTTGTAGCCAGACTGTAGCTCTTCACTAACAATCTCCTTGTCTCCATCGCCTTCTTCCATGGCTACAGCTTCGTGATATTTCGGATCAAACTCCTCACCCTTAGTTTTAATACGCTCCACGCCAATATCTGCAAGTGTTTTTTCAAACTGCTTGACAATTGCTTGAACACCTTTAATGTAGTCATGCTCTTCGAGATCTTTGGGGACATGCTTGAGTGCACGTTCAAAATTATCAACAATAGGTAGCAGTTCTTTTACTACCTGGGCTTTGGTTGTATTTTTGAGTCCGGTAATTTGCGTTTCGTGTCGTCGACGAATATTAGCCGCATCAGCACGCTCTCGTTGTAAAGCATCGGTGAGTTCGGTGACTTGTTGCTGCAATTCACCAATTTGAGTCTCTAATAGCTCAACGTTTATTTTTGCTTTCGGGTGCCCTGATTTCTTATTCATATAATGCTTCCTCTAAAGCCTCACCGGCATGGCGGACAAACGTCATAACTTCACGATAACTTTGGCGAGTCGGGCCAAGTGTACCAATATAGCTCCGTTCACTATATGGACTTCTAAATCGACTAATGATGAGACTTACTCCGGCACTACGGCCGATAGGGTTTTCGCTGCCAATATAGACACTGAGCGGTTCGTTCGGTGCAGCTTCTCGTAGCCACGGCTCCAGATTGTCCAGTAGTTGCGCGACTTGCTGTACTTGGCCTTTTTGCATAAATTCTGGCTGACCAAACAAATTGGAAAGCCCGCTCATATACAGCTGGTTGCCAATAGTAGCCAGTCCTAGATTATGCGTAAGCTCGACAAGCGTATCTACCGCGTTACGGATAGTTCGCTCTGGCAATCCACCACTCTCCACGCGTGCAGTTAAAGCGCGCTCTGCCCGACGATCCGGCAATTTTGGCTGATCTTGTTCGGTCAAGTTATTTACGTAATAGCGATAGCCCTTATCAGTAGGGATCCGGCCAGCGCTCGTATGTGGCTGCGTAATATAGCCGTGGCGCTCCAGCTCCGCCATCTCAGCTCGAATAGTAGCCGAACTGACATTAAAAACTTTAGCCATCAGGCTAGACCCCACAGGCGCAGCCACTTCGGCATATTGCTCAACTATAGCAAAAAGGATTTGCTTTTGTCGCTCTGTCATGGCCCTAGTATAACTTTTTAGCACTCAAGTATCAAGACTGCTAGATACTAGTTGGAGAGATGCGGTAATTTTCGATATAATGCTTTGGTGAATAATGTAGACACAACTCAGATACAAAAAATTAAGACATGGCTTGGTGCCGGCTCAATTAATATTTTTGGCATACCGTTTGCTGGAAAGGACACCCAGGGCAAACGCTTGGCGGAAATACTTAACGGGGTACTACTGGGCGGAGGCGATATTTTACGAGGAAGTGTCATTCCAGAACACGTCCAGAAAGAACTGGATGCAGGGCACCTTATACCAACTGACGATTATCTTCAGATCGTACTCCCCTATTTAAGTCAGGATAACTTCAAGGGAAAGCCGCTTATCTTAAGCTCCGTAGGTAGGTGGCACGGCGAGGAAGCTGGCGTGCTGGAAGCAACCGCAGCAGCAAAACATCCACTACGTGTTGTGATCTACTTGCACCTTAAGGAGGGGGAGGAGCGCAAGCGCTGGGAAATGTCACAGGCAACCCAGGACCGTGGCGCACGAGCAGACGACTCTGCAGATAAGCTTTCGATACGTCTCGAAGAATTTAAAACTAAAACTATGCCAGTGATTAACTTTTACCGTGACCAGGGGATGGTAATAGAGATCAATGGCAACCAGAGCCCTGACCAAGTTACCGCTGACATTATTTTTGCACTGCTTGAGTGCATACGAGAACAAGAAGCACTACAAAGCGACTAAATTAGTCTCTTTTGAGCATGACTGTGAAGGCTTCGGCAGGGATTTCGACTTTACCGAATTTTTTGAGGCGTTTTTTGCCTTTTGCTTGCTTTGCTAAGACTTTTTTCTTGCGCGAGACATCGCCGCCATACAGTCCAGTTGTCACGTCCTTACGATAAGCAGAAATATCTTCGCGGGCAATGAACTTGCCGCCAATAGCCGCCTGCAAAGCCACCTGGAAATTTTGGCGCGGAATAACGTCCTTGAGTTTTTGAACGGTTTCACGACCCAGGCTTTGGGCTTCGCTGCGGTGCACCATAATACTAAGCGCACCGACGATATCACCCGCCACATAAAAATCTAACCGTACTAAATCTTCTGCACGGTAATTATCCAACTCATAATTAAATGACCCATACCCAGATGTAATACTTTTTAGCTGATCGTAAAAGTCAGTCAGCAGATTTGCTAGCGGCGCCTCAAAGCTTACTAACGCCCGAGAGTCAACGTAGCTTAAGTTTTTATGGACACCACGTTTGCTGGCAATAAGCTGAATAACGCTGCCCACGTAACTGTCCGGTACTACAATTTCACCTTTGATCCACGGCTCGCGTATTTCTCTAATTTTTGCTGGATCAGGTAATTCGCTGGCGCTTTTAATATCTAGCTCCTCACCGCTTAATAAGCTCACCTGGTAGTCGGTTGACGGATTCGTTACGACAAGCTCTAAGTTATATTCCCTTTCTAATCGCTCTCGGACAATATCCATATGAAGAAGTCCCAGAAAACCAATGCGGACGCCAAAACCTAAAACAGGAGAATTTTCGGGTGCAAATTGTAGCGCTGAATCGCTCAAAGATAATTTTTCAATAGCATCTTTGAGAAGTTGATAATTTTCGTTGCTATCGGGGAAAAATCCTGCGTAAACAAATGGTTTTACATCCTTGTAGCCAGGCAAGGGCTCTGTAATTTTTTGATTGGCAAGTGTTACTGTATCCCCAACTTTCGCTTCACGTGTGGTTTTAAGGTTGGTCACGATGTAGCCAATCTCACCAGTATTAAGAGCTCTGTTTGGCTGCATGCCTGGTTTTAAAGCACCAACTTCCAGCGCAGTTCCAGACACGTCTGTGGCAAACATTTTTATTTGCGCATTCTTCGCAATTTCTCCATCAAAGATTCGAACATACAGAATAACACCACGATAATCATCATAGTAAGAATCAAAAATAAGCGCACGAGTCTCCGCCGACTGTGATTGTTTTGGCGGTGGAATATTAGAAACTATTTGTTCCAACACCTGGTCTACGCCCTGGCCGGTTTTAGCGGAAATATGTAAAATTTCATCTTTATCACAGCCGAGTAAATTAATCACCTCGGCACTGGCTCGCTCAACATCAGCCGCAGGTAAATCTATTTTGTTGAGTACTGGAATAATTTTCAGGTTGGCGGCCATTGCTAAGTACACATTGGCGAGTGTTTGTGCCTGAATACCTTGCGTTGCATCCACTACCAATAATGCCCCTTCGCAAGCTTCAAGGCTCCGTGATACTTCATAGCTAAAATCCACGTGCCCCGGCGTATCGATAAGGTTCAGTTCGTGGTCTTTATATTCCATGCGCACTGGAGCAAGCTTTATAGTAATGCCCTTTTCGCGTTCCAGATCCATTTTATCCAGCAACTGGGCTTTCATATTGCGCTTTTCAACCGTTCCAGTCATTTCCAATAAACGGTCAGCAAGTGTTGACTTGCCATGATCAATATGCGCAATAATACAGAAGTTCCTGATTTTTTCTAAAGTCATTGCCACCTATTATAACAGAGGTAGGGTGAAAGTATATTACTGGAACTTAATCGGACGAAATACAACGCGCTTCAGCCATCTGAATATTGGCCTAGACTCATCTAGCCCAAACATGCCTGACACGACTATATGCACTATAGCGGTTACGCCCGCAATGGCGGCAAATTTCGTGCCAAGTGCAAAGAAGCCAGTGTCGCCTGCACCGAGGGGCAAAAATGAAATCATGGTGTATCCGGCAATGACGCTAAATCCAGTCACTGATACAATTTTGACTATGCCATTTATAAAGTCCGGGTCAAATAACTTATGGTCACGCCATACCATAATAATACTGAGCGAAAGAACTTCTATTGCGGCTACTATTGACTGTGCGAAAGCCAAGCCTGCCGCACCATAACTCGTCCGAACCAAGTGATATGACAATACGATGTTTAGGATAATAACAATTACCGATACGATCAAAGGTGTCCACGTATCTTTTTGAGAATAAAACCACCGAGAAAGTAGTGCGTATACCACCCTGAAAAATATTGCTGCGGTAAAGAATCCAAAAATTAAAGCAATTTCCGGTGCGTTTTTAGCAAATAGTAATCGTGCCAAATAGCCGCGTGTAAAAAAACAAACCACTGCTACCGGCATAACGATCCATATCATTACTCGAAGCGTTCTTAAGAATTCTTTGCGAAATAAATCTGGTCGGCCTTGCGATAAGCGATTATTCATAGAAGGGAAAGCGGCTGTTGCAATAGCAGTACCGATTAGCATAATCGGCGCGTTATGGAGCGTAAATGCGTTGTTGTAGTGGCTGATTGCCCCAGTTCCTAACCGGCTGGCTAGGTTAGTTTCAACGATGGTGTTGATCTGATCTACCCCCTGGTCAATGGAGCGAGACGGTAGTTGACGTAGTATTAGGCGAAAATCTGCGTTCTTCCATAGAATTCGGTGGCTCCACTTAAAACCCGTGCCATACAAACCAATAATGGCAATCAGAAGCTGTATGACTCCCCCGGCTAAGGCCCCAATACCCAGACCAACTAAACCAATGTTGTTTCGAAAGATGAATATACTGGCAATGATACTAAGGTTATACAGCAGCGGCGCAATTGCATAAAAGAAAAATCTGCCTAACGTCTGCTGTACGCTCATAATAATGCCCGAAATAGTAAACAGCAGAGGGCTGAATGCCAAGAAACGCATAATTACAACTGTGTTATGCAACTGATCTGGTGACAAATGCGGAGCTACTACATATCTAATTAGTTGTTCGGCAAAAATAAAAATCAATACTCCTACCACAAACATAATAAGAGCCAATAAGTTTAATAAGCTGCTTGAGAGTCGCCATATGCCTCGCTTGTCACCCTTTTGCAGATGGTCCGCTAGTACTGGCATAAACGCTACGCCGAGTGCTCCGGCAGATAACGTGAAAAAAACTAAGTCAGGTATATTGAAGGCTGCGAAGTAAGCGTCGGTACTGTGCGGGCCTAGCGCATCAAAGTTAGCGTTAACTAAACGTGTACGCAATAACCCAAGCAGCTGACCCACGAAAGCCGTGGCTGCCAGTAAAGCTGCAATGCCGCCGATTGATACTCGTTTTTTTACCCTTGTGGTTGTTTGCATACGAAAATTCTATCTTGCTTTAGTATAAAGGGTATCCTTTGCACTGAACAGTGCTAACGATTTTTTTACAATTTTACAGTGCTGTCTTGTTTGAGATCTTGTGGATTTTTAGCAGTCGACTCATTGGCAGGTTTTGATTTGCGCTTACGAGTACGTTTACGTTTTTTAGGATTTTCAGTTTGTTCAAGGCTAATTTCAGTTGCTGCGATTAAGGAGCCTGGCGTTTTAGGAGCAGCGGTATTTGTTTCAGATTTTTTTGCTATTTGCTTTTCTTTCGGTGCTGGCGGCTTGGCTTGCGTAGGCTGATTTGTTGGCGTATCAAATAAGTAGCGCTCACCAACGTATCGCTCAACAAAATCGCGGCTTGAAGCATAGGATGCTCGGCTACGGTCAACGATTGCTTGGGTGTGGTTTTCGCCATAAGGAGGCAAGTTAAGGCTGGTTGCAGAAAAAGCCTGTACTTTTTCACCCTCGATAGTCATACTCAAAACAAAGTTTCGGTTGTGCATATGTACCAGGTCGTGATCAGTAAATTTCGGTTCAAAATATTTTTGCATAAAGCCGGCGTCATCGGCACTCATACGAAACGCGATGATTGAGCCAACGTTACCAAAGACCGCGTCTTTTACCTCAATAGGCATCTGGGCAGTGTACTGGTTAGCTACGGTAAGGTTTAGCCCGTACTTACGAGCCTCGGACAAAATAGTAGCAAAACTATCAGTCGCGAAGTTCTGGAACTCATCGACGTACAGATAAAACGGACTACGCACATCCGCTGGTATATCCGCCCGGCTCATGGCAGCTAATTGCATTTTGGTCACAAACAACGCGCCGAGCAACGATGCGTTATCTTCGCCTACCAAACCACGACTCAAATTGACTACAAGAATTTTCCGCTCATCCATAATTTGCCGGATATTAAAGCTGCTTTTTGGCTGACCGATGATATTGCGTACCAGCGGATTAGCCGTGAAGGCACCGACTTTGTTCAGCACCGGCGCAACGGCCTCGGCTGCAAACTTGTCATTCCAACTGGCGAATTCTACGGTCCAAAAATTTCGTACTACCGGGTCTTGAACATGCTTGAGCACATCGTTACGAAACTTTTTATCGGTGAGAATACGCGTGATATCAAGCATGGTGGCTTCGGGGTAATCAAGCAGCGCCAAAATACTGTAGCGCAAAATATATTCCAGGCGCGGCCCCCAACTATCAAACATGCGCTTTAGCACACCTACCAGTTCAGAGCTGGTATGCGTCTTGAGCTTTGGATCAAGCACTTCCATAGGATTAAAGGCAATTGGGTAAGCAGTATCAGCAGGGTTAAAGTACAACACATCGTTCACGCGTTCTGGCGGGATACGTCGAAGGATATTTTGGGCATAGTCACCGTGAGGGTCAATTACCGCAAAACCGTACGGGCTGTAAATATCCGATATTGTCAAAAGCTCTAACAAACCGGACTTACCCACACCGGTTTGACCAATGATATACAGGTGGCGTCCGCGATCAATCCGCGGCAAGCCAAACATAGTGTTGTGCCCGCGGAAATTTGTAGTAGCAGCGGGGCTTACGTCGTCGCGCGGTTCGGATCCAATTATTGGCAAATTAGCTGGCGGCTCGGCAGTCTGAGCATTGGCCCACAAAATAAACGGTGTTTCTACATTAGTGTGTGGCAGGTGGTACAGTGTAGCGGCTTCTTCGATATTACAAGTAAAACCTTTTTGGAACATGCGAGCCTGATACTTATGCGGCGCATGCAGGTCTTCTAAAACACGCCGTGACTCAAATCCGTTAAGATACGTGGTATTAAACTGTTTATAGCTCGCAACGATTGACTGCACACGCAGCCGAGCTTGCTGGGGCGTGACGTTGCCGCGATACACTATCTTTACCTGGGCTTCAAAGGCCAGTTTCTGACTTTTTTCTTCTGCACCTTTGATACGTATTTGCTCATAATCAGCCGGCTTGGCTGCATTGCCATTACTATTTTCTGGAGGCGCCCATAATGCGCCTAACAAACCTGTCATGTTGCTACCGCCGCCACCGCCTCGTAAACCTGCAATATATTTCTCACTTTTACGGTGCCAATTTGCGGCTGCCGGGCGAATAAGCATCTGTATCCATGCTTCTTCATCGTCCTCAAACTTGGCCAGCGTTGCGGTAATGGCAGCCAATGGGTCGACTTCAAAGCTCTGAAATGTCTTAATAGGCAAAGTCTCGTTAGAAATGAGCTGCAATTCAGTGCTTAATACCGTGTGAAACTGCTGTTCATTATGGGTGACGTAGTCTTCAACTTCCGATATATGTACCGTGGGATATTGGGCATATATTTGCTCTTCAACAAAATTTTTCAAATATTCCGGCACCCATACATAAAAGCCTATACGTTTTTTGAGCACCGCGATTTCAAAGCTAATACGTTCCCGCTCAGCCGGACGAAAACGACTTTTGGCAGGCATAGTTAGAAGGCCATGCAAGCTGGCAAACATTTGTTCAGCGGCAAGCTCCTTTTTTTCGTTCGTACGAGGCACCTGAAGTAGCAATACTACGCCAGGCGTTACTTCTGTTATAGTCTGTTTTGCAAGTCGTACCATATAAAACCTAAGCCACTATAAATGTGGTTGTACTTATTGTCGCATTTTTATAGCGCGAAA
Source organism: Candidatus Saccharimonadota bacterium (assembly GCA_029288365.1). Lineage (GTDB taxonomy): Bacteria > Patescibacteriota > Saccharimonadia > Saccharimonadales > UBA4665 > CALBGR01. The sequence continues at coordinate 54,042 of JARIHI010000005.1, forward strand.
TATAGACCTTTACCGCTTTAGCGTGTAGCGAGACTTTTCGGGCTGAACACAGAGCAAGCCTCAAGTAACTAATACAAAGCAGCGGCTTTGGGCATGGTTGTACCGTGAAGCACTTCGCTAACTTCATCGGCATCAACCGTTTCTTTTTCGAGCAAACGATCTTTCAGTGCGTCCAGTTTGTGCAGGTTAGCCTTGATCACTATTCGTGCACGATGTGCCGCTTCACTAATGAGCGATTCAACTTCTTTATCAATGAGTTTCGCAGTTTCTTCGGAGTATTCGCGCTCGTGCATCATGCGATCCATCATCATGCCGCTCTCTACGTGGAATACTTGGTTGCGCAATTTATCACCCATACCTTGATTTATAACCATGTCACGAGCTAATTCAGCAGCTTTGGGTAAGTCTGAGCCTGCACCAGTCGTCACCCGGTCTTCACCATATACGACTTCTTCGGCGATACGTCCGCCAAGCATACGCGCCAGTACATCTTTAAACTCAATGATCGAATGATAGCTTTTATCCTCAGGTGGAATGGCCCAGGTTACGCCACCAGTACCGCCGCGCGGAATGATGGTTACTTTATGGATCGGATCACTATCAGGCAGCACATGGCCGACAAGTGCATGACCGGCTTCGTGATATGCGGTCAACTCTTTCTCTTTATCACTCATAATTTTACTCTTGCGCTCCGGACCGATAGCTACACGCTCAAAAGCTTCCGTCACATCACCTTGGGTAATTTCTTTGCGGTTATTGCGAGCAGCTACAATAGCCGCTTCGTTGGCAATATTTGACAGATCAGCGCCACTGCTACCGGCAGACTTAGCTGCTAGTGCATCAAGATCGACGCTTTTACTCAGAGGTTTCTTGCCAAAGTGTACCTTCAGGATAGCTTCACGGTCTTTACGATCTGGTAAACCGATATTCACACGGCGGTCAAAACGGCCTGGACGTAATAGTGCCGGATCAAGTACATCTGCGCGGTTCGTTGCTGCCAAAACTATGACATTTTGACCCTGCTCAAAGCCGTCCATTTCTACCAAAATCTGATTCAACGTCTGCTCGCGCTCGTCATGGCCTCCGCCCATACCGCTACCGCGACGTCGGCCTACAGCGTCAATTTCATCAACAAAGATAATACATGGCGCGTTTTTCTTGGCCTTAGCAAAGAGATCGCGCACTCGTGAGGCGCCAACACCGACAAACATTTCTACGAATTCCGAGCCAGATATACTAAAGAATGGCACATCGGCCTCGCCCGCTACCGCTCGAGAAAGCATGGTCTTACCAGTACCTGGAGGTCCAACCAACAATACTCCCTTTGGTATGCGTGCACCTACTGCGTTAAATTTCTTGGGATACTTCAAAAACTCCACGACTTCTTGTAAATCTTGTTTCGCTTCATCGCTACCGGCAATATCTTTGAAGACTACTTTGTCTTTTTCGTTACCGTACAAACGAGCGCGTGATTTACCAAAGCTCAAAGCCTGGTTGCCCTGGCCTTGAGCGCTGCGCATCATAAAGACCAAGAGCCCGCCAATCAAGATAACTGGCAGCAATGACAGTAACAGACTAGACCATAAAGAATTTTGAGCGGCCTTTTCGTACTCAACCGTTACCTTAGAAGTATTAAGCCCTTCGTCTTTTAACGAAGCACTCGGGTCTTTAAACGACTTCAGTGTTGGGTCTTTTTTGCCCTTTTCGGTTATAGTCATTTCATTACCGTTACCTGAAACTACGATTTCTGAAAGTTTACCTTGGTTAGCTTTCGTAACAACTTCAGAAAAAGGAATTTGCTTGAGGCTATTCGGCTGGTTGTATGACGCCAATATAACAAGTGCAAACAATGTTATAAGGGCTATGAAGCCAAAAGTGCGAAAGCCTTTACGATTGTTCTTGGGTTTTTGAGGAGGTCTAAATGCGTTATTCTTCATGTAAATCTCATTATATAATGCGTGATCATTTTTGGCTAGCGGTCTCGTGGCTCGAGTGCCAAATTACCCTTATTGACCTTCAAAATGTGGTCTTTATTAATATCAATAACTTGTCCAGGCGCAAAGGTTTTTGCAGCCACAACTATATGCTCTAGCTGCTTGCTGTCAAAGTTACGGATATCGTGATGCCGTAGCCATTGCGCTAGCAGTTCTTTAGAAATGTCATGAGGCAGAATCAAGAAAAATCGCCGATCTAAGTGGTTGGCATGAGGCTGGATGTGCAATAAATTAATAAGCTCCTTGTCTATCTGATGATTGAGGTCGTGTAGATGCGCAATGTGATTAACTAAATCTTTACGTTGCGCAGGTGTAAGTTTTGCCACAATGTCATACCGCATTCGGTTGCGTTTATAAGCTTTGTTGGCATTGGTACTGTCCTCGCGCCATGCCAGGTTTTGAGTTTTGGCATAGGCAAGGATGGCTTGTTTCGGCACATGTAGCAGAGGTCTGAGTATGCCGTCGACAGAGCGCAAAGAAGTAACACCTTTTCTACCAGTGCCACGAAGCAGGTTCAGCAGTGCCGTCTCGATAACATCGTCTTGGTGGTGCGCAGTGATAATGGCGTGGGCATCACTACCCTTCTGAGCACTACGCAAAAATTTATAGCGTGCATCGCGGGCAGTGGCTTCACTTGCTTGCCTGCCTAAGCGTCCTTCATCATACACAAACGGCACACCATATATGGCACTGAGTTCCTGTACAAACTTTCTGTCCTGAGCTGAATCCCCTCTTATGCCGTGATCATAATGTGCCACAATAAACTGATACTTATTATCTAATGATCGATACTGAGTATGCAGCAAATGCAGTAACGCCACAGAATCGACTCCGCCACTGATCGCTACCACATATCGTCCAGGTTGCACCGTAATATCCATATCTGTACTATTGTAACAATGACCGACATAAAAGACTTAGAGCAACGCAATAAACAGGTTGAGGGTGATAAAGCATGGGAAATCAGCTGGACTCGAAAAATTGCTATTGTGGCCCTGATTTACTTGGTTGTAATCTCTTGCCTCACAATCGCGGTACACATTGACCCATGGGTTAACGCAATTGTGCCGGTACTCGGATTTTTTCTTTCGACACTCACTATTTCAGTACTTAAAAAATACTGGCTAAGCCCACGATGAAAAAGCCAGATATTTATCGTCTTATAGAATTTCAACAGTTTTTAGTGCAATTTAGCCAAATAGAGCGGATGACCCATCGGTTTCACAAAGACAAACACGTACAGGAAAATGATACTGAACACAGCTACAACCTCGCCCTGACTGCTTGGTTTTTGGCACCCCACTTCCCTGAGTTAGATCGTGATTTACTCCTCAGGTTGGCACTTGTCCATGATTTGGTAGAAGTTCATGCCGGAGATACCTATATTTATGGCAGCCAGAAAGACCTTGCCTCAAAAGCCAAAAGAGAGGCAGAAGCACTCAAAAAACTTGAAGTTGACTGGCCGGATTTCTCCGAAATGACTACGCTTATTAAAGATTACGAAGAAAAGAATACCCCTGAAGCAAAATTTATTTATGCGCTGGATAAAATTATGCCCATTATGCTGATTTATGTGCACAAAGGCTACACTTGGAAGCAAGAAAAAATTACTGTTAAGATGCTTGATGCAGCAAAACGCGAAAAAGTCGCCCTTTCTCCCGAAATCAAGCCCTATTTCGATGAACTATACAATTTGCTCCTTGATTCGCCTCATTTCATTAACGCGGCTTAAGTGGTATATTTGTCACTAAAGCAGGGGCAGCTATGAAAATTCTGAATATCGAACCAATTTCTTTCAAAGGCCGTATCACTCGCAAAACATTTTGGTTGGCGAATGCTCTGCTGCTACTTATAAGCTTTGCATTATATTTTGGCTTTTTATTAATAATGCTCTTACTCCCTGATGATTCTTCGGGTAATGCTGTCGTCATTATGAATCTTGTGGTCATCATTATGTTAGTTTTAGCAATTTTTGCTTTTTGGATTATATCTCTTTTAGTTTACGCTTCTCTGATCATTCGACGAGCACACGATATCAACTCCTCAGGTATTTTATGGTTGATTGGCTGGTTTTTAATAGGTTTACCTGCCTTTATATTGGGCTTGATACCTGGCAAAGACAAGTCTAATCAATATGGTTCAGCTCGCCAGTAGGTTATACTAGAGTAAGTACTCTTACAAAACAAACACCATGATAGAAATTGCCTTATTCACAACTGGCATATTATGCGGCATCGTCAATGCAGTCGCTGGCGGCGGTATATTGTTTGTATTTCCAGTGCTATTAGCTGCAGGTTTATCGCCATTAACGGCTGCTATGACCAGTACATTTGCTGGTTGGCCGGGCGCACTGATGTCCGCGCAAGGTTACAGCAAAGATTTGCGCCGTGCTCCAAAACAATATTTTTGGCTGGTTGTGCCTTGTGTAGCTGGCGCAGCTGTGGGAGCCTACACCCTAACCCAGACACCGCCTACCACCTTTGAAACCATTGTGCCGTGGCTCATACTCTTTTCAGTACTGCTTTTTGCGTTCCAACCGCAACTGCACAAGCATATCCATCGCCCAGCACATATGCGCCAGACTTCGCCGTTTCTTTTGTTGGCTTTGGCGTTGCTGCCAGTGGCCGTGTACGGCGGTTATTTTGGTGCCGGTTTTGGGTTTATTGTGCTGGCGCTTATGAGTTTTACTCACCTTAAAAATATCTACCAGATAAATGGTATGAAAAACGTCATATCCGCGGCTATTTCTTTTACTTGCGCTATTACTTTTACGCTGAACGGCGGTATTGCGTGGGAATATGCACTGGCGCCACTCTTTGGCTCAATGCTGGGTGGCTTTATTGGCGCACGTCTAGCACATCATCTTTCACCACACGTTAGCCGCACAGCCGTAGTAAGTACTGGCTTATGCGTGGTTGGGCTACTTTTCTTTAAGGTTTTTTGAGTACCACCCCTAGCCAACAGGTATGAAAAATGTTATATTTATCCCTGCTGTTTTAAAAATTCAACCAAAATTTCAAACCAGGCAACTTGTTTGCCGTTTGGAATTTTGTAAGGAAGAGCAATCGAGAGCTAGAGGCAATGAGCAGAAACCTTAGTTTACTGCTCGTTGACACAAGCCAAAGCTTAGCTCTGACGTGGCGGCGTAGCTCAGTTGGTTAGAGCACAGGACTCATAAGCCTGGGGTCAGTGGTTCAAGTCCACTCGCCGCTACCATAAAGAATCAATGGCGTCTTCGGACGCTATTTTGTAGCAACAAATACCTGCTAAAGTCACAGTATTAACCAGTTCAGCCTTAATTAAGTCCTAATTTGTTTCATTGATGGTATCCATTTCTTGCATTTTATTATTTATATGTTAAAATTATCTAAATGAATTACCCCCGTTTTTGCGAAGGATGTACATGCATGCCCGAAGGGGTAATAGCGGAAGTCAGGCTTGTCACCTTGCCCTCTCAGTCAGAAGTGGATTTGCTCGCCGACGCAAGTGGCACAAAGCCCGAAGCAGATTACGCTAGACTCACCTGCGTCGTCGTCGAGTCAACTACCCCCTCAGCGGAAGTAGGCGAAACAACAACTGCAACAATGGAGTCACAAGGACGTGACGCTGAACAAATCCGAGATGACATAAGAAATTGCCAAGGGCCTAAGAAAGGGCTTGCTAAAGCCTTGGGATCTCTAACGGGCAAAGGTTCCTGCCCAGCCGTAAAATTAATCACAACTGGTAGGTAGTAGGGGTAGCCTTAGAGGTAGCCTTTTTCCTAATTACTTTAACTACTTCCCACATGGCTATCAGTTCAGCCTTGATACTGCCCCATTCATCGTAGGCACTACTGCCATAAGAAGAATTTATCTACACAAATACAACCCGTAGAGTTAGTGTTCGACACAACACTGCATATATTGACTTTTTGTATTTTTATGGCACTATTAAGTGAGTGCTGGTTACTATTGTAGTCAAACTAGTGGGAGGCAGGATGTTCACCCCCGGCGCGAAGCCCAGATACGCGGTGTACCCCAAACGGTTCGTGGATCGAGTCAGAGCCGCTACCGGCAACGGTTCGCTGGCCCACAAGCTGGCCTGGAACATGACCACCGACCTGGAGGAGAGCTTCCAGAGACAGGTGCTGGAGTGCCCCCAGGCCAGAGTCGCGCACGTACGAGCGCTGTACGACGAGTACAAGGAGTTCACCGCAGCACACGAGCGCGAGCTCGAAGCGCAGGACGCTGTCGCAGTCGCCTGATCACACCCGAAGCATCCATACGCCGTATGGCCACACACGGCGCACGTCAAGACGGCACTGAGCGAGGGATTGAGGTCCGGTAAAAGTTTGGCCATACGGCTACATCTACTTTTACCACCTCTCCCTCGCTCGATACACCCTACTAAACTTTAGAATGTTGAAGTCCTAGCTACGTAAAACGCAGAGTAAATCTCTGCTATTTTATTGACTTTTTAGCAATACTGTGCTAGAATTTATATACTAAACAACGCTGAAACAAAAACTATGATTACAGAAACTGCTCCCTTACAAACTGAGCCTCAATCTCGACCTCCACGAGTCGAGCAATTACATACAGGTACGTTTACAAATAGGTTTGGTGAGACGTTTGAGCAACCGGATACAGCAGCACTACAACAGCTGGCAGAGGCAGACCCACGTATTACTTACTTCATGGCTCCTAACCCAAGTCCGACTCTCGGAGAAGTAATTATGGACGGGGCGGCAGACGAAAGCGAAAAACCCACGCGTACATCTGGCGACATGATAGATATGATGCGCCACGCCTTAGCCGAGCAAGTCGCTAAAGACTTTCCAGGAAGAAACTTGATAATACGCGGAGCAATGACTTCCATTAATGGTGCAATGCGCCTAAGGGAAGGTGGCGCAGTGCTCGATACTGCAGACGTTGTAGCTCTGGGCGAAGAAAGAGGCCAAGGATGGTTTCGGGGAACACGTTTCCAACAAGGTAGCGAAACTAGAGGACCTAGTATTGACTATCTGAGTATGCAAGCTGCTCTTGAAGCAAAACCATTTGAGGAGGCCATGGCAGAAGGTGGCCCAGGAGCTAGTCATGAGAGTGTCTTCCCTACTTTGCTTGTCTATGACGCAGAGCAGTTAGAGCGACCTGATGGCGCGTACTACGAGTACACTATACCTCCAGGCAATGACGCCGTTTTAGCAGCGTACGTTATGGATCGCCCTGCAGACTTTTCCCTCTTAGCATAAAATTAAGAAGTAAAATAAGTGATACCAACGCTTTTCTGAAATACGCATTTGCGAGCCTATAGACAAAGAGTTAAAACGCTTGTGTATATCTGATATCTGCTCTATACTTAACGTATTAAAGCTTAGTTAGTGGGTTAACATGAACACAAACAGCGGCCAATGGCAGCCATCTCGCAAGGCTGGCATTGGCCGAAAAATACATACCACTGTTTTATCACTAACGCGCGCAGGCTTGGTGCGTGGTTTTTTTACGACAACAAAATTAACAAAGCGCCTGGCAGTAAAGTCTTGGTATTTATTCAAAAATATCCCTTATAAACCAATCGCCCACAAGGTATATTTTGCGGTGTTGGTCAGCAGCTATATATTGCTTGGCGTATTGCAGCGTGCGAAAGTGTTTTATGTAAAACTACACGCTAAGTCTCTGGCTCGTTTGCATATTCATTTGCACACAAATGTACGTTGGTACAACGCTTGGCACAACTGGCAATGGCATCGCCTCACGCATGTGGGAGTGCTGGCGGTATATGTCATGTCAGTAGGCAGCCTGCTGCTCATAAACGTCGCGAGGACATTTGCAGCCGATAGCTACAATACTTGGGATTTTTCAAACTCAAGTGATTATACAGTGGACAACGGCCTAGAAATTCAAAGCCAGCAAGCTCGAATGAAAGCCCAAAATTATGCTGACGACAGTAATACGAAGGCTCTCTATCACCTTGATGAAGCAAGCGGAACAAACGCCACTGACTCTTCTAGTCATGCGAACGACGGCACGGTAAGCTCGGGCACCTTTGGCAGCGGCAACTTAAACAACGGTCTGTCTTTCAACGGCACTAATAGTTCGGTATCAGTGCCAGATAGCTCTTCTTTGTCACTATCACAAGCTAATACGATTGAAGGTTGGTCAAAACTTTCTAGTGCATTTAGTGCGGGTTCAAGCGCACAACGCCAACCAATTGTCGACAAGGGCGACTACGCTCTGTACTACGATAATGAAACCGGCAAAGTGGCCTATGAACTTGCTAATGGCACCGATACAGGATGGACGCGCGCCGCAGGCAACGATGTAAACGGTAGCTGGGATACTGATGGTAAGTCTGCTGTCACTGCTTCAGTGGCAATGGGGGGCAACCTGTACGCAGGGCTGGGTGCAGGGATCGGTGATGCAGAGGTTTGGCGATGGAATGGTAGTACGTGGAGTATGATCGGTGGTGATGGTGTCAATGACAGCTGGGCCGATCAAACATATGAGTATGTCTATGCTATAGAAAGTGACGGTACAAATATTTATGCTGGATTGGGTACAACTGCTGGTGATGCGGAGGTGTGGAAGTGGAACGGAAGTAGCTGGACGAAGATCGGTGGTGATGCTGTAAACAGCAGTTGGGCAGTGGGTACCTATGAAATAGTGGGAGCACTTAATTATTTCGGTGGCAACCTATACGCCGGCCTCGGTAATAGCGCCAACGATGCTGAAGTGTGGCGGTGGAATGGCACGAGTTGGACGAAGATTGGTGGTGATTCTACGAATAGTGGTTGGACGACGAATTATGAACTAGTAGGTTCCCTGGTAAATGATGGCACTAATCTATATGCTGGATTGGGTACAACTGCTGGTGACGGTGAAGTCTGGCGGTGGAATGGTAGTACGTGGAGTATGATCGGTGGTGATGGTGTTAGTAGTAGCTGGAATACAAACTACGAAACTGTACGTTCACTATACTGGGCCGGCGGAGCCTTGTACGCTGGGCTAGGAGACTCTGCTGACGATGCCGAAGTGTGGCGGTTTTCTAGCGGCAGCTGGACACAAATAGGCGGCGATAGCCTAAACAGCAGTTGGGGCGCAGGATACGAAGGTATTTATGGTTTTTCCTATAATAGCGGTACATTATACGCCGGTCTTGGTACAAGCAATGGTGACGGCGAGGTATACAGCTGGAATGGCACGAGTTGGACGAAGATTGGTGGTGACGGTGTGAATAGCAGTTGGGCGACTGCAGCGGGCGACACAGTATATTCTCTGACAAATATCAGTGGCACTATATACGCAAGTTTATATGATTCAGCCGGCGGTAGTTACGTATACAGCTGGAATGGTAGTACGTGGACACTCGTGGGGGGGCAGTACGTTAATGACAGTTGGGGTTATTATGGCGAAGGGTCAGTTGAAACCCTGTTTACCGCAAGAGGCAATCTGTACGCTGGCATGGGTAGTACAGCCGGCAATGCGCAAGTATGGGAATACAACGGTGATACGGGCCGATGGCACATAGTAGGTGGTCAAGGACTTAATAATAGCTGGGCAGCAAATACGTACGAGCTTATCACTTCAATGAATAGCTACAACGGTAATTTAGTAGTAGGTGTTGGCAATACGGCAAACGATGCGGAGGTGTGGTCATACGACGGAAGTAGTTGGACGAAGATTGGTGGAGATTCTACGAATAGTGGTTGGACGACGAATTATGAAGAAGTCAATTCCCTGGCAAGCTATGGCGGATATCTATACGCCGGCCTCGGTAATAGCGCCAACGATGCTGAAGTGTGGCGGTGGAATGGCACGAGTTGGACGAAGATTGGTGGTGATTCTACGAATAGTGGTTGGACGACGAATTATGAACGGGTATCTTCAATGACAATCTATAACGGAATGCTCTACGTTGGACTGGGAGCATCTGCTGGTGATGGTGAAGTCTGGCGGTGGAGCGGGTCTTCATGGGCAAAGGTAGGAGGTGATTCTATCAATAGTGGCTGGGATGCAACTATTGAGCAAATTGAAAGTATGGTGGCCTACAACGGCAAACTTTATGCCGGGCTCGGTAACAGTACTGGTGATGCAACCTTATGGCAATATAACGGCAGTACATGGACGAAGATTGGCGGAGATGAAGTTGGAAATTCTTGGGCAAGTGGTACATACGAAAATATCCGTAGTATGACAAGCTACAATGGCGATTTATATACCGGGCTGGGTAATAGCGCTGGTGACGGTGAAGCATGGAAATGGGATGGCAGTAGTTGGACAAAAATTGGTGGCAATTCTCTAAATAATGGCTGGGGGAATACCGCCGAGGAAGTTGAGTCAATGAGCAATTATCGTGGCAAACTTTATGTAGGAACCGGTAACACAGCGAACGCCGATGCAGCGGTATGGTCATGGGGAAACAATGGATTCTTGCAGTCTAGCACTAATTCATTTGATACAAACTGGCACCACATTGCTGGTACATATGACGGCAGCACTATGCGTCTGTATGTAGACGGTGTTGAAGAAGCTTCCCAAGCTGTCACTATGACACTATCGGATTCAGACCATCCCCTTCTTATTGGCGCAGGATATGGCGGACGGGAGCAAGGCAAGCCCCAAGCTTACTTTAATGGCATGCTTGATGAAGTACGTATTAGTGATATCGCTCGCCCTACGCTCACTACTAAGCCTTACACAACGACTGCCCAAACGGTGAGTCTTGCTACAGCTGCACTCACTGTTGGTGTTGAGTCGTATGACTCTTTTGATACCGACGAAGATCTCCAGGGCGGAACTATTAACTATCGCTTGAGCAACGATGACGGGACATCATGGAAGTACTGGAATGGCAGCGATTGGGTCACTTCAAGCACCACAACTGAAGCCAACGACGCTACAACTACCAACGCCCATATTGGTGATTTTCCTGTGACTTTTTATGGACTGAAGTGGCAAGCTGTATTACTTAGTAACGGAAACCAACGCACTTCATTACAAGATGTGACAATTGGATCAAACGCTGACGTAGATAGCCCCGACACCAACGCTCAAAACATTGTTGCGTATAAAAGTAATGGCGGACAATCTTTAGCCAGCAATGGATGGACTAACAGCAGCTCACCTTACTTTAACTGGACACCAGGTAGCGATAGTGGATCAGGCATTCGAGGCTATTGCTTATACTTAGGTACTGATAATACCGCTGACCCAATTAGCACTAAAGGCTTACTCGGCACAACGCCAGCATATACCGGCAACTTGTGCCAATTTTTAATAACTGACCCGTCCCTTGACTTAGCTTCACCAGGACTTTTGGGTACAGCGATGACAACTTCTTCAAGTCCTTATTATTTGCGTATTAAGGCGATAGACAACGCAGGTAATATATCGGCTTCGGCAGCTCAATTTCAGTTCCGCTTTGATAATACGCCACCATCAAACCCAGGCTATATTACTGCTCCATCCGGATTTATTAATACAAAAGAAACTACCTTGACCTGGCCAACGAATGGCGCCCAAGCTCCTACCGATGCAAATTCCGGTTTAGCTGGTTTGCAATATCGAATTAATAGTTCGTCTTGGTATGGCGATAGTCACAGTGGGACTGGTGATGCAAGCGATTTGCTTACCAACGATGGCAGTTACCAGACTACCGATCCACCAGACTTCGACAATATAGATGAAGGGGTTAATACTGTTTACTTCCGCACTTGGGACCAGGCTGGTAATGTAACAAGTTCGTATGTGACAGCCACACTTAAAGTCAACACTTCGGGCGCACCAAGTGAGCCGCAAAACCTTGATGTCAACCCCTCATACAACACCGAAAACTCATTCTCATTTGACTGGGATCATCCAAATACCTTTGTGGGTGATGCTAGCAACCTCACTTACTGCTACACCATCAACGTTCTGCCAAGTTCTACTAACTGTACATACACGAATAGTGGTGTAACCAGTTTGGGCTCGGGGCCTTACGCCACCCAGCCCGGCAGCAATACGTTATATCTAGTAGCACGCGACGAATCCAGCAATATAAATTATGCCAATTACACCAGTGTTAACTTTACTGCCAATACTCCTGCGCCAGGCATACCGGGCAATGTAGATATAGTTGATGTGTCTATCAAGGCTACCGCAAAGTGGCGCCTGGCTCTTACTTGGGAAGAGCCGAGTTATGCCGGTAGCGGTATCAGTAATTATCGTATTTATCGCTCAATCAACAACACAAGCTTTAGTTTTGTTGGCAGCAGTAGCAGCACTACATATATTGATGCCGGTCTATCACAGCAAACGTACTATTACTACGTAGAAGCTTGTGACAACACAAACAACTGCGGCGCTCATAGTACGTCGGTGTCTATGCTGCCAACCGGCAAGTTCACCGAACCGGCAACCCTCACAAGTAACCCGAACACCAGCAATATAACTACTAAAAAGGCTAGTATAAACTGGACAACTGACCGCGCCAGTGACTCAAAGATAGCTATCGGCACTACGAGTGGCAAATATGGTTCATCGGAGATTGGTAATTCCGACCAAGTTACTTCGCATACCATTCAGCTTGATAACTTGGCAGCTGGCACTACATATTATTATGTTGCGAAGTGGACAGATGAAGATGGCAACACAGGCACCAGTCAAGAATATACCTTCACCACTGCCCCGGCGCCAGTAATCGGGCAAGTCGAAACATTGAACGTCGGGCTCACAAGCGCCTTGATCCAGTTTAGCTCCAAAGGCGCAAATAAGGTCAATCTATACTACGGCCCAAGCGACTCTTTCGGCGGTCTTAAAACAATTAACACTTCGTCTGCTGAGTCGCAATACAACTTCAGCCTGGAAGGCTTAAGCGATGGCACAAAATATTATTACCGCCTCAGCGCCTTTGATGGTGAGGGCAGCGAATACTTAGGCAACGTCTTTACCTTTACCACGCCACCTAGGCCGCGTATCACCAATCTGCGCTTCCAGCCAGTACCAGGAGAGCCGACAAGTACACAGTTAGTATCGTGGGAGACAAACGTGCCTTCAACTTCTACCGTAACCTATGGCAAAGTCGGCAGTGGTGGCAAAGATCTCCAAAACTCAGAATTACAGACCAGCCATCAAATGCGTATCTCCAATCTTGAAGATGATAGTACATACTTTATTATTGCCCAAGGTCGTGATAGAGATGGCAACTTAGCGGTGTCTGATCGTCAACAATTCCGCACAGCGCTTGATACACGTCCACCAAAAGTCAGTGAAATCAGCGTTGAATCATCCGTACGTGGTACCGGCGCCGAAGCCCGCGGTCAGGTAGTTATATCGTGGAAAACAGATGAACCATCAATGAGCCAAGTCGGCTACACCGAAGGGTCCAACGCTACAGTATTTAACAGTAAAACTGCTGAAGACAGTAAGCTAACTACTGATCATTTAGTCATTGTATCTGACTTGCCTACTTCCAAAGTCTATAGCATGCAACCACTCTCAAAAGACAAAGCCGGTAATGTCGGTAAAGGCGAGCCACAATCAGCTATTATCGGGCGAGCCAGCGAAAGTGTTCTCACGATCATTCTTAATACGTTGCAAAAGGTATTTGGGCTATAGTATGGCTGACGATGACAAAATTATAGTAAAAGCCAGTGAGATCGAGCAGCATTTTACGGTGGGCGAAGAAAGCTTTACCGTGCTCAAAAAGGCAGACTTTAAAATAAAGGAAAACACTTTCAATATCGTGTACGGCCAGTCAGGGTCAGGTAAGTCCACACTGCTTAATATTTTGACTGGCTTGCAAAAACCGACGAAAGGCCAGGTTGAATTCGAGGGCAACAATGTTTACCAACTTTCTCCCAATGAACTCGCTTATTTTAGAGCGAACCGCATCGGTATTGTGTATCAGCAAAATTTTTGGGTAAAAAGCCTAAATGTCATTGAAAATGTATCCTTGCCTTTGTATTTCTTAGGCTATAACAAGCCTATGGCCGCTAAAAAAGCCTACGCAGCTCTTGAGCTTATTAATATGCAAAGTTATGAAAAGAAATATCCAATTTTATTGTCAGGTGGCGAGCAACAGCGTATCGCCGTGGCACGTGCCATTGTCAATGATCCGATGTTTGTCATTGCTGACGAACCAACAGGAAGCCTGGACAGTACAACCGGTGATATGATTATGGAACTTTTGCATAACGCCAAGGTGAACTATGGTCGAACGATAATTCTGGTGACCCATAACATGGAGTATTTATCACTCGCTGACCATTTACTCCATATCCAAGACGGCGTCGTCGAAGAAATTCCTGATTCAGAAATCCACGAAGCCACCGACTCACTCATTCGTGGTATGCGAGACCGCATTAACCGCCTGGCACAAATAAAGGAAGAATCCGGTCATGCCACAGCTGCCTAAAAAACTTACACAAGATCACCATAAGTATAGTTCGGTGCGTACCAAAGTCTTATTTACTATTGCCTGGAAAAACCTCACCGCTAAAAAACTTCGTTCGCTTCTTACAATCTTTGGTGTAGTGATCGGCATAGGTGCTATATTTTTCCTGTTAAGTTTTGGTTTAGGCTTACAAAAATTGGTCACCGACCAAGTTATTGGTGACCAATCTATCAAAAGTATCGACGTCAGTTCACCCAACTCAAAGCTCATACGGCTTGACGAAAAGGTCGTAAACGATATCAAGCAGTTTAATCACGTTGAAAAAGTCGGCGTGCAATATTCGTTTCCCGGTAGTTTGCGACATAGCGGCGCTGAAATTGATAGCGTCGTGTACGGTATTGACGTACCTTACCAAGAAATGACTTCACTGAACTTAGCAGCTGGGCGCTTATTGAATGGAGAGGATTTTAACTCCATCCTTGTCAACACGTCAACACTTGAAACACTTGGCATCAAAGAAAATAAGAAAGCGCTCAACAAAGGCCTTACTATTGTGATCCCCTTGCAAGGCGCCAGTAAAAAAGCCGATAAAATACAAAAAACCTTTAAAATTGTAGGTGTTATCGACTCAGGCTCTGGAACCGAAGTGTTCATGCCTAAAGACAACTTTGCAGTTGCCGGTGTTTCAGCTTTTAAAAACGTCAAGATTATAGCCGACAATGCCGATAACGTCACACTTATCCGTAAGCAAGTCGAAAGCCGAGGTCTAGAAACCACCTCTCCGGTAGATACACTGGATCAGATTAATGAAATCTTTAAATTCTTTACTATTATATTGATATCATTTGGCAGCATTGGCATGATCGTATCAATTTTGGGTATGTTTAATACGCTGACTATTTCTTTGCTTGAGCGCACTCGAGAAATTGGCCTGATGATTGCCCTTGGTGGCCGCAACAAGGATATGCGTAAACTATTTGTCTTAGAGGCCGTATTGATATCCTTCATAGGTGCTTTAACCGGTATCGGTCTAGCCATAATTGCGGGTAAAATTGTTACCTTTTTTATGAACCGCTTTGCGGCTGGACGTGGCGTACATGATCATTTTGAAATGTTTTCTTCTCCGCTGTGGGCTATTGCAAGCCTGACGGCTTTTACTGTGCTCATCGGCCTACTAGTAGTGTACGCCCCTGCTCGTAGAGCCCAGAAAATCAATCCGATAGACGCTCTCCGGCGCGAATAAATTCGTAGTGATTTACATACAGAAAAAACCTCTCATAGAGAGGTTTTTTCTTGAAAATCCAGATAGCTTAGAGGCTTTTAAACCAACTATCTAGTTTTGCTATCTTTTTGTTGTTGGTCGGAACCAACTCAAAAGATAAGGCGTTTTCGCCTATTTTCATTTTGGTCCTTTCGTTTTTGTTTTTTAAAAGGTACCTTTTATTTTATATGTGTTTGTTTGAATTATCAAACACTTTTAATTATACATGATTTTACAGAAAAGTCAATACCTCTACTATTCTGTTTCCTCGGTCTTCCGTTGAACCGTACGTTTTGCTCGTTGGGCACCACCCTTCACCGCCTCAGTAGCTTCCCTGCCTCCTTGCCGAACAGTCTCAGCGGCACTTTTTAACTCTTCTTTTGTTTCTGAAGATTGGCGCCTTAGCTCATCTTTGGCGCTACGCATACGCAATTTGGCTTCGTCAGCTTGTTCTCGTAACCTAGCTCTAGTTTCTTCACCGCTCCGAGGAGCAACCAGCAACCCGAATGCAAATCCTACGGTGGCCGCTAATAGTAATTTAGTTGGATCTTGGGTACCCATATGATTATCTCCTTTTCATTATTACCCTCATTGCCTGAAAAACCCCAAGTCCTGCTACGCCAAGGGGAGTAAAAACTTCTGCCACTTTTGTACCTTTATCAGCCACTATTTGTACTTGATCTGTTACATGGTTTATCTTTCGGGCAATGGCAAGGATTACTACTAAAACACTTATAGCAATGGCTACCAAAATAACGATCACTACGGTCAATATTGTCAACAATATCTCTTCAGTTGTCATACATTTAAGCCCTCCGCAAAGACTTCACAATTGCGATCAAAACTATCGCACCAAAGAGGGACACTAAAAAGCTATATATATTAAACCCATTAACGCCTTCACCCCCCAAAATTGATAAGATAAAGCCGCCTAATAAAGCCCCTATAATTCCAGTTATTATATTCAGAAAAGCCCCTTGCTCGGCATCTGTCTTCATGATCATTGATGCTACCCAGCCTGCTAGTCCACCCAGAATAATCCATCCTATTATGCCCATATACTACAACTCCTTGCCTAGTTTGCAATTCTTTATTTATAAAGGGTTTGCTACAGCCGAGAAATATCCTGTGCATATTCGTCAATTTCCGGATATTGCGAAGTCTTTCGACTAATGAATGAATCTATCTTGTACTGTAATTGTTTACTATGTCGCATACTACCCTCCTTATGCTCTTTATCTGGTGCTAGCATTTGCCAACATATTTGTATACTACAAAGTTTCTGTGGGGCAGGCTGTGGCGTGCTTTACAGTGGGTGTGTAAAATAGTCCACAAACAAGTTACACTATAGGGTATGGCACCAGCAATTGATCATACCAAGATAAAATCGATTTGTGACTCTGTGCGCCGTTACGGTAAAGGGAATATTATATATTTTCAGGGTGAAGCGCCCCGGCAAGCTTTTCTGGTTACAGAAGGTGCCGTTCGAGTGTATGCCATTGATGATCAAGGCGAAGAATACGTCGTTGGCTTTTATACAGAAGGTGATATATTCCCCATGGATTGGCTACACAATTACACCACGACTGCCAGTTTTTACTACGAAGCTCTCACACCTTGCGAACTCGCACCCATTGAGAAATCCTCTTATGAACTGGCTCGTACAAAGCCAGAAGTCGTTACATATATGCTAGATCGTTTTTTGCACGAATCCAATAGCAGCCTTATTCGTAATCTTGCTTTGCAGCAACCTCGAGCTAAAGATAAAATAATTTATTTCTTTTATTTTTTGGCTATCCGACATGGCAACGAAATGGTGAGTGGCCTATATACGCTCGGCATCCCTTTGACACATCAAACTATTGCTGACTGCTTGGGCTTAACCCGTGAAACTGTTGCTACAGAACTGGGCAATTTAAAGCGCTCCGGAACAGTAGCTTATAGAAATAAAAAATACGTTGTTGACAAAAAACTGGTCATCAAGGCAGTTGGCAAGGAAATTACCAATCTTGACAGCTAAAGTAGTCTAACTTTTATCTATTTCGCTAACTATTTTCAATAAATCTTTCGGCGCAGCCCACGCTTTTAAGACATACTTGTCCGCCCCCAAGCTAAACGCCCGATCAATTTCGTCTTGCAAATCGAAATTACTAAAGACTAAGATTTTGGGCTTCCTTTTTAGAAGATGTGGTTGATAAGCTTCCAAAAATGCAATGCCGTCCATACGAGGCATCTTAAGATCTAGCAGTATGATGTCAGGATCTTCTTTTGCAACTTCGTTCAAAGCCTCTTTGCCATCAAAAGCGGTCTGTACTTGGTACCCTGCACTTTCTAGAATTATTTTGTAAGCGGCACTGAGAGCTTGTTCGTCTTCTACGACCAAGACCTTCTTTGAGACTTTTTTACTCATTACTATTTACTCTATCATGAAACTTTACGTTTAGTGGTAAGATTTTTCACAGATTTCTTCGGCAAATGGAGCGTAAAAACGGAGCCTTCCCCAAGCTCACTGACCACACTTATAGAACCTCCGTTAAGACCCGCTAGCTGCTGGGACAAGTACAGCCCGATACCGCTACCGTTCACATTGACCGAAAATTCATTGGGTATGCGTGAAAACTGCTTAAATAAAAGGTGCTGGTCTCGCTTGTCTATGCCCACGCCGTTGTCTTTTACCATAACCTGGACTTCAGTTGCCATTTTACGAAGTACAACTTCTACCTTCCCCTGGTCAGATGTATATTTTATGGCGTTTGACAGCATGTTTTCGAGAATCATACGTACACTATGCTCATCAGCCATAACGAAAGAAGTTTGCGGTATGATAACTTTAAGTTTGTGGCCCTTCTCTTTAACTTCCAGGCTCATTTCTTCGACCACATCTTTTACAACGGGTACCAGATCGAACTTTTGTGTCGTTGTCGTGAGGCTGCCAGAGCCTAGCTTGGCAACATACAGAAATTCGTTAATTATTTGTAATTGCCTTTCGTTGGATTTATAAGCTTGATCAAGTAGTTTAACCTGACCCTTGAGCAAGCGACCTCCGAACCCATCAAGCACCATGCCAATATACTGCTTAACCCCTGTCGCCGGCGTACGAAGCTGATGAGAAGCCAAAGACAGTAACTCGTCTTTTGCCTGTTGCAGTTTCCTCTCTTCCATCAGGGCAAATGATCGGGTACGAAATTGGATAAGCAAGTACACAGCAACACTTGCAATTAAAGATATAGCAACGCCGGCAGTCAAAATAGTAGAAGGGCGTTCGTCATCAGTAGCAGAAACTATACCATTGCTTGCCAAGAGTTCTATTTCCCATTTTTGTCCAAGTACTTCAAAACCGGATGTGCGTACTGGCTTTGTTAATAACTCATCACTATTTAGGTTATTTTTATCTATAGAAGTGAATAGTAGTTCTTGCTTGCCACTTTCTCCCGTGTCCTTAACTGCGAAGTTGAATCTGCTAGTCGCACTCAGAGACTGGGCAAAAAGTTCTTTAGGGCGTATTGTAGCAAATACAAATCCTTTCAGGGCTTTTCTCCGCTCTTCAACAGACGCCAGCGAAGCCCCTCGCATATATACAGGCATATATTGAAATACTCCGGATGATTTGCCATTAAATAAACGAAGCTTCGTCGTCATTATTGGCGCGCCTGTAGCAGCAGCCTTATCCATCGCAATGCGAGAAGCCGCATCGCTATTCATATTGTAGCCCAGGCCATCCGACGTATAAGTGCCAAAATGCTCAAGATACATAACCGGTACATAGCGTCGTTGATTGTCTGATTGTTTAATGACGAGGCTGGGGTTATTATTTTCAGCCCTCAAAGTTGCTTCAAACGCAGACTTGCCTGAAGCCTCCACTACCGGGGCATAGCCAATGGTATCAACACCGGCAAACTTACGTTGTACGTCAAAGTTACTGTACAATTGTGTCCATTCTTTTGCGCTCACTGCTTCAGAGGCGCCAAACAAGCCGGTACCTGCCCGTAGTAACACATCGCTAGCTTGTGTACGACTTTTTAACGTATCCTGAAATCCAGCCATTTTCTCGTTTATGGTTTGGTTTTTTTGAGCTTGCAGAGTGGCTTCCGCGCTGCGCCAACTAACAATAGCAAAGGCAAATAGTACCAAAAATACTACTAACGTTGGTACCACTTGCAGCAACAACACATCGCGTTTCAACAGCTTACCAATAGGCGGAATGATGAACATACACATTCAATTGTATACCTGATAGGTAAGTAATGTACACCGTACCAGATGTGCATCGCCTGATATCTTACCTATACACAAGTAACAATACTTGAGTTGTAGCTATAGCTAACACTGCCATAATTACTGTTCGGCCAAAAATATTGTTTGACATATTGTTTTCTAATCTATTGCCTACCCAAATCCCTGCAATAACACCACATAGAGCCGCAACTAAAACTTGCAAGGGGATGTCCTTGTGAATCACGCCAACGGAGAGCAGCACTGCTATACTCACCATATTTGTTATGAAAAATAAAGAAGAAACCGTTGCTAGAAATGCTCGCTTGCTGAGACGGCTGTTCTCAAAAAATAAAATCACTATGGGGCCGTTCATAGCTGATACCGTGTTGGAAACACCTGCTAGCAACCCTACCGCTAATTCTGTAGATTTTTCGTGTGTAATTTTTATTTTATGCCCAAGTAATAAAGAAATCGCCGTAATGATAATAAAGCTGTAGATGATAATTTCCAATACAGCACTATTGACCTTTCCGATGAAAAATATCGGGGTTATCGCACCGATAATCAGCCATACGCCAAGTGTTTTATAGTTTGCTGCTTTATTGTAGCTACGGTATTTAGCCGCGAGCCATATGTTAACTAGTGCCCCGAGTAATAGTACGATTAAAACAGCCTGGCTTATGGGGAGCATAAAACTAAGTAACGGTAAACTGATGAGTGCAAAACCAAAACCTAACGACGACTGGACCGTAGAAGCAAAAAATACAATAGCAAAGACAAGTTCTGCGCTCATAAGCTTTAGCATAGCAAAAGCGTTATACACGTACCAACTTTGATCTCTGAGACACTTCTACATCTTAAGGTCAGTCACTCTAATATGCCCTTAGAAAGTACTATGCAATAGATACAGTCATAACCCCCGCCACCATAAGTACCGCAGCTACTACTTCGGAGCGGTTTAAGCGTTCTTTGAAGAAATACGCGGCCAACAATAAAGACAGCAAGGCCCAAGAGTTACTTAACGCCGCAACTATGCCTACATTATATTTGGTAACTCCAACTGTAAACGCTATTGTGCCAAGTACTATGCCAAGTCCATTCCCAACCATACCAGGAGTTAATGCATGCTTAAAACGTATCGCTTCTTTGCTTACTAACAAATGGATGCCAGCACCAATTATCACGCCAAGTTCCACTATAAATGCCGACAGCCAGGGTCCAAGCGTATGCGCCGGATAAATAAAGGCAAAATAAAATAAACCCCAGCCAATAGCTGCCAGTAATGCATAAGGAATACCGCTAGCGAGGTTAATGATATTCGAGTCTTTCAGGCTTTTTGGATTTATTGAAGCCCAAATATTTGCCATAACGATCAAAAGAATAGCGAACCACTGCGCCTTGGAAAGTGACGTATGAAGTATCAAGAAAGCCAGCCATACCGTCACAAACGGTGAGCTGCCCGCAATTGGCGATATGATCCCCACTCGGCTTATCTTAATACCATGCGTAAAGGCCAGCAGAGGAAGATACCCCGCTATCCCAAGAATTAAAGCGTACAGCACATACTGTACATTGCTTAGGTAATGAAAGCTGGGAATGGAGACTATCGCCAAAGCTACGATTACCGTCACCCCTCTCAGAAGAATAGTTTGGGCGATACCAAATTTTCTAGCTAAAGGCTGTGAAAAGACATTTGCAAACGCATACCCAGTCATCGACAATATGCCGAATAAAACCGCCCAAAGAATCATGCGTTCAGTGTAACAACTGGCTAAAAATACACCAAGAAAAATACCCGTCACAAGGACGGGCACTTTTCTTGGTTGCGGGGGCAGGACTCGAACCTGCGACCTTGTGGTTATGAGCCACACGAGCTGCCGCTGCTCCACCCCGCGTCATAATCATGAGACAAACCAAGGTTTTTCTCATCGCGCCGGGGAATGAAGTGAATTCATTCTCTCGGGCTGCTCTTTTCCTTCCTTGGATGTCAAAGTATTATTTTAGCAAACAGAGGTGATATTGTCAATCGTTGCTATTTTTGTGCAAAAGGAAATCAAACCAGGCAGTGATATTTTGCTGCCACTTTGGTTGGTTTTTGTTTTGAGTCGTTCTTGAGACGTCAGCCTCATCTTTAATAGTTACATTTTTCAGTGCAACTATTTTAGGCACCACTAAGACCGTTTCGCCCGGAGCGGCCAAACCAAAATTCTTTCGGGCTTCTAACTCTAAATACTCATCAGTTTCAAAATATTGATTTTCAAGTGCCAAGTTACGATTTTCCAAACGACGAACCTCGGTTTCTTGTTGCATGCGAGCGATTTCTTTTTGCAAACGATAATTTGTTTCAATAACCTTTACGCCGCTCCAACTTATTAGTAGTGCGATTACCAAAAACATTACGATACCAAGCGCCCTCACGTCTTGAAATACGCGCGCTTCTTGGATTATTTTATTTTGGTAGGTTTTAATTTTTCCAAACACGTATATACATTATATAACTTCTGTAAAAATCTGCTATACTCGTATCTGTTACGTATGTGCAAATAGTTGAAATATACGTATTTAGTGCAGGAACAAGGCATTTGCGAGAAGCACAGCGAGCCGTACTAAGGTACAGTGAGCGAGCATCACAGTAAATAACGTCGTTCATGCCTAAAAGTATTTCAGGGGGTGTAGCTCATCGGTCAGAGCAGGCGGCTCATAACCGCTTGGTAGTTGGTTCGATTCCAACCACCCCCACCAATAAACTTGTTATTGCTTTTATCCAGGAGTGTCCACTACAGCTCTCTCGGCTTCAATATCTGGAGTCAGTCTTTCAATTGCAGCCTCCCATATTGGTATTGAAGAACTTGTAATAGGAATAGAACCTGCAGCATAACGCGTATCTTCAGCTGCATGCGCCAAGCTTGTACTACTAGTAGTCCTTGGATTTTCTCGCAAGGCGACTGCGAAACCACGAGTAAATAATTCCGCGGCATCAACTGCTTGACCGTCATCTAATCGCCCTTCATCTCTGAGTTCATGTATCAACCGTATTGCCTCATAATGCGTATTCGACCATTCTGGGTCTGCAGGCGAAGGCGTGATAGCATCTACTGCATCATAAAATCCTTTAGCCCTTACTTCTAATTCCGCCTGGGTCTCTAACCCTTCGGCATATAAATTAACTCCAGGCAAAAGTTCTACCTGAGCCGGAGTATCAGTAATTGTATCGAGTGGGGATACTTGCATATTTTTCTCGCTTATTTTTGTTTTTTGATAATTACATGCTCTATAATAGCAAATATTTAACTATTTGTCAATTCCATTATATTGAATATTCTCTAGAAGCTCTTTTAACTCATTAATATTTTGGGCTTGCATAAAGCTTTCACGAAGCTGTTTGGCTCCATCGAAGCCCTGAATATAGATTTTGCAAAATTTATTGAGTGTGTGGATAGGACGTTCGCCTTCTTGCCACGTGTTCGCAAACAGCTCAACGTGTTTTTTATAAAGTGTAATTCGTTCGTCTTGTGGCATGTCCTGCCAAGGACTTGTTTCTGTAAAGGCATAGGGATCTTGGAATACGCCGCGACCAATCATGATGCCATCTAGCCGGTATTCTTTTGTCAATTTCAAACCATGCTGGCGGGATTCGACATCGCCGTTGCCAACAATCAGCGTAGCTACGTCTACATCATCACGCATTTGTCGTATGTGGCCAATGTTTTGCCAATTTGCGGGCACTTTGCTCATTTCTTTTTTTGTGCGGCCATGAATGGTCAACATATCGAGGTTTTGTCGCAATAGTAGTTCGTGCCAGGTAAAATCGACTTCGTTAAAGCCGAGGCGTGTCTTGACACTTACCGGCACGCGGCCAGCAGCGCCTTCCTGAGTAGCCCTAATAATTTCTACTGCCAAAGGTCGGTTATTAATGAGTGCACTACATGTGCCAGCCTTAACTTCGGACTTCGCTGGGCAACCCATATTAATATCCACACCGGCAAAACCCATTTCGACTAATTCTTTAGTGGTTTTGTAATAATTTTCTGGATTTTTGCCCCATATTTGTGCCACTATTGGCCGCTCTGCGTCAGTAAAGCGTAGTTTTTTCATGAGCTTCTGGCGACCAGGACTTTGCAGGCCATCAACATTTACAAACTCTGTAAAATACAAATCCGGAGCAGCACAAGAGCTAATGATTCGGCGAAATACCGTATCGGTCACATCGTCCATCGGCGCCAATATAAAGAAAGGCTTTGGTAGATTTGTATACGTCATCTATTAAATTGTACCTGGTATTTCTGGGGTTATTAAGAAGGTGCGAATAGTACAGTGCTTATTCCGGCGAGTTATTGCCTGCCTAAAACAGCTCTGCGAGCCTCGCCATAGGGGATGTTACGTTTCTCGACAAGCTCATCTATTGCTTGTTCTTGCTCAGAAGTAAGCTCTGATGGCACTTCTGGTCGCGTACGGGCGTCGGTTATCTGTATCTCAGAAGGTCCATCCTCGGGTAGCTGCACGCCAGCGCCATCGAGTACCCATGACCTTTCGCCACCGCTAATAATCCCTGTGTCATAAAGTGCTTCAGGGTCTACATGGGCCAATGCATCTTCACGGTCATGATAGACGGGCGCACCCTCGCTTTCATATCCATCAGCTTCGTGCTCGTGAACAGATGCAGTGGTATGCGCTTCTGCGGCAAAGCGTGAAAGATGTTCTTCTATACCGTTCATGCTTTTAATTATAACACATCTGTTATAATTTTGCAATATATCCTTAAATTTTTCTTCACTTCTATTCCCAGCGGAATACACGAAAAGCTATTGCGTAAATGACAATCATCCAGAGACCAATTAAGCCGATTTGTGGCAAAATATCTATAAGGTGCTTGCCTTCTGTAGCGAGCAACCTAATGCCGTCAATCACTGGAGTAAGTGGCAAGAAACTTGAAATAGTCTGCAGCCACTCCGGCATTAAAAATCGAGGGAAGAAAGTACCTGAAAGAAAAAACATCGGGAATACCACAATATTTGCCAGTGGAGCTACCTGGCGCTCGTTCTTAGCCCAGCCTCCCATAGCCAACCCAATACCCAAGATCATGATGATACTAAATATAAGGAACACTAACAGCTCAGCGTAATTGCCAATAACCTTGAGGTGGAACAACACCATTGATACTATAAACATTAAACTTAGTGACAACAGGCCAATAATAAGCTGCGACAACATAGTCGATAGAAAATATTGCCACACACGCAGCGGCGTGGTGTGGAGGCGACGTAAAATACCCATTTTCTTAAGCTCTGGGAAAACGTTTACAGGACCAAAAATACCCATGCCAACAATAGCGAAACCAAGTAACCCTGCAAAGGTGTAGTCAAAGGCTGAAAGGCTGCGCTGATTATTGCGTACTGCTTCTACCGTAAACGGTGTGTCAGCTTTTACAAATTTGGCATTGATACTCTTGAATTGAGTATTAAGGATAGATACTAGCGTTTGCCCGGCCTGTTCACTGTTTTGAGTATAGTGCACTTCTGCTGTGCCCGAGGGGTATTTTTGGTTTTTTAGTTTACCAAAATCCGACGGTAGTACTACGGCAGCGTCAAGAGTGCCTTGGCTTAATTTTTCGTTGGCGGCACTGAGTGTCGTAACTTTTTTATCGACTTCTAAAACTTTTTGCTGTTTCGCGTCAGTGACAAAACTTTTTGCGAACTGTGTATTTGAGTTATTGATAAGCGCAACTTTAAAAGATACGTCTGAGCTGCCACTATTTAGGCTACCGAATACTAGTAAAAATATCAGCGGGAAAGCAAACCCGAAAAAGATTGCTAATCTATCCCGGAAAAATCGGCGGCTATTAATACGCGTAAACGTCCAGACTGTCCATAGCTGCTGTTTCATGCTCGTAACTCCCTACCGGTCAAATCAATAAAGACGTCCTCTAAATTAGCTTGTTCAACATGCTGTTTCTTCTTGAAACCTCGGCCTAAGAGATCCTTGATCAGTTTCTTGGGTGTATCGAGCGCAATGATATTGCCGTTGTCCATAACTGCAATCCGATCACAAAGTATTTCAGCTTCATCCATATAATGCGTAGTCATGATTACGCTAATACCTCGTTTGCGTACATCTTCGATCAAGTCCCACAGGTGGCGTCTCGCTTGTGGGTCAAGTCCGGTTGTTGGTTCATCAAGGAAAAAAACTTTGGGGCTATGTACTAGCGCCGTCGTGATGCTAAACCGCTGTTTCTGACCACCCGAAAGACTCTCTACGTAACTGTCTTTTTTGTCGCCAAGCTGCACGTCATCCAGGAATTTCTGTGCATCAACTTTCTCACCATATGCCGCTGCAAACATTTCAATCAACTCTGTTAACTTGGTTTTATCCTGGAATCCTGGCGTCTGAGGCTGGACGCCAATTATGCTGCGAATTTTGTACGGCTGTGTCGCTACATCAATTCCGTCAATGGTTGCCGTACCGCCATCAATCGGACGTAATGTTTCTATCATTTCGAGCGTCGTAGTTTTGCCGGCGCCATTCGGCCCTAAGATACCAAAAATCTCGCCTTTTTTGACATCGAAGCTAATACCATTAACTACTTTTTTGTCGTCGTAAGTTTTTTGTAGATTTCTAACACTTAGAATTGCTTTTGACATACTGCCCTATGGTATCAAGGTTAAGGAAATAAAAAAATACCCAAATCGCCTGGGGCATCTGGGTATTTTTAAGAAATAAATCGATTATTTGCGCTTTACGGTCAAGAAACCGTTGCGTGGATTTTCGTTTACTTCGTAACCTGCAGGCAGCTCAGTGCCAGTATCTTTTCGTTCGTCTTTACTGAAATAGTAAATTGTTTGTTCCTTGCCACCACGAAGTGTTACCTTCTTTGAGTTTAGGTAGTATGTTACTCCCTTTGAGTTTGTGTGCTTGTATGCCATTACGTATGGTCTCCCTCTCTTATAATTAGTGGTAGTACCCCTAACATACTCTGGTAGTATTTTGTTTGTCAACCCTTTTACACTTCTTTTAGCGTGCGAAGTTGCATGAGATCCTGCTTATGTATTACACTTATGGTTGTATCTAAAGTTAATAAATAGGTGGAAATTACATGGAATTTTCTTCTCGTGGCTTTCAGCGGAACAGCGCTCAGCCGGCAAACGCCTCTACGAATGTAGCCGGATCAAGCGACTCAGATAAGCCAACTGCAAAAAAAACTTTACAAAAAATAAAACTAGGACGACCTTTCGCAGTATTGTTTATTTGTCTTCTGATATCTGTGGTGGTACTCATCGTAGCGCTCATCCTAGGGCTATCAACTAAATCAATTAAGCCCGAGGGTTCCTATGTAGATACAAATAACTACCAGGTAGTTGCACTCGTGGATAAGCAGGCATATTTTGGTAAAATTGGCACGATCAACAGCCACTACATTGTTTTATACGACGTGTATTACATTCAGGATAATGGTTCCGCTCAAGATGTTAATAGCACAAATGCAACAAACAGCACTCTTGTAAAGCGTGGTTGTGAAATTCACAAGCCACAGGATAAAATGATAATCTCAAGAGATCAAGTGAACTTCTGGGAAAACCTCCAGTCAGATGGCCAAGTAGCCAAAGCAATTAAGCAGTGGCAAAGTGAAAATAAAAATGGCCAGAAGTGTGATAGTCAATCTTCTACTACTCAAAATCAAAGTAGTAATTCCGCCACTGACTCCTCAACCAATACAGATGAAAGCTCTGCGACAGATACTTCGAGCGACAGCGCTTCATCCAACGACTCTTCTGCAACAGATACTTCCGCAAACTCATCAACGTCAAATAATAACAGCAACACTCCAACTAGCCCTGGCACAAGTACCCCTTCCACTCCATCTAACTAAAGTACGTGTAATCTTTTTAGGATAAATTGGATCCCTATTCGCAGTACTACCAATATGCCTATAAATGCCGTTGCCACAATGCTCCATCCAGCTAGGTCGGGTGACCACTTTGGTGATGTGAAGTCAAACTTATAAAGACTGTCGGGTATAGGAGCAATGTGCACCCCTTTGCCTGCGACATATTCACGTATACATGGAACCCTTGGGCCGCCTGAAAAACTTTCGGGGTGTAATCGTTCGCAGTATTTCTGAGCCTCCGTATAAATTTGCTGATTGGCTTGTTTGACCTGCGCTTGCTGAGCTTCTATTAACCTTGCGTATGTGTGTTCTAGCTGAATAGGAGGATAAACAGCTGTTTTTCCAGTGCTGAGATCAGTATTCATATGCGCGTAAACGTATTTGCGCAGTTCGCGTAAAGTGCCTTCTACATCCCCATTTTTTTCATCAGCAGTGAATACCGCTTGACGTAATTCCAGCATACGTTCATTGTTGTGTCGTAAGGCAAATGCCGTAAAGATAAGCAGACATATAAACAGTACGAATAGGTATTCTGCCCGGATAAACCGTAGTTTTGTCCAAAGGTGGTGAAATTGTTTTTTTTGGCGTGTTTCCATATTTTTATTTTACGTATTCTACGCTCAGTGTAACATATCTGATGACATGATAGACTGAGAGCATGCATATTTACTTCTCTGGTATTGGGGGCACCGGGTTAGGCCCCTTGTCCTTGATCGCAAAGCAAGCTGGGTTTCAAGTATCGGGCTCGGACAAGCAAGATTCTCAATATATCCACTACTTGCAAAAACAAGGCATAGGCAATATTCATATTGGCCAAACATACGACGATATTGCAGCTGTACATGCTAAAGAACCTATAGACTGGCTCGTTTATACCACAG
This sequence comes from Candidatus Saccharimonadota bacterium, assembly GCA_029288365.1. Taxonomy (GTDB): domain Bacteria; phylum Patescibacteriota; class Saccharimonadia; order Saccharimonadales; family UBA4665; genus CALBGR01. The sequence goes on from JARIHI010000005.1 coordinate 82,629, forward strand.
CCGTTACCAGCGAGCAGCTTAATCCTCCCGAACTCAAGTTTTGCAAAGAAAACTCAATCCGCACCAGTAAGAGAGATGAATTGCTAAATCATATCCTGCACGAAAAAAGCCTGAAACTTATTGCAATAGCCGGAACTCACGGAAAAACCACTACTACAGCTATGGCAATCTGGCTCTTCAAGCAATTGAATCTGCCGGTCAGTTACTCGGTGGGTGCTAAGCTGCCATTTGGTGATATGGGTATCTATGATTCCGCGAGTGAGTATTTTATCTACGAAGCGGATGAATACGCGCGGAATTTTTTGGCATTTCACCCACAAGTATCCATGATTACAGGCGTTGATTGGGATCACCCTGATGTATACAAAACTCAATCAGAGTACGAAGACGCTTTTCGTACATTCGTACAGCAATCGGCGTTAACTGTGGCTTGGAACACCGATATACAACGCCTACAGTTGCCTGTGGAGCCTAACCTATTGCCTCTCGACGAGAACGATACGATGCTTAGCAAAGTAACGCTAACTGGGAAAGTCAACCGACATAATGCGCTTCAGGTTGCTAGCGCTATCCACTCGATCACCCAAATACCGCTTGGTGAACTTTTAGGACATTTGAATAAGTTTCCGGGCATAAGCCGCAGATTTGAGCAGATTGTTCCCGGGCTTTACACAGATTACGCGCACACACCCCCTAAAATTCAAGGAGCCCTGCAAACAGCCCAGGAAGTAGCCGGGAAAAAGGTTGTGGTGGTATATGAAGGTTTGCATAATACTCGTCAGCACTTTATCAAAGAACATTTGAGGCATTTGTTTGACGAAGCAGAAAAACTTTATATTGTACCAAGCTACCTTGCACGCGAAGATCCTAACCTGTCATTGTTGAGTCCTGAAGATCTGCGTGCTATGTTGAGTGATAAAGCTCAGGCCATAGCTACACCAAGCCGTTTGGACGAAAAACTGCACCAAAACATACAACACCACCTCGAAGCAGGTGAACTTGTACTTTGCCTCACTGCTGGAGGTGGGGGAAGTTTGGACGAATGGCTTCGGCAAACGTTTACAATAGAGCAATAATTGCAAGCACGATAAAGAAAAAGACGACCCAAAGGATAATATCTAGTCCGCTACTATCAGATGCTTTGTCTCGCATGGTATGAAAGGCGTTATTGACTGGTGAAGTGGGCTCTGCTTTCTGAGAAGCGACAGGCGGGTCATGAGTTTCAACCGTTGTGCTGGTTGTTTTATCTACCATAGGCAAATAACTTTTTTTAACTTGCTCGCTCTCCACACTAGCTTCAGCAATTTGGCGTCGCAATTGCTCTTGGTGCTGTTCATTTTGAAATTCTTCGCCGTATGCGAGTGTGGGATTTTCAACGGCTTTGCCTGTTTTTTTATCTACCTCAATGCGATGCCAGGCACTTGTCTCAACTCGTCTATCTGGAGGCACTTCTAGCAGCTCATCAGTAGGCTCGAGCTGTTCTGGTGCTGGAGCCTGTTTTTCAGGTACATGTATATCTTGGCGGCCAACCAGCGTTGTTTCGGAGGTACGAAACTTTTGCTTATATTCTTCGTAAAAAGTTGATTGAATTTCTTGCTGTGGTGATTTTTTTTCTTTGCGATTTTTGACTTTGCCCGCTTCGCTTTGGCTAGCAGCTTCCTTTTCTTTAGAAACTGATTGGGTTAAGCGTTCAATCTGCTGCTCTAGTGTGGTTTTGGTGCGCTTCGCTTTTTGTTCAGCTTGGTAGTTCTCTGCTTGTTGGAATTGTTGCTCTTTTTTTAGCTCTTTGACTTCTTTTTTATGTACAGCTTTCATGCGCTTCTCACGGCGTTTGTGGCGAATGTGCTCTATAACCCCACCCAAGATGATTCCTGCCACAAGATTACGCCGTTCGGCATTTCTATCACGCCCAGGCGCACGATTGGCAGCAGCGGGTACGGCTGCAGTGTACGCAGCTGGTGCAAGATTTGCTGCTGCAGGGCCCCCTCCAAAGCCCGCTGGCTGAGCAGCAATTGGCGGCGTATGGGGTGGTGCTGTACCGCCACCCGCAGTGGTTGGAGTTGGAACTCGTCCTTGCCCTGTTCCCGGAGCAGCAGTCGATCCACCCAAACTCCTAGAAGTAGGCAACGTAGAAGAACCTGTTGCCTGTGGAGATGAGGCAGGAGTTGAGGTGGCTGTTACGATAGGTAATTCGTCATCTTCATCTGCTTCGCTATCCATAGCTCCTTGCTCTGGTGCTGGTACCGAGTCATCCGACTCTCTATCAAGCTTTTGCTGCAATCGATCCGACACAAATAGTTCACCTTCCTCTTCACCAACTTCATGAGGTAAAATAACCTTTTCAGCAAAGGTATCATCTGTTTTTTCAGACGTTTCTACCGTATGCGCAGACTCATCTGACTCTGGCATTTGCTCATCTACAAACGCTCCTTCCGAAATTGCGTCAGGTACAACCGAAGCTTGCTCTTTGCCTGCCTTTTTGGGCGAAGGTTTTTCTGTAGACTCTGCTTCATTGCCTGCGCTACTCGTCTCTGCCGCTGGTGTTCCAGCTTCTGAGACAGCAGTCGTTTTGGGTCTTTTCTTGGTCTTTTTTGATTTCAGAGCCTTTTCCCCGCCCTTGGATTTTTTATCTTCATCAGCAATTATTTCTAAAGGCACAGGAGCAGAAATTCGCTTTTTGCTTGTGCGTTTTTTCTTCTTTTCTTTGCTTGAAGCAGAAAGCTCACCACTAGCCTCGCTGATATTAGCAGGCTTATTCGTTTCGGAACGAGGTGTTTTATCAAATTCCATATATCAAAATTCTATGACTTATACTCTTTAATATATTTTACCATAAAATACAGATTTTACTACTTTTTCCAGCCCCATTCAGCAAATTTCTTACCTTCAGCCATAAAGCCGAAAGCTGCTCGAACACAAGGGACAATGTTCTTTGGTAAATTTTGTGGGTCTAACCAAGCTAAGTTGCCGTGTTTAGTAGGCTCAGCATTGTAAGGTTCATTTCTGAAACTAGTCAGCTCAAAGTATATATCTACCCAGGTATTATCATCAGTGTATTTTTCTTTTCTATGTACTGTGAGCACTTGTTTCAAATTATCTTTGTTAGCTGTTACCCCAACCTCCTCTAGTACTTCGCGGATAGCGGTGTCTGTAAAAGCCTCTCCTATTTCTACTTTGCCAGCTGGCAAAGTATAGTATCCGTCCATCCAGCCGGTATTACTGCGTAGTAGGAATACGATCTTGCCTTCCTCGTTTTTGATAATCATGTAGCTTGCAATTCGTGGTTGGGCAGTGTCGTATTTCACCGATTATCTCCTGCTCCCTTAATAACGTTTCGTTTTTGGCGGTCTTTGAGTTTTTCAGTATTTAATTTTATAACTTCTTCAAATGAGAGTCCCAAGCTGTGCGCCAAAACCGCCACATACCACACAACATCGCCAAGCTCTTTTTTAATTTCGAGAATATCCGTATCAGACACTTTACCACCTTGGTAGACCAAAATTTTCTTCCATTTTTCCAGTACTTCTCCAGCCTCACCGGCGATACCCATAGCTGTAATGGTTTTACCTAGTGTAGAGGTAGTATCGTGTGCAGTAACCAATGCTTGTTTTTGGTACTCGTCAAAGGTCATAATAGACACCCTTTCATACTATCCCTCCACTTTCGTTTATCTTCATTGCCCCCTCACGTAAAACTTCTACGGCGTCATCGACTATGCGGATTACTGTTGAAGGTGGGTTATCTATTTTACCCCTATCGACATAAAAGTCTATTGAGTCACCAAAATATACTTGTGCTTCCTGGACAGTAGTTGCTGGTGCTTCACCGGCATGGTTCGCACTAGTCGTTAGAAGCGGACCGGTTTGCACAAGTAGCTTTTGTAACACATCGTCTGCTGGAATGCGCATCGCTAGAGAAAATTTGTCTAAATCAAGGTATGCAAGCCCAGGGGAAGTAGGAATAACAATGCTAATGGGATTAGGCCAATAGCTAGCAACTGGCGCTATATAACGCTTTGGTATACCTAATTCTGCTAATTGTTCTATATTTGCCGCTATAAGAGTGCCTGGTTTGTAGTCGCGTTTTTTAAGGCTATACAGCCTTGCTACGGCTGCCTGATCTGTTGCAGTAGCCACCAAACCATATACTGTGTCAGTGGGCATCACGCCAACTGCGCCAGGCGTCTGTAATGCTGTGATCGCTTGTTTTGCGTGCTTAAAAACTCTCATGTACGCTGTATTGTAACAGATTAGAGTAGGTAGCTCGCACCGTTTTTGGCTATCATACCCTCTGACTCCAACGCACCCAGTACCTCAGCCAGTCGTTTATCCTGAATGACGTATTGTAGCTCTTCGTATGTCTGCGAATGAATACTCAGCAGCCGAATAACTTTGCCGCGAATTTGGCGCATGGAACCGTGAAAACGACTTTGCTTGGTATACGCTTTGCTGAGTCTAGTAAAGTTACCCTGCGTTTGCTTAAGGTAGGACCCATAGTCCATCAAGGCCCAGTAAAATACGCGCGGTTCCTTAGAGTCTATGGTCTGCGTAATTATTGGTGTTAATTCTTTATCAGAAATAGCTTGTTGATCGGCAAAAAAATGATGAATATAAACTGTACGGATATTGGTTTCGATAAAAATGGCTGGTTGGTTAAACGCATAGGCCAAAATAGCGCCAGCAGTATTTTTGCCAATACCGGGTAGCTTGACCAGCTCTGCTTCGATGACAGGAACGCGGCCATTGTATTCTTTATAAATTACTTGTGCAGCTTGCCACAGGAATTTCGCTCGTCGGTTATACCCTAATCCTTGCCAGAGTCGCAATACATCGCCTAAAGGTGCTTCTGCAAGTAGTCGAACGTTTGGAAACTGCTTTAAAAAACTATGGTACTTTGGAATAACTCTGTTGACCTGGGTTTGCTGGAGCATAATTTCACTTACCATGATCTTGTATGGATCAAAGTTCCCGTTACGATCAGGCTGGCGCCATGGCAAGTCATGACGTCCAAACCTCTTATAGTAATTCCGTAATTCCTGATGAAAATAATGGTAGCGATCACTCATCTTAGAGCTATCATAACAATTTATGATATAGGCTGAAATACAGTCATCTATGGCAGCATAAATTTAATAATTTATGAGAAGTCCAGTAGTTGCCGTGACATCGCTGATTTTCTTTGGCTCGCCCCCATCAATATTAACTACGTAGTCGGCGGTTTCATTATTGTTTTGCACGCGATATAAAATAGTATTTTTATTCATCCAGTGTAGCGGCATTGTTAACCCGCTGACGGTAACTATAACCTTGTCTTCCGATTTTTGTTTATGCAAAAGTAGCACTCCTTTACCGTCGCGATTATCTACCGATACGCTCTGATTGCCACCAGGAGCCAATACATATTGATGATTAGCGTACAGATCGGCAGGTGGATTACCTTTTTTAGCAGCGTTATTGCCAACAGTATATATGTACCAGCCGTCAGGTGTTTCAAGCGCCAGGTCAGTTGCGTTAGTGCGTACTAGCGTACCAATTTGTTTGTTAGCAAGTATGGTTTGTTTGCCACCGCCATCAATACGAGCTTTGTAAAAACCCGGCTGTATTTTTGGGTCACTCGGAGCAACAACGTAATATATTGAGCTGTCTATACTGGCAATCCCATTGAAATAATCACTTGCCGCTACAAGGCTCTGAGCGTTCTCCTCAGTATTGTACGAAGCAAGGCGTTGGCGTTGGGCATATGCCGCACTAGGTGCAGCATAAGTGGCTACGTAAACCAAGTGGTTGCCCGACCAATCAATGAGCTGTATCCGTGCTGCATCATCAACAACTTTTGATTGACCTGATTTTGTATCTATTAGCGTTAATGTATCAAGCAAATATTTATTAGCGTCACGCTTGTTCCCGCGTGATGATACTAAAGCTGCCAACGCTCCGTCAGGACTGACTGAAACACTCATGCCATCCCGCCGTTCAGAACCGGTCCCGGCAAGTAATAGTTGTTTGTTTTTCCCGTCTACGTCTACTTTGTATACGTCATATTTACCACTTTGCTTACTGACATATACCACCGGTTGTGCTGGAACCATTCGCACTGTAAAGACAGTTTTAGTAGTTGCATTGAAGTTTAGCACCTCACTGCGATAACCTTTTGACGTAACTTTTGCTTTGATAGTGTCATTTTCGGGGTTGCTAAGCGTAAGTACTACCTTCCCATTCTTATCCGCAAACGCGCTAGCTTCACCATTGACAACCTCTGCTTCACCTATTGGTTTGCCTGACAGATAATCAGTTAACCGAAAAACATATTGTGCACCTACTGCCTGTAAAGAAACATTCGGTAATGGATTTGACCCCCAGCCAATAGTAATTTGCTTGTGTACTGGCGCAAAAGCTACTCTTTCAATTGTAAGCTCTTGCGATCCAAGCTTGATTTGGTGAAATGCAGCAAGGCCATCTCCGTTGGTTTTGGTCTTGAGTAAGCCTAAGTTTACCGTGACGTTTTTTAGCGGCAAACCGGAAGATTGGTCAATGATTTTTATAGAAGCACTGCTTCGTACCCCTACACTGTTTAATATAAAGTAACGACTCGTCGGCCATGCAACCGAGCCAACAAGCAGCATGATAATTGTTAAAATTGTACCCCATCGCGTCCACTTGTTTGCCCACCAGCCAGAGAAAAAACTTTTCACTCTTTCTTTCAGTGATGGCTTTGTAGCACCGATTGCCTTTGTGGCTGTTGCGGCATCTTCGGCAGCCAAAACTTTGTCTGATTCTTCACGGGTAATTTCATCGACAGTCTTGTCGATCCCTGGATCATCCAAAGGATCTTTTTCTTTCATTGTGCTTTCGGTTACCAATTCAGCCTCTTCTGTTTTCTCTGGCTCTGTTGCTGCTTCTGATACCCCTTCTGATGGCAAGGGTATCACTTTTTCGTGGGTAGATAGTGCCAAACCTTTTTTCAGATCCCCGGGTACTTCAGGTGCAGTTTTAGTGCCCGCAAAGATATCAATTTCCGGCGGTACAGCATCAACTGGTTCTACCGATTTTATCGGTTCATTGACCTTTTCCGGTACAGCGTCGGGTTGATGCAAGTCCATCATGGCATCAACCTTTTTTTCTAACTCTTCATGAGTTGATGAGTTTTTATCATCTTTGTTTTTACTTAAACGCATATGCTTTTCCTAGAGCTATAGTATACCAGTTAGCAGGTTATTGTATCAATCTGATACTATGGAAGAAATAAGTTGGAGGAGCTATGAGTCGCATATCAGATGCAACGAAAAAACGTGTCGCAGAAACTTTTGCTAAAAATGGACTGTTAAAATTTGGTGAATTTACTTTGAAGAGCGGTATTGTGTCACCATTTTACATTGACTTACGTAAAGCGCAGTCTCATCCTGAAGTATTCCACGCAGTTACCGATGCTTACGCTGAAATAATTAATGACACTGACCCTTCAGTTCTTATAGCTGGTATTCCGGAAGCTGCAACTCCGCTAGCAGCGGCTGTTGGCTATAAAATGAACCGCATCCTAGTGCAACCCAGAAAAGTTGTTAAAGATCATGGTACAAAAAGTTCTGTGGAAGGAGATTTTAAGCCAGGTGATCAGGTAATTTTGCTTGACGACCTTATTACAAAAGGTGATTCAAAAATTGAAGCAATTAAACAAGTTGAAGACGCTGGCCTGAAAGTTTCCAAGCTTATCATACTTATTGATCGTGAACAGGGCGGCATGCAAATGATCCGAAATGCTGGCTACGAAGTTGAGGCCGCTTTTACCATTTCCGAGCTGATGGACGCATTATTAGAGCTTGGTAAGCTTGATCAGTCTCAATACGATGCTATTACCACCTTTATCAAAAACAACTAGTTACGATAAAGATTAATTGTGTTGCGCAGCGTCTGGGTTTCTTTACGAGCATTTTTGGCAAAATCTTTGTCACTTGATGCGTAAATGATATTTCGAGCAGAATTAATAATGATACCCTGGCCCTTACTATTGCAACCTGCCTTTACTGTTTGTTCAATGTTGCCTCCCTGTGCACCAATACCAGGCACCAAAAATAGCATGTCTTCACCAACAAGTTCGCGAATTTCTGCTATTTCCTGCGGATATGTGCCACCAGCAACTAAGGCACAATTATTATTTCCGTTCCATTCGTCTCGAACTTTTTCTGCTACAACCTGGTACAACCTTTTACCATTCACCCGTAAGTCTTGAAACTCACCAGCTCCTGGATTAGACGTTCGACAAAGAACAATGATACCTTTATCGGTTCGATCTAAGAAGGGTTTGAGCGATTCACGGCCCATATACGGATGTATCGTAATGGCATCAACTTGTAAATATTCGAAAGCATACTCAATGTACCCAAGGTTAGTTGTGCCAATATCGGCTCGTTTAGCATCTAGAATAATTGGTACATTAGGCGCTATTCTGTGGATATAATCACAGGTCTGTTTTAGCTCATGTAAGCCTTCTGCTCCTGTAGCCTCATAAAAGGCACTGTTAGGTTTATAGGCGCACACCAGGTCTTTCGTTGCATCAATAATGGCTGCATTAAATTCCACACGAGCTTGCGGGCCACGTAAATGTTTAGGCAGCTTTTCGGGGTCACTATCTAGCCCTACACATACTAGTGAGTTATTTTGCTTTACAGCTCTTGCTATTTTTTCCCGAAAGTTCATATATTTTTACCTCTGATTTTTACCGTCGAATAGTGCCGAAACCGACGACCCGGCAAATATAGCACGGATCGCGTCTGCAATCAGTGGTGCAATTGTAACTATTTCAATTTTTGCTTGATCATCAGGTACCGGCAATGTATTCGTCACGATAACTTTTTTGAACGCTGACTTTTCAATCCTTGTGACCGCAGGATCAGATAAAACTCCGTGAGTTGCCAGGCCATAAATATCCTTTGCGCCATGTTCAGCTAACAAATCTGCTGCGGCGCAAAGTGTACCAGCTGTGTCAATCATGTCATCAACCACAATACAATTTTTGCCTTTGACTTCTCCTATCAAGTATTTTGCTTCTACACTATTTTTTACTGTTGCCGAACGATGCTTATGTATAATAGCCATATCACAATCTAGTGCACTAGCATATCGTTCTGCAGTTTTTACGCCACCTGCATCTGGTGATACTATAATTAAATTGCTTATGTCTATACTTTCTTTTACGTACGTAATGAGCGCGGGCATAGCAATGAGATGATCGAATGGACCTTCAAAAAATCCCTGAGTTTGCCCCGAGTGTAAGTCAACACTCATAATACGATCAGCGCCAGCAGAGGCCAGCAAGTCAATAATCAGCCGTGCTGCAATTGGTTCACGACCGTTAGCCTTACGATCTTGACGGGCATATCCTAAGAACGGGCAAACAGCAGTAATAGAGTGGGCAGAAGAGCGTTTTGCGGCATCAATCATAAGTGCTTGCTCTACAATTGCGTCATTAATAGCGCCGCTATGTGTTTGCATAACGAATACATCAGTACCCCTGACTGATTCATCTAGTCGACATCCGATTTCGCCATTTGCAAAATTTTCTAAACTAACTTTTGCAAGCGGGATACCTAGACATTCAGCAATTTCGTCGGCAAGCCCTGGGTAGGTACGGCCTGTCATAAGCTTCAGTTGGCGGTCACCTACCTTTGTCATGTCGTCAGTGTATCACATCCTTTGTCGAGGCATATAATGAGGTGGTATAGTGAAGTTATGGTCGACACAATTACTTTGCCTGGACTAATCGACCCTCATGTACACTTGCGTGACCCCGGACAAACTCATAAAGAAGACTTTTATACTGGCACCGTGGCAGCACTTGCTGGCGGCTATACAACTGTCGTTGATATGCCAAACAATAGCGAACCGATTACTACCGCGGATCGCTTAGAAGCTAAAATAGCCAGTGCTCAAGCAAAAACCGTAGCGAACATAGGATTTCATTTTGGTACGCTCGGTGATAATTTTGGTGAATTCGAAAAGGTAATAGATAAGGTTATCGGACTCAAAATTTACATGAATGTAACTACCGGTGGTTATAAAATCGACGCTTATAAACTTATCGAAATATATAAAGCGTGGCCAAATCAAAAACCTATCCTGTTGCATGCTGAGGACGATGTATCGGACATAGTACTAAAAACACTCAGAGAAGTACCGACTAAGACTCATATATGTCATGTATCCAGCCAAGCTGAGTTAGAGTTTGTTATACGTGCCAAAGAAGCCGGACTGCCTATTAGTTGCGGCGTCACCCCTCACCACCTCTTTTTAACTGATGAGGATGCAAAACGACTCGGTCCATATGGACACATGAAGCCCTATTTAAAAAAGCAAAAAGATGTCGATTTCTTGTGGAGTCACATGGACGCCATTGACATTATCGAATCAGATCATGCACCACATACCAAAGCGGAAAAAACTGGCACTACTCCGCCATTTGGTGTTCCAGGATTAGAGACTACCCTACCACTCATGTTGACTGCGCAACAGGAAGGGAAAATATCTCATAATAAATTGCTATCGTTACTATATGAAAAACCAAAACATCTATTTAATATCCCGACTGACGACACGACTCGCATTGAGGTAAGTATGGAGCCTTATGAAATTAAAGATGAAGATTTGCACACGAAAGCCGGCTGGAGCCCGTTTACCGGTAAACAAGTAATTGGCAAAGTTAGGAAAGTTTACATCCGCGATAAATTAGTTTTCGCCGATAATAGGGTTACTATTCGGCCCGGCGAGGGAAATATTATACCTGCTCTTTGATTTCTTGGGCCAACTTTGGGTTCCACATGGCGCCAGTTACTGATAGTACGATATCTGCACCCTTATCTTGGTATGCCTGAAAATTTGCTGCACTCTGTACTCCACCGATACCAATAATTTTATAATCAAGGCCGAACTCTTGACGGTAATTTGCAAGCTGAGCAACCATTTCAAGCCCCGCACTTAGGATGGCATGACCGCTAATACCAGGTTTAGTCCTCGCCGCTCCTCCTGGAAATGCTTGCTTACCAGTTTCATCCACTAAACGAGCTGCGATGGTATTAATAGCACTTATGCCATCAACCAATGGACCAATTTCTTGTACAAAACCCTTCAGTGCTAATTTGTCAGTAAAGTATGTAATCTTAACGACAAGCTTTACATCGTCAACTGCCGCTCTTACTGTTTCTACAATTTGTTTAGTTGCCTTAGTATCAAAACAAAGTAATTCACTACTGCCTTCATTGGGACAGCTTAAGTTAATTTCAATGACACGAGCACCTGTTTCTTTCAAAAGTTTCACACCCTCAACATGGTCCTGGACAAACGCCTCGTGTCCATGCCCGCGATCAGTACCCTGAAAAGCTACTAACATTGCCTGCCCCTTACCCACTGTTTGGAATGCCCGTTTTATTTCCGGCTGCCATACCTCTGGCTCAAACGAGGGAATGCCGTATGAGTTTGCTATAGAAAGTGGCATAGCATAATCACTCGCTGTTTGTAGAGGCGTGTCCGTAGCAAAAGGATCTAGCTGCTCAGCCAGGGCTACAGGCAGAACGTTAGGGACAGGATGACAGGGATAGTCATGAGTACGAACCGATTTGAATGTAACAATATCAAAACCCTTGTCAAAGGCAGCTTTCACAAATCGAGCGCCTGGGAGAGGACCAGCAGCAATACCAAACGGCAAATATACGGGGGTACCAAAAAAGTCATACTGCGGCTCACCAGTATTGTGGAACACTCCGTTGTCTGCGAAGTCACCGAATGGCCCTTGTTCTAAATTTTCATAATAGGTTTTTGTTGTATCGTACAATGGCTTTAAACCGACTTGCGACATACTTTCATCATATCAGCTACTGACGTGCCCTGCTAATAAAGCGTATACTTAGACGTATGGAAACGTTTGTATTAGGTGGCGGATGTTTTTGGTGTCTGGACCCGGTGTTTCGCAGGCTTAAAGGTGTTACTAATGTGGTAGTTGGCTATGCTGGTGGCAATGTGGAGTCGCCAGATTATTATCAAGTCTCCTCAGGAACTACCGGACACGCCGAAGTGGTCAAGGTTAACTTTGATGCAGCTACTCTACCCGCAGAAGATCTACTCGATTTGTTTTTCTTGATTCATGACCCGACTACACTGAATCGCCAAGGTAACGACGTTGGTACTCAATATCGCTCAATTATGCTGTATAGCGATGGCACGCAAAAAGCTGTTTTTGAAAAGGCTATTCAACGCGCTACAAAACATTGGAATGACCCTATCGTAACCGAGCTAAAACCACTTGAAGTATTTTATGAAGCAGAGGCTGAACATCAAGATTACTTCAATAAGAATCCGGCTGCTGGTTATTGTACTATTGTTATCGAGCCTAAAATTATTAAAGCCCGTAAGGCTTACAAAAAATACTTCAAAGAGTCCTGAGCTTGCCGCATAAAATCTACCACTAAAGTGCTTACGGCATTAAGCGATTAATATCGCGAGGGAAGAGCGTGGCTTCTTTTACATTATTAAGTCCGATAGTTTTTTGGACTAAGCGGTCAATACCATACCCGCAGCCGCCATGTTGCGGCAAACCATATTTAAAAGCTTGCAGGTAATATTTGAAGCCTTCGTGGTTAATATCAATGCCAGCTGCAGTCATTTGCTCAATCATTTTTTCATAATTGTTTTCCCGCAGCGGTACGGTAGCGATTTCGATGCCGCGGAATAGCAGGTCACCCCAGGCAACTGTGCCGTTTTCTTTGAACTTATGATAAAACTTACCCGCTTCAGCAGGAAAATCGGTGGCATATACTAAGTCGCTTTCTAACTTTTTGCGAGCATAGTCAGAAATCCATCGCTCTTCGTCGGGGGTAAGATCTTTTTCAGCAGTGGTATCAATTTTAGTCGCGTTGGTATACATATCGTGGATTTCAGCCACCGTAAAACGTGGCACTTTACCATCAGTCGGCAGCACCAATTCTGGAGCGTTCAGGCTTTTTAGGTTTGCGGCATGATCTTCATAGGTACGCTTGAGTGCATACTGAGTCATCTCGGCTACTAAGTCTAGGACTTCGTCGTGATCCTCGACAAAACCTATTTCAATGTCAAGCATCGTTAGCTCAGTCAGGTGACGCGTAGTAGCGCTTGGCTCCGCTCGATAGCTATGTCCGATTTCAAAGACCCGCTCAAAGGCGCCAACCATGATTTGCTTATAAAACTGCGGACTTTGAGCAAGCGTTGCGGTCTTGCCGAAATAGTCCAACTTAAACACTTCGGCACCACCCTCTGTTGGTTCAGCTAAGAGTTTCGGGGTATCAATTTCAACAAACTCATGCTCTATCAAGAAATTACGAATGTGCTGGACTTGTGTAGCGCGAATTTTAAATATTTTTTGTTCCTGTAGACTGCGTACATTGAGTACGCGATATTCAAACAACGTATCAAGGTTCTCTGGTTTATGAGAAATTGGTTTATCAATTTCGATAGGCGGCTCATCGGTAACCGGCACCAGTACTTCAATAGTAGGTTTGTGTAATTCAGCTCCACCTGGAGCACGCGGCTCTTCTACGGCATTACCGGTTACAGCAATAACTGTGCCGATTTGCAAACCGCGTAGTTTTTCAACTTCATGCTTATCTTCAACTACTGCCTGGACAAGCCCACTGCGGTCACGCACGTTTATGAAAGTAAGTCCTCCTAAAAGACGTTTTTTATGGATCCAACCCTGGACAGTGACAATACTTCCAGTGTTATCTTTGACATTTTTCGCTAACGTTCGACTCATAGCCTTTTATTCTACCACCTCTGTTGGTTCAGATGAAGTCTTTTGGCGTTCTTCATGCTCTTTCTGAGCTGCCGTTGCTGCGACAGCTCGCATATTTTCATACTGGTCAAATTCATCTACGATTTGTTTGCCAATTATCTGCTCTAAAATATCTTCTATCGTGATGATCCCGACAAATTCTTCGAAACTATTAACTACGATAAACAAATGGTGTTTGGTTTTTAAAAACGCCTGCAAAGCTTGATGAAGCGTAAAATCCTCATGTACGTAAAATACTTCCTTGCGCATAACGTCGCGCACGTGGCCCCCAGCTTTTTTCTTAACCAAATCTTTCATATATAAGGTCGCCACTATAGTAGACTGATCTTTTTCATATACAGGGAATCGTGAATAACCGCTCTTGTATAGATCATCCATGAGCTTTGGCCCTATCGCTTCTGAGCTATCGACTAAGACGACTGTACGAAGTGGCACATAGGCATCACTTACAAATTTGTCACCAAATTGTAAAGTATGCATCAATAAATCAATATCTTTTTTTGCAATACGATTATCCGGCAAGTCGCGCTGATTTTCTAAAAGATCTTTGAGGTCTTCTTTTTCGTATAAATGCGTACGAATACTGAGGTGACGATGCGTACGGAAAAAGTTACCAATCCACTCCAAAGGCACATGCAAATAATTGAGTAGCCAATTTATTACAGGTGTTAGCCAAGTAGCTATATGGGTGCTAACGGTGGTAAGTCTGCTTGATGGAAGCCACAAAAAACCCACCCAAAGCAGAAAGGCTACTACTAATATAGAAAACCAAGTGTTAAATGCCTGGGTCAGAAGCACAAAAGAAGTCGCCGCGCTTACAATAACGACAGCCCATAATAGTACCTGTACGCTTACGCCGTAACTCACTGGTTTGTACAGTACCTGGGCAAGCGGGTCGCCATGACGTGCGCGACGTTTCAGTTCCTTAACCGGGTAATGGTAGTATGTGCGCTGCAAACCGATTGCCAGCAAAGTAATGCCAGCAAATATGAGACCGAAAACGAAGTTCATACCACCATCTTACTTGTTTCACCGCAATTTTTGAAGCTCGCGCGAATTTACGAACCACTGTATACTGAATATACTAAGCAGTGATTGCAAAAGTGGAGGATCTATGGATAAACGTTTTTGGGCAATAGTGGGGGTTATTATTCTTGTGTTTGTGGGAATTTTAGCGTTCCGTGGTAATGACGCTTCGGCACCACAAACCAAAGGCAAGCCAACAAATCATATCAAAGGAGAAGGTGCAGTTACTTTGGTAGAGTACGGTGACTTTCAATGTCCTGCCTGTGGGCAGTACTACCCTATAGTCGAACAAGTTACCGATAAATACGCTTCTGACGTTACGTTCCAGTTCCGTAATAATCCGCTCGTTTCTCTCCACCCGAACGCATTTGCCGGGTCGCGGGCAGCTGAAGCAGCAAGCAAACAAGGCAAGTTTTGGGAAATGTATGACAAGCTTTTTGGCAATCAGCAAGACTGGGCGGAAGCAAGCAATCCGATGAAGGTATTTGAAACCTACGCTAAGCAGCTCGGATTAAACGTTGCTCAATTCAAAAAAGATTTTTCAAGTAGCGCTGTTAACGATGCCGTGCAGGCAGATCTTGCCGCGGGTAAAAAGATCGGCGTGAAAGCAACGCCAACATTTGTACTGAATGGCAAAGTTATTGATAACCCGCAGCCAACCGTAGAAGCTTTTTCTCAAGTACTTGACCAGGCTATCGCTGATAAAAAACAACAATAGCCTCGCAATCAGCCGGAAATACACACTGCAGGAATTAATACTCCAAAAACTGTTGCCACGATGGGCGAAAGACCGTAACGGCAATATGTTCGCGGCGTGAAATAACCTTTACTTTAACTGACATCTTTTTCTCCAAACATCCAGTAACCCCGCAATATTACTAGTGTTTTTTGCTTGTTTTAATGTGTTTTTGTCTCTTAGCAGCCCCGCATGCTGCATTAGAAGTGCTTACACTATACTTATTTGTGCTTATGTTTGTCAACCAGGAAGTACATTTATCGGATACTTGCGTATAGCCACTCCTTTTTGGCATATCTAACAACACTTGTAAGTAACCCATCAGTGTAAGCATTGTGTCGAATCGCATGACGCATTTTTGTACTTGATACACCGGGACACAAATTGTCTACAATACGTATAAATCTTGGTGGAATACGAAGCACCTGAATCGTAGTAAGTACTGCCCGTAGTTCGTCTTTTGTATCTGCGGCCACTATAAACTCGGCCTTTCGTACTAGCCAATCTATATGCTGCCATTCAGGCATCTGTGTAAACATATCTGCTCCCGTGAGAAATACTAATTGGCTATCAGGAAATGCTTGCTGCAGTTGCCGTACCGTACGCTTTACAGTAAACTGCCGGTCAACTAATTCAAGTACAGACAAGTCTTTGTGAGGCTTTATGGCCTGACGAAGCATCGCCACACGATGCCCATAATGTTCGGCTCCGGGCTTACGAAATGGTTTTCGCTCAGGTAAAAAATATACCCCACCTAAGTCAGCTTGCTCTAAGGTCTGTAGCGCAAAACTAATATGTCCACTATGCACCGGATCAAAAACTCCGGCATAAACGCCAATCCGTACTTGCTTCATGGTACTAATTATACGCTTTTACTTTTACTGGCTGTACACCCACACGTGCCCTTAATCTTTGTTGCAGTTACTGTCGTTAAGACGTTTTTCGCACCACATTTAGGGCATTTTTTAGATACAAACGTGCATGATTCATCATCGTCTCTGGACTCTGAAGTTCGTCCGCTAACGCCTCCAGGACAGGAGTCTGACTGGTCGTTTTGCTTAGCGCGATACATATATTCTAACCCTCGTTCTACTTCTCCAGCCTCCATGGCCCTACGGGCCCTGTATATGTCCTCAGCAGACAAGTATCCAAAGACTTGGGGGTCAATAGAATAGTCAAAAATTGCCTGCTCAATCATATGTTTGCCGCTAATTTCGTTAAGCATTTGACATGCGTGTACTTCATCACGCATTTGTGGATACAAACGTACTATCTCATTCGTAATGGCATCAACCTTTGGCTTAAACGCCGCTTCACGTTCTCTGCATTCAGTTTTGTATGTAATATAATTTTTTGGTTTCTGATCTTGCCCAAAAAATGTGGCTCTTGATCCAGCGCCACTATCAGCATCTACTTCGATATCAAATCTTTCCGCAATATCTACACCGCCGTTTTGAATATTTTCGTTTGATACAAGTATTGGCGAGTTCAGCATTTCCGTTACTGATTTGTTAGAAAAATCTACGCCGAAGCTTTGTGCTATTGCTCGCACAGCCCTGATATCATGACGTGTTCCGCCCGGCTGCTTTATCCCCGCCACGAATACGGACTCCGTTACAAGTTTGCCATTCCTAACAGTAGTTACTTGGATTGAGCAACTCATTGTATCTGTGAAGAAACCTGCTTGTTTCATTTCTGCTGCAGTCATATCATCTGGTGCACATGAAAAAACTACAAAACTGTGGCCTTCAAGCATGCCTGTTCTCTGATAGTGCTCTAACCTGAAGTGATTTGTTACTTCGGCTTCAGTTCGGGCGCGCATCTGGGGGGTTTTAGCAGCAAATTTCAAAGCATTTGCTTGCACAGAATACATGCTCTGACCACTCTGGTGTGACACGCCATTATCTCCCACATTTACTGCAACTTCAATCACATGCCCTGCCTTTATGGTACGTTCAACCACATCGGTCTTGACGTTAAGCCTTACCAGAGACAACGCTTCAGGATCACCATGGTATGCCGCTTGCATTGCTTCAAATAAAGAATTAAAACGTGATGCGTGCGCTTTTAACTCAAAGGTAGCCGAGGTAGCAACAGATCCTATAAACCGCGCTGCTTTTTGCTGAATCTCGCAATCTTCTGGTGCCTCACTAATGGCAATGGCTTGTGAATCTACCGGAAAATCAAGATGGTCAATGGAATGACGAGCAAGTGCTCGCTGTGTTGCTTCACTGGGTTCAAAGTCAAGGTGAGCTATTGGATCATTTTGCTCTACTCTTTCCTTTTCTAAAACGCTCACTCTACCCTCACTTATTCCGAGCGAAAGATAGATACCTCAATATGAGGTCATTGCTCCTGCTCGGGAGTCTCATTAGCTGTATCGGACTTGTCGCTTGACGTAAGCGTTATATACACCTATTGTCAAGCACATCACCGTAGCGGCACTGCCTGCGGATTCTCACCACACTTCCAGCTTTTTTATTTATAAAAGTAACTAATGCTAAGTGTAGCAGCTCAATCGCACACTAGATATAGTATTTTTCAACACAATTCTTACGCTATTTTTACTTAATGCACCGTAAAGCTCTCAAGCGCGTTTTCAAGGATTTGATAATCAGGATTACTATTATGATCAATGTATTTGAAGTAGAACGTGTGCTTGCTTGAGGGACTGGCGAGTATCAGGTTGTGGCTGGTCGCCGTCGTACCTACACCTACTACATTACGCGTGTAATTGCCCATATCGCACAAAAAGTCGACGCCTTGCCACTTGGCAGCTAGCTTATCAACCCCGGCTGCTGCGGGATTACCTTTCGGTCCGGTGAATTCTACGCAATTTTCTGAAACCGAACCGGTTACAACGATTTTATTACTCTCGATAATAACTGGCAAAATCTTGTTAAATGCCACGCCTGTCGGCACACGATCAACATATACTTCCAGCCAACGGTTATCAGCATTCTTCTTCGTAGCTTGGTAGGAGTAAATATTATATGGTGCTTCGTTGTTGCCTTTAAATACCCAATCACTCGGTAAGGTTACGGTAAATGTATCTTGATTAAAGTTCCGTGTTTCTTCGCCCTTGGGTGGCGCGTACTCACGAGTAATAGCTTGAGTGGTCGTTATTTGTTCATCGGGTTCGTTTAAAAATGTAATGACTGTATAGGCTACCACTGCGCCAAGCGCAAGCAAAACGAATAAAATAACTACCCATAGCTTTCGTTTGGTTTTTTTCTTGCTGCGCCGTCCTAGCCTATACATATATGTTGCCCACTTGCTTTAGAAAAAGTATACACCAGGTCTTATTCTTCGGGTAAGGTGCCGGTATTAGCACGAAGCTGCTTGAGCCGCTCAGTGTAACTCTGTGCTGCCCCTTCTAAGCCTAAAACCTTTAGAGCATTTAAAAGCGTTTGAAGATTGTTAAGTATCGTCGGATCATTCTGCCCACTTTGTTCGGCTTCGTGAAAAAAATGATCAACTTTTTCTACCAGCCATTTTTCTTCGGATGGCTTGATTTGATTAGTGCTAAGAGGCAACTTGCTGGTTTGCCCGTTTACCACCTCTAAAGAGCGTGCATTGTGTTCGCGTTTACGCAAGTGTCCTCTTTTAATAAGGTTATTTACATGGAGCGCAACTGTCGCCACTGAAGTATAGTCACAGCCAGCCATGATTTCACGGTAACTGGGACTATAGCCGTGTTCGCCGATAAATTGTTGAATAAACGTTAAGAGTTTTTGTTGTTTTTTGCTTGGACGTATTATATCGGTCATGATTTTAAGTATATCGAAACTTGATACATTTCTCACGGCACGTACGGGTCACTTTTTGTGTTTTTTGTAACACGAAAAGCGCTTCCGAGGCGCCTTAGAGAAATGTATCAAGTTTCGATCACTGAGAGCCGGGCACTTTGAATACCCAAAACTTGTACCAAAGAAACTTCCAAATCGTAAAGAACCATGCCGCAATAAATAAGCCAACGAACGGCGATATGCCCAGCCATTTCAAGCCACCAACAATCGCATAGTCAATCACAACATTTATTAAACTTATGGCGCTGAATCGTACCAGTAGTTTCTTTTCGCTGTGGCCTTTACTCTCCTCACGAAAGGCTAAGAAGCGTTGAATCATATAATTAACCGCCCAACCACTTAGATCGCCAATTATCTTTGCGATCCACCACTTCCATGAAAACAAACCGTACAGTAATGAAAATACGGCGTAACCTACAACAAAAAAGCTCACCCCGCCTATGTTGTACAATGCAAATTGCCAGATTGTTCGTTTAGACGGTTTTTTTGGCATTTCTTTTACTCTTCTCTTCAACAAACAGTGCAGCACCAATGGTTAAGCCAGCAAAGCCCCACCACAAATATGCTAATGTGTCATCGGCCCAAGCATGCGACAGAAGATTAACGCCACTAATGCCTATAAGGCTGGCTAGCAAAATCAAAGGCAGTACGCCTAGCTCACGAACACGCCACAATGCCCGGCCAACTAGGCCACAAATCGCTATAAATAATATGCCCCCAAGTACGCCCACCTCTTGACCAATTTGCAAGAAATAATTTTCTGCAACACGGACATTGCCGTCATTATATACTGAAGCTGGTCCTGCAGTACCAGGCCCGCGACCAAATGGTTGCTCGCCAATATCTCGCAGACCGTCTAGCATTACTGAAGCACGAGAAGCATTGGAACTATTCGCTGCCAAAGAGTGCTCATCGGTATGAAACAAAACATTCTGTACGTGATCGTTATTGCGCAAAGCAAAGGTCAGGCCGGCGCCGATAACGAGTAATAAGCCACTAACAACCAGAAATAGCTTTCGAAAATGTGTCGAACGGGTGCATAGCCACGCTACCACTGCGAGCCCCAGGAGAAGTCCGATATACGCGCTCCGAGAATACGTACCATATAAAACTGTCAGCGTTGCAACAATTCCTAATGATAGTTTCCAAGACTTCATCCGTTTGACAAACAAAAGCCCGACAAGCGCAACCCCTATAAAGACAAGGTAGGCACCGAGTGGATTGGGGCCTCGTAAGGTGGACTGTATGCGAGCGTACTCAATTTTTTGATCAACGGCGATATAGGGGGCGATGGTGTCAGGGCCAAAGCCTGCATGCCTCAATACATCTACCGGCAAAATGAACGCTTGGAATAATCCGAACATTACAACAATGCCAGCCGGCCATAGTAATAACGGCTTCCAACGCACAATAAACCATTTGCTATAGTGGGCTCCGACTATAATGCAAATCATAAAAAAGAAGAAAAATCGCAAGTTACTTACCAACCCATAGCCAAGTGCGCGAAGTGTCACATCATCACGAAGCAACACAATTCCTCCAATAAGAATGTGCAAGGCAATATACAGCCCCATAAAGATAAGTATTGGACGGATTAGTGAGTGCTGTACTATTTTTTGCCGTAAGGCAGTATTTTTAATAAGCAGGATTATTGTTGCCCCTGCCGCCAAAAATAATAGAAATTCTTTCCATAGGCGCAAAGCGGTATAGTGACCGAGCAGGCTTGCAAGCCACACAGTTATGGTAGCGTGAAATGGCAATACTACAAGTATCAATACTACGAACAACAACAAGCCACGAGTTAATAAAGAGTCAGATATAAGCCGCATAAGTGATACAATCAATTATAGCAATGAAAAGTAGTATCTCCTTTATCTACAATCTGTGTTTGGTAGTGGGAGACTTCTTAGCGTTAGTGGCAGCATTTATTGGAGCATACGTGCTTCGAGTGAGTGTTAGCAACGATCCATTCCCACACCAAATTCCCGCTACAACGTACTTAGGTGTGTTCTTAACCCTTTTGCCTTTCTGGATAATAATATTTGCTCTTCTCGGCCTCTATAACAACTCTATTTACGAAAAACGTTTTGCAGAGTTTGGTCGCTTGGCTATGGGCTCTTTTATTGGTTTTTTGTTTGTTATTTTTTGGAACTTCGTTACTGTAGACCCAATTTTCCCGGCCAAGCTTGTTCCTGTATATGGGCTAGTATTAGCATTTCTTTTCTTGGTGCTTTTCCGTACAATGGCGCGGGCGGTCCGGACGATGTTATTTCGATACAACGTTGGTATTACTCATGTACTGATTGTGGGTAATACTCAAATAGCAGCTGAGCTTGTGGCATCTTTGTCTGATAGCCGTCAGTCTGGCTACAAGGTGCTCGGAGTAGTCGGTGATAAGCGTCGGACTATTACTTCAAACTTTGTTTCGTTTGAAGAAGCTTTGGAAAAAATTCATGGACAGCCACTCCACGGCATTATTCAGACTGAACTATACGCTGACGAAACACGCAATCAAGAAATTCTTGAATATGCCCAGACTCATCACATCAGCTACCGGTTCGTGCCAGGCAATACCGAACTGTTTGTGGGTAATATCGACGTAGAGCTATTCCGATCATCAGTACCTGTTATTAATGTCCATCAAACCGCCCTGCTCGGATGGGGCCGAGTTATTAAGCGGCTTTTCGATATTATGATCAGTGCTTTGCTCATAATTATTGCTTCTCCGGTTATGCTCGTCGTGGGGTTTGCAAATGCAATTAGAAATAGAGGTTCTGTTGTTTTCCGACAAACACGACTTACTCGATACAATCACGAATTTCAGACTTTCAAGTTTCAGACAGTTAAGAGACAGTACAACGGCCTCACTCCTGAGGAAGCGTTTACTAAAATGGGTAAGCCAGAACTTATAAAAAAATATCGAGATAATGGCGACTACCTTGCAGATGATCCTCGGTATTCTGCATTCAGTAAATTTTTACGTGCTACAAGCCTTGATGAATTGCCACAATTATTCAATGTAATACGCGGTGATATTAGCCTTGTTGGACCTCGAGCACTTATTCCGCAGGAGCTTGCTATATATAAAAAACGTCACGCAATTTTGAGCGTTAAATCTGGCTTAACCGGCTTAGCCCAAGTGTCTGGCCGACGCAACATTTCATTTGATGAGCGGCGAAAACTTGACTTGTTCTATGTGCAAAATTGGAGCTTCTGGCTCGATGTCGTTATCTTGTTTAAGACAATTCGTATTGTCTTTGATCGCACCGGAGCAAAATAAATGGCTGATAAAAAACTGAAAGTTGCTATCGTGCATGATTGGCTCATTGGTGGCGGAGCTGAACTGGTTGTCGAACAATTACATAAAATGTACCCTGATGCGCCAATTTATACATCCTACTGCACCCCAGAGTGGAAAGCACGAATGAACGGAAAAGTTGTTACCGGATGGCTCCAGCATTTGGGCAAATTCCGTAAGTTTATCCCCCTTTTGCGCATTTGGTGGTTCACCAACCTCAAGCTTGATAATTACGATTTAGTAATCAGCAGCTCGGGTGCCGAAGCGAAAGGCATAAAGACCAAAGCTTTACACATAAACTACTGCCACGCGCCGACCCATTACTATTGGAGTCGTTACGATGAATACATGAATCAACCTGGGTTTGGTAAGTTTGATTGGCTTGCGCGTTTTGGGCTTAGGTTGCTAGTCGGTCCTCTCAGAAAATGGGATTACAAAGCTGCCCAGCGGCCAGACCATATCATTGCTAATTCGACCCATACGCAGACTGCTATTAAAAAATGTTACGGCCGCGATTCGACTGTCATATTCCCACCCGTCTATTTTGAACGGTTTCAAAAGCCCGCAAACAAGAACTTATCACGTACAGGCTTTGTTATTTCCGGACGCCAGACTCCCTATAAACGCTTTGACTTAGCCATCCAGGCTTGTACAAAACTCGGATTGCCACTCAAGGTTATTGGCGGCGGACCAGATAATACTCGCTTGCGCTCACTAGCTGGCCCATCCGTAGAATTTATTGGGCGTGCACCCGACGATGAGCTGGAGCGTGTCTTTGCCAGCTCCGAAGCTCTAATATTTCCTGGACTTGATGACTTTGGTATCACAGCTGTCGAAGCCCTTGCCTCAGGCACACCAGTCATAGCACATAAAGCTGGTGGCGCACTGGATTATATAAAACCTGGTAAAACCGGTGAGTTTTTTGATAACAAATCAGTCGAAAGTCTCTGCAATGCCTTGCAGGCCTTTCAGAAACTATCTTTTGATCACACCGTAATACGCGCATCGGCAAAAGTTTTTGCCCCAGCATCCTTTCAACAAAACATGCACACCTATTTGCAAAATGTACGCTGAGTGCAACAAATTATAAGCTTTGCCATAAATTCTCAAATAGTAACTTTTGCATGGCAGCGGTGCCTGCATCTTCAATCACAACACCATACGGTGTAAAATCTTTAGCAATAGATATATGTGCTACTTTATTGCCATACAGCAAAGTGTAGCTTGAGATATTGCTCTTGGGTGGCTCAACTAGCCATCTCCGCTCGGATATCGCGGCTGGATCACCGCCCTCACCGATAGCAATCACTTTGACGGCTATACCCTCCGTGATACGCCGTTCGGTAAATTGAGGGAACTTGCGATAGAGGTACTGGCGCAATGGACGCGAAGAATAAACATAATACTGAGGCGTAGTAAGTTTGCTACAAGTCTGTAAGACATCTCTTAAGATTGTTACTATACCTTCGTCATCTTCATAATATTTCACCATCGGGCTACCTTGTGGTCGAGCTGAGCGAACTAATAGTTTAGGTACAACATCGGCAGCAAGCTTTTGAGTCTCTAGTAATTCTTTACGCTTATCGCGGATGATGTCGTAGATTTTTTCTGGTGTTTCAGCCGAGTAATATTCGCGCTTGCCACTGGTGCGAACTGTTACTAAACCCTCTCCAACCAGACGTTTGATGATGTCGTAGGTGGTACCTCGGTTTATACCTGTCGCTTGGGCAACCTTACGAATTGACACCGCTTCAAGTTCTAGCAGAGCTAAGTAAATAGCGGCCTCTGAGGCATCAAGCCCTAACTGTAAAAGCATACGATGTGCATCATTTTTGTCACTTTTCATATAAATATATACTATATTAATCTATTAAACTTGTCAATAAATTGTTGCCAATTTTATTGCACTAGCTTAAAAATAAGCGTATAAGTAAAGCTTATCCTCTAAAAGGAGCTACTATGAGCGAATTAATTGGACAAATAATACTATACGAAGAAGGATCGATATTAGGCGTAAGTGAAGCAGCTGTCAGAACTGGCCGCGAAGAAGATGTTATTACTTTATTGGCCAAGCACGGACACAAAGTAAAGCCAACTGCTTACCAACCTGAGAGTGGCGAAACCAGCAGGCATTTCGCTGTGGAGCCACCCGTTAGTGCTGACTTCTTTGAAGAATTAACAGAACACTGTAAAGGCACCTGGGATGATGACCAGCTTGGCGCACTTGATCCGCCGCTTGACACACGCCAACACGCAGTAGCAAGCTTAGCGGTGCAAGCCTGTTAGCGGAAAGGAGTAGGTATGTGTGGTATCGTCGGCTATATTGGCAAAACCCAAAAAGGTGCGGATATCGTGTTAGATGGTTTAGCAGCGTTGGAGTATCGCGGTTATGACTCTGCAGGTCTGGCTTTTTTAGACAAAAGTAATGCTATTGTAGTAAGTAAGCAAGTTGGCAGAGTGCAGGCTTTACGTACTGCCCTCACCCAAACAAAAACTGCTTTATCTACTAGTACAACTATCGGTCAAACTAGATGGGCGACGCACGGTGCTCCAAGTATCACCAACGCGCACCCGCATTACAACGCTGATCGCACAATCACTGTAGTGCACAATGGTATCATTGAAAATCATCAAGAGTTACGCGAACACTTAGAGGACAAAGGATACAAGTTTGTATCAGATACTGACACAGAAGTCATTCCTCACTTGATTGATTACTATACTCACGAATGCAAAACTTTCGGACAAGCCGTAGAAAAGTCTTTAGGTAAATTACGAGGAGCCTATGCAGTGCTAGTCATGACCTCAAAACAGCCCGATACTTTATACGCCGCTCGCCTCTCTAGTCCACTCGTGATTGGGATAAAAAAGGATGCTATATTTATTGCCTCAGATGCTACGGCCTTAATTGAACACACAAAAGAAGTAGTGTATTTGAATGATTATGAGTTAGCCACACTCAAGCAAGATGGCACGTATACAGTTAAGGATTACAAGCGCTCATTGTATATAAATCGGGATACGGAAACACTCGACTACGACGCCCAGGAATCGAACCTTGGTAACTTCCCCCATTACATGCTGAAAGAAATGCATGAAGCGCCCGATACTATCCGCATGGCTACAAGCGGACGAATCCGTTTACAAAACAACACCGTAAAATTAGGTGGTCTAGAAAGTGTTGCTGATCAATTAAAATATATTGACCGTGTGGTTATTGTCGCCTGTGGCACCTCTTACTATGCGGGATTAGTAGGCGAATATTTAATTGAAGAGTTAGCTGGTATCCCGGTAGAAGTTCAACTGGCAAGCGAATTTAAATATCGTAACGAACCATTTTCCCGTGGTACAGCCATAGTGGCTATTTCACAATCCGGTGAAACTGCCGATACTATTGCAGCATTGAAAAAAGTTGAAAACTACGGCGTGCTTCGCCTCGGTGTAGTCAATGCTGTGGGCAGTACTATTGCCCGTATAACTGATGCTGGCGTATACTGTCATGCCGGTCCAGAACAAGCTGTGGCGTCAACCAAAGCTTTTATTGCGCAAGTGACTGTACTGACACTTATTGCACTACACCTAAGCCAGGGTAAAAGTCCTCTTTTCAAACCTATACTAAACGAGTTAGCCGCATTGCCGGCTAAAACTGAAGCTATCCTTGCCCAAGCAGAAGCTATTAAAAAACTTGCCGATAAGTATAAAGATTATAATGATTTCCTGTTTATTGGGCGAACGTATGGCTACCCATGCGCCCATGAAGGCGCGCTTAAATTAAAAGAGGTCAGCTACATACACGCTGAAGCTTATGCAGCCGGTGAAATGAAGCATGGTCCATTAGCTATGATTGACGAAAGTTTTCCAACGCTTGCAGTTGCTACAGATTCACCCGTATTAGAAAAAACCCTTTCAAATATGCAGGAAATCAAAGCTCGAAAAGGTAAGATTATAGCAATAGCTAGCGAAGGTAACACGTCGGTCAAAAAACTTGCTTCTGACGTTTTGTACATCCCTGAATCACCCGAACAAACCCAGCCAATATTAATAGCTCTTGTCGAACAATTATTTGCCTACTACGTCGCGCTAGCAAATGGTCATGACGTAGACCGCCCGCGCAATTTGGCCAAATCAGTGACAGTAGAATAAATCAACTTTATGAGTTTTCAATACATGCTACGCTAGATATAGCCGAAAGGAGGGACCCATGATCCATACAACTATCAACGTACATAAAGGCAGCGAAGGTACTGATATGGTTATCTTCAATGACCCTGAGCTAGCGAATAGCCAGGGAGTCCTTGATCACCTACAGTCCGATGGTCGGGAAATTGTAGGACAAGATCCAAGACAAGGCCCGATTGATCGTTGTGTGCGTTGTCGTCCACCAATGGATAAAGCCGGTTTACAGAAATTAGCAGATACTGCGTTCGAGGCTGTGGGACAAACTGGAAGTTTTATGATGTATGATCGCCGAGAAGGATCTATCGGAGAAGCAGTAGTTCCCGCTGTTCTTCAAGGAACTCCTGATGAAGTTTGTCGATAGCCCCGGTTAGGCCTGCAATAATTATATACCTGGTTTATAATTTGAAACGTAATCTATAAATAAAGATCGGAGTACAACCCCATTATGCAAGTCAACCCTAACATTTTTCGTGGCTATGATTTACGTGGAGTTGTTGACGAAGATTTAAGCCCTGAACTTGCCGAACACCTCGGCAAAGCCTTCGGTACTTTTTTGAAACGGAAAGGCATCACTGAAGCTGTAGTTGGGCGCGACTGTCGTGCTACTGGACCTGAGTATAGCACCAGCATTACAAAAGGCTTAAGTTGGGCGGGGATTGATGTGATCGATATTGGCATGCAGTTAGTCGGCACATTCTATTGGGCTCAACATTACCTGAAAAGACGCGGCGGCGTATACGTCAGTGCATCACATAATCCTCCTGAGTACAATGGATTCAAATTTGCAAACGATTACTCAGAAACTCTGGTAAGCGAGAGTATTCAGGAGCTCCGCCGTATGGTTGAAGCTGAAGATTATGAACCAGCAGAGACACCAGGCACTGTGCAATCACAAGACATTAGATCAGCGTACATTGCAGACATCACCAAGCGCTTGCCCCTTACAAAAAAGTTCAAGGTAGTAGTAGACGCTTCTTGTGCTACAGCAGGCGATATCGCCCCACAATTACTGAAAGATGCCGGCTGTGAAGTTATTGAATACAATACTAGCGTTGACGCTTCTTTCCCACTTGGTGTAGCCGACCCGACCAAATCACGGATTTTGAGCCGCTTAAGCGACGAGGTGAAAGAATCCGGTGCAGATATTGGCTTTACGTATGATGCCGATGGCGACAGGATTGGCATCGTCGATGAAAAGGGCGGCATTATATGGAACGACGTGTTAGTGGCTTTATTTGCAAGCGACGTGCTGCGAGATCATCCTGGTGCAAAAATAATGTACAACACCATGTGTTCAAAAGTAGTGGAAGATACCATTATACAAAATGACGGTAAGCCATTTATGTGGCGAACAGGGCACTCTTTCCTTAAGAAAAAGAACCAAGATGTTCAAGCAGCCTTTATTGGTGAGCTATCTGGACATTTCTTCTTTTCAGCAGACTTCTATAACCACGACGATGGCCTGTATTCCACGCTCCGTTTACTTCGATACCTTGCTTCAACCAATAAGCCTGTCAGCGAAGTTGTAGCTGACTTGCCCCAATACGTCTCAAGTCCAAGCATCGGCATCGGTTGTGCGGACGACCAAAAGGTTGCACTGATCACCAAGTTAGCAACCGTACTCAAGCAAGATTTCCCTGAAGCCGAAGTTATAGATGATGAACGAGCAGGCGATGGGCTACGATTGAACCTGCCTGATAGAATGTTTGTCCTGCGTTATTCGCAAAACGGTCCGTACATTACTGTAAAATTTGAAGCTAAAACACACGAAACCTATGAAGAGCTACGACAATACATCTCCTCGCTGCTTCACAAGTATCCTGAAGTTGATTGGACAGCAACAATTAACGTCAATCTAGAAGCACTTGAATCCGCAGACGCTTAAAGCTTTTCACTGCTAAGTCGTTTACTCAAACTCCCAACTTTTTGAGACAAGTCTTTTCGGGACACCAATACGCCTTTCGGCGTATTCACCACGACGATATTATCAAGCCCTATTACAATGACCGGCTTATCTTCTTCATTTTGGATAAAAGAATTTTCAACCCCTTCGACTTCTATAGCATCGCCGCTCAAATGATTTCCACATTCGTCACTATCAGTTACTTTATGCAGGTCTGCATAGGATCCTAAATCTATCCAGTCAAAGTTGGCTGGCACTACAAGCAAGCCATCCATCCGCTCAATCAAAGCATTGTCGATATTAGCAGGCTCTAAAGCGGTGTAGATTTTATCAAAAGTATCCTTATTTGCTGCGAGTAATTTTTGATAGTTACTGAGCAACGCGGGCGCATATTGACCCATGCTTGCCTCAAAAGCGTTGATAGAAGCAATAAAATAACCACAATTCCACAAATAATTACCGGTTTTTAGATAATCTTTGGCTGTTTGGTAGTCTGGCTTTTCCTGAAAAGATTTCACGTTATATACAAATTTTTTTGCATCAAAAACGCTACCTTTTTGAATATACCCAAAGCCTGTCGCCGCATAATCCGGCTCTACGCCAATGAGAGCTATTTTGTTTTCAGTTTTGGAAACTTCAGCAGCTATTTGAATACTATGGGAAAAACCCTCAATATCACGAACGTAGTGATCGGCCCAGAGTATAAAAACTGGCTCATCCTTAGGGTGTTTTTTACCCAAAGCCACAAGTGCGGCTATGGTACAGTTGGCTGTGCCTTTTCGCGTTGGCTCTACTAAAATATTTGCACCGTCAAGAT
Source organism: Candidatus Saccharimonadota bacterium (assembly GCA_029288365.1). Classification (GTDB taxonomy): domain Bacteria; phylum Patescibacteriota; class Saccharimonadia; order Saccharimonadales; family UBA4665; genus CALBGR01. The sequence goes on from JARIHI010000005.1 coordinate 112,206, forward strand.
TTGGCAATTGCTCGACAACGTGCTCTGCATGACTTTGTTCAGTCAGTACATATACAGTATCTGCAAAACTCTGTACTCTTTGATACGTTTTTTGCAGCAAAGACTCTGCTTCGCCATTAATCTTCAGTAGATGCTTGGGGTAACAAGGTGTTGATAATGGCCACAGTCTAGTGCCGGATCCACCCGCAATAATAACGGCTATCATGTATCAATAGTAACCCAAAGCCTGTAAACCCTACTTTTTTACTAATAGTTTTATAATATTTATAGATTCATAATCGTTGTATTTATAACCTTTTTTTACATTACTTCTATAGTACAACGGTATCTTTAGCTGACAACGGTATAATACATAGTATGACAAAAATGCTTGTTACTGGCGGCGCAGGGTTTATCGGGGCAAACTTTGTGCACTACACGCTACAAAATTACCCGCAATATGAAGTAACCGTAATTGATAAGCTCACCTATGCTGGCAACCCGGACAATCTAGCTTCTGTGCTTGATAAAATTGAGTTTGTTACTGGGGACATCAGTGATCGCGAACTCATAGATAAATTAGTTAGCGAAACTGATATCATTGTTCACTTTGCCGCCGAATCCCATAACGATAACTCTTTAAGTGATCCCTGGCCTTTTGTTCACAGTAATTTGGTAGGTACTGCCTCTATTCTAGAGGCTGTGCGCAAACACAATAAGCGGTTACACCATGTCAGTACAGATGAAGTATATGGCGACCTAGAACTTGATGACCCAGCAAAATTTACCCCTGAGACCCCCTATAAACCAAGCAGTCCCTACTCCTCAACCAAAGCTGGCTCTGATTTATTGGTGCGCGCGTGGGTTCGTTCATTCGGTATTCATGCAACCATATCGAACTGCTCAAACAATTACGGTCCTTACCAACACATTGAAAAATTTATTCCACGGCAAATTACTAATATCCTAAGTGGCACCAAGCCTAAGTTATATGGCACTGGCGAAAACGTACGCGATTGGATACACGTAGATGACCACAATAACGCTGTACACTACATTATTGAGAAGGGCCGCAGCGGCGAAACGTATTTAATCGGTGCAGACGGTGAAGAAAATAATAAATACATCATTGAAACTATTTTAGAACTTATGGGCAAGGACAAAACCGACTACGAACACGTTAATGATCGTCCTGGACACGACCTACGTTATGCTATTGACGCAACAAAGCTACGCGAAGAGCTCGGCTGGGTACCAAAGTACACTAACCTACGCGAGGGGTTGCAAGCAACTATAGATTGGTATACCGCAAATCGTAGCTGGTGGGAGGCAGAAAAGGCAAAAGTCGAAGCAGCCTACGCAGAAAAAGGCCAATAATGTACAATTAGTACCAATGTCATTTGACCCAAGCCACTACAGTGAGTTGACTTCACGTAAAACTAGTATCCCAGGCCTCATAGAATTTAAGCTCCCCGTGCACGGAGATAACCGTGGCTGGTTTAAAGAAAATTACCAACGCGAGAAATTAGTCACTCACGGTCTACCTGAAGATTTTCAGGTAGTACAAAACAATGTGTCATATAACGAAAAAGCTGGAGTTACTCGAGGTATCCATGCTGAGCCCTGGGAGAAATTTATCTCAGTTGTGTACGGAACTGCTTTCGCTGCTATTGTAGACTTTCGCCCTACCGGCAACTTCGGTGCTATCGAAGTATTTGAACTCAACCCTGGTACCGCCATTTTTGTACCGCGTGGTCTCGGTAATTCGTTTCAAACGCTTGAAGATAACACTGTGTATACGTACCTGGTGAATGACCACTGGTCTCCAGAGGCAACATACACATTGGTAAATTTGGCCGACCCAGACCTAGCTATTGACTGGCCTATCCCGCTTGCACAAGCCGAAATTTCCGACAAGGACAAAAACCATCCGATGCTCAACGAACTTAGAAAGCAACTAGGGCTATAAAGCACATGGATGATAGTACTTTCTTAATTGTCGGAGCCAATGGGCAACTTGGACAAGCGCTCCAGGCAAAATATCCGCAAGCACAGACAATGAGTGCCACTGAGTTAGACATTACTGATTTCTCCGTCTTAGAAAGTTTTAACTGGCAACCCATAACAACCGTAGTAAATGCGGCTGGATTCACCAATGTAGATGGAGCTGAAACCGCTGAAGGCCGCCTTGCTGCCTGGGCTGTCAATGCCACCGGTGCTGCCAACCTTGCTAAAATTGCCGCCGCCCGCAACATCACTTTGGTACATATTTCTACTGATTATGTCTTTGATGGTACGCAAGATATGCATACCGAAAGCGAAGCCTTTTCGCCACTTTCTGTATATGGCGCCAGTAAAGCTGCTGGCGATATTGCTGTTGCTTTGCATACTAACCATTACATATTGCGTACGAGCTGGGTAATCGGCGAAGGTAAAAACTTTGTTCGTACTATGCTCGGGTTAGGTCAAAAAAGTATTAGCCCTACCGTCGTAGCCGATCAAGTTGGCCGTCTTACTTTTACTAGTGAACTTGTGAAGGCCATTGATCACTTGCTGGTTACCAAAGCAGCTTTTGGTACATATAACGTTAGCAACGCTGGCGACCCAATAAGTTGGGCTGATATAACTCGAGTTATTTTTGAAGAAGCCGGTTTTATGCAACTTAGTGTTGCTGACACTACCACAGCTGAATATTTTGTTGGCAAAGAAGGAGTTGCACCGCGACCATTAAAAAGTACGCTTGATCTTAGCAAAATCCAGAATACAGGCTTTACATCTACCGATTGGCGTGTAGACTTAAAAACGTACGTTGCAAAGGAGTTAGCACAATGAAAGGGATTATTCTCGCTGGTGGATCTGGTACTCGATTGTACCCGATCACGAAAGGCATATCAAAGCAGCTGATACCAATCTATGACAAGCCGATGATTTACTATCCTCTGAGCACACTGATGATGGCTGGCATCCGGGATATTTTGATTATCACGACACCTCACGATCAAGACCAATTCCAACGCTTGCTAGGGGATGGGTCTGACTGGGGTGTCAACTTGCAGTACGCCGCTCAACCCTCGCCTGACGGCTTGGCTCAAGCCTTTATTATTGGGGAGCAATTTATTGGTAATGACAAAGTTGCCCTTATTCTGGGTGACAATGTTTTTTATGGCCACGCTTTTGGCGAAAGCCTCAAAGAGTCGACTGACCCGGATGGTGGCGTAGTATTTGCGTACCAAGTATCTGACCCAGAACGATATGGTGTCGTAGAATTTGATAAAGATCTTAACGCTGTTTCTATTGAAGAAAAACCTCACGAACCAAAATCGAGTTATGCGGTAGTCGGCCTTTACTTTTACGATAACGATGTCATAGAAATTGCCAAAAATGTCAAACCAAGCCATCGGGGGGAAATAGAAATTACTTCAGTCAACGAAGAGTACTTGAAGCGCGGTAAACTAAAAGTTCAAATTATGGACCGCGGCTCTGCTTGGCTTGATACCGGAACATTTGGCTCTATGAACGACGCTTCCGAATACATTCGAGTTATTGAAAAGCGTACTGGCCTAAAAATCGGCTGCCCAGAAGAAATCGCATACCGAGAAGGATTCATTAGCAAAGAACAACTGCTCAAAATCGCTGAACCACTTGTTAAAAGCGGGTATGGCAAATATCTGACTAAGCTTAGTTGAGGCACTCTATGCACCGTTTTGCCTAGCTGCCTCTACCGCAATTTCAGCAGCTAGTTGTTCAGCACTCTTCCACTGCGTTCCAAAATAACCTTTCTCAACTCTTTCACGCAATACTTTGAGATCTCGGGTATCTTTTATCCAATTAAAACCTTTTATGAGTGAGCCTTGTTCACGCGTGCACGAGCTTTTATAGGTCTCCTCGTTCAACCCAGGGTTACTTTCCACTACAGTTATATTTACTTTGTCAGGCATAATATGATCAGCTATCCACGTTGTTCGTGGCAAGTGGTCGCTACCAGCAACAATGACTACATTTGCAACAGGCCTACCTTCTTTTTCTTCAATAAGCCGTATAGCTGCCATTGTATACAACAGGCTAGAAATGGTGTCGAATGAGCCATTTTCTTCGTATAGAGAACTAGGGTCTACCCCTAGTTCAAGCACTCTTTCCCGCATAAGCTGTGATGTGCTAAGTTTGGGGTATTGCCTAAGCTCAGCAATTAAAGCGTGTACAGCCTGCTCGGTAACTGGAAGCTCCTGGCCAATCTCTATGCCTAAAATTGACTTCAAGGCGTCATAATAAATCTGGGTGTCCCTATCAGGTTTATCGTGGCGTAAACGACCTAACGCTTCCGGTGTAAGTTGCTTTTTCAGCAAAGTTTCGAGCATCCTTTCGGGTAAGTGAATAACCGTGTCCATATCCACTCCTAGCATTTCACCTACAACAGGCAAAGCGAGCATCGTCCGAACACTCCGATTGTGCATACGGCCTGTTACAATCATTCGTACATTTTCGTTGCCATTAGCTTTTGCAAGATTATACAAATCTACGGCTCTACCAGTGTTAGCTCGACTAGATGCTGTTAATACCGTGTTCCGACTAGGCTGTGTATCATCGTATTCTGTGTTGGGATCTTCATCACGCGAGAGGCAAATAATTACATCTGCTTGCCGTACAGTTTGACCAATGGCCGCTTCGTCTAAGTAGCGTAAATGACTGATTTCTCCTACTCTCTGCTCATGAGTTAACGGCAGATAGCTGATTGCATGATTAGGGACCAGCCTATCCTCCAGTGTAGCCATAAGCGTCACATATTCTGGTGTAGCCAGATTATATTCAGGATTTGCATGAGCTTCTTCGTATGCCATTTTTGTTTTACTTTATTTATATGATTCATTATAGCATTTTTAGAAATATAGGTCAATTTTATTATATAAATTAATTTATCCATTCGGGAGTGTATATTCCAGCTTTGTTAAATTATTGAGTTACAGAAGTATTTGACAAACTTACTGGTATAATAGGCCTATACATATGGGAAAAGTAGAAAAGTTTGCAGTTATTGGGCTTGGCTATGTTGGCCTACCCCTTGCCCTTCAAGGCGAGCAAAAGGACTTTAGTGTAATCGGCGTTGATTTGAACGAAGCTAGGATTACACAACTGCAAAATGGTATATCGCCAATTGACGAAGAACATCTAAACAAACTGGTCTCTGAATCAAGTATACAGTTCACGACTAGCTTCCAAGATATAGAAGATGCAGACGCTGTCATTATCTGCGTACCAACTCCTGTACACGAAAATAAAGAACCCGACCTTGAGCCGCTTATACATGCAGTGAAATCTACCCTCAGCCATATGCGAGAAGGTGTATTACTTGTCATAGAATCTACTATTAATCCCGGCGTATGCGACGAGGTCATCGTACCGCTTATAGAAAAAAATTCTGATTTTATCGTTGGCAAAACCTTACATTTGGCCCACTGCCCGGAACGTATTAATCCTGGCGATCCGAAATGGCATGTTGGTAACATTAACCGTGTGTTGGGCGCAGATACCAAGCAAGGTCTTGAATTAGCACTCAATCTCTACACTAGGCTAATTGACGCCAAAATTAAACCTATGGCTAGCCTCAAAGAGGCTGAAGCAGTAAAAATAGTCGAAAACTCTTTTAGGGACATTAACATCGCGTTTGTGAACGAATTGGCCATGTCGTTTAATATCTTAGGCATTAGCGTCAACAATGTCATTGAAGGTGCAGCAACCAAGCCGTTCGCCTTCATCCCCCACTATCCTGGTATGGGCGTAGGTGGTCATTGTATCCCGGTTGACCCATATTACCTTATCCAACACGCACGCCACAAAGGCTTTGAACATAAATTCCTGTCACTTGCCCGTTCCATTAATGAATCTATGCCTGTGTACTCAGTGAGTCTTTTGGAAAAGGCATTTACCGAAAAAACTGGTCAAACTTTAGCGGATGCCACAGTGGCTGTGTTAGGCTTGTCTTATAAGGCCAATGTCGGTGATGATCGTGAAAGCCCTGCGTATCCAGCCATACAAGAGCTAGAGCGCCGAGGCGCTACTGTTGTAAGCTACGATCCCTTTATACCTGAAAAATCAAATTGTAAAACTTTGGTAGAAGCCGTGCAGCAAGCAGATGCGATTTTATTGGCTACAGCTCACGAAAGCTTTTTGTCTATAGATCCCAAAAACCTGAGTAATATCAAAATATTTCTTGACGGACGTAATGCTCTACAAGCCAAAAAAGCAGCATTTGAATCAGCCGGTATTGAATATCTCGGAATCGGCTTGTAGCACTGCTACTTTTTTAAGGCGTTACGACGTAAGTGTTCGTAAATCTTTTCCTGGTTGTTCAGCACGCGGGCCAACATATCAGCCATAAGCCCTAAGCCCCATAAAAACAGAGCTAGCGAAACCAAATAAACACCAGTAAATCCTACTGCTTTATAGGGGCTAAACTGGCTTGTTACCAAATAGTGGCCGATGAAAAAACCAAGACATATGGCGCCCAGCACAAACGGAACCAATCCTAAAGTTATAAAAAACCGAAGCGGTGCAAAATCTCGAAAAGCCCGTAAAATGTTAACAGCGCTTGTAAGCATATATTTTGGCACGCTTGTTACTACCCTGGATTTGCGATCTGGATAATATTTTACCGTTGTAGGCACAGTAACGATACGCATGTGTTTTGCTGCAAGCACTTGAAACGATTCTTGTGTATAGGTGTGTTTGGTATTGATATTAAGCGCTATCAACGCCTTTTGGTTATAAGCTCGGAAACCACAGGTAACATCATTAAATGTTCTTTTGCTTAAATTACTGACAATCTTTGCCCCCAATTTATTACCGTAGTACTTTGCAGGAGGCATGTTTTCTGGTCGGCGTACTTTACCGGTTTTAGGATCGCTAAACCTATCAGAAGCAACAAAATCAGCCTTACCCTCTACAATCGGAGCTACTAAAAAGGGGATTTCTTCAGGTAAAAACTGTAAATCACCATCAATGTTTACTAAGATATCAGTACCCTGTTCGAGCGCATAATCAACCATTTCTCGAAATCGATACGCTAAACCCCTGCTATGATCATCGCCAAGCACTGTGGCACCAGCCTGCTTAGCAATAGCAGCAGTATCATCAGTGCTACCGTCGTTCATAACCACTACATCTACTTTGGTAATGCCTTTTATTTTTTTTGGAATGCGGTCAATAAGTTCTGTGATGGTTGCCGCTTCGTTTTTACATATTGATACAACGGTAAGTTTCATATTCTCCAAACTTCTTTTCTAAAATCTTTCTCTATCATACCACTTTACAAAGGTATCGCCATGCTTGTTTAAAGCTAGGTTCTCGTGTAAACTTTGGGAAGAATCTTATGCTAATTCTGGGTATGACTGCTAGCAAAAAGGGGTATAAAAAGTAAGGGTTGTATGAATAGTGTAGCGAGCCAAAACAAATCTGTTATAACTTCAAATAAACAACAAAAAACTAAGTCGCCTGGTACTACTTTTAAAAATCTTAGGCAAATTCACCCGGTAAAAAGAAATGTTTGCTGGTGGCAAGGCAAACATTCAGCTTCACATAAACTTAGTTATTATCCTGCCTTTTTATCTTCGTACTTAAAATTTGCTTATAGCCAAAAAAAGGAAATCCACTACCTTGGGTCTAAGTTGACATACGATAATATCGTAGCTCCACTTACGCTTATGTACTATCCACACGAAGTAAGCGAAAAAATCCTTTCTAATATTACTACTCCTATTAAGAGCTTGTTAGATATTGGTGGTAATATTGGTCAGTTCTCTATTACTTTTAACCACTTGTCTCCTCACACATCTATTGATATTTTTGAGCCTAATCCCGTTAGTTTTAAAATGCTAAAAACTAATATAGCCGATAAAAAGAAAATAAAGATATACAACTACGGCATTGGGCCTCACAAAAAACAAACCCTGCATTTTTCGCCCAACCAAACTAGTATTGCCTCGATCCTTGCCAATAATTCACATACCACTACTACAAAGAATCTCAGCAAGGTAGCTATACAAACAGTCAATAACATTCATAATTACACAAAAAGACACACTTATGATTTGATAAAAATTGATGTCGAAGGCTACGAGTATAACGTTATAAAAAACCTGAAAGGTATACGAACAAGGTACCTGTTTTTAGAAATGTCGGGCTATAACCGAGATAGCGATATGTCGAGCTCAAAAGTACTACACGCAATACAATCTGTATTTGGGCCATTCAATGTGATTAATATTTCCAGCGCCAACGTACAAAGTGAAAATTTTGACGTACTCTTGAAGTTTGATTAGCCCTAACTTTACGGAAATACTCGTTTATTATTCGTAGTCCGGTTAATATTTAGTTGTCTATAAAAGCTTTTGCCATAGACTACCCACAAGAAGAAAAGTACAAAAAACAAAACCGCCCTATCTACTAACGCTGCTGACAAAATTTGAGCTGTAGTAAGGCCAATGATACTCGAAAAAGCTATGTATACAGCTTCTTTGATACCAAGGTTACCTGGGGTAATATTTATAAATACACTGAGTGAGCCGAGGACACTAAATAAAATAAGTCCTTCTATCGAAAGTGTAACGTTAATCGCTCGCATAATAAAATAGGTGTCCGCTATCATAAGACTGGTGTTTATTATAGTTAATACAAACAAATACACTGTCACCCTTTTGTTAGATAATATGAGATGCCAGCCTTTAGTGACCTGAAGTAATACTGCGTAAGATTTGCGAATAAATTTGTTTTTGTAACGATTTGTACGGTCTTTTTTTACTCGGATAAATAACATAGCGAATGACACCAAAAACAGTCCCAAAAATACACTCAACAGCAGTTTGGAGCCTGGCGAATTTTGTGCATGTAGGGCATACAATGCTACCAAACCCAAAGCAGCATTAAGCACAAAAACCAGTACGTAATTACAGAATACTATTGAGACATAATCACCATAGGCTAAGCTATGCCTCTTTTTTAGATATACTGCACGAAACCCCAAACCACTGCCAGCTGGCGCAAAAAAGTTGCCCGCCGAAGATATGAGTGATATCCTTACGCCTTCGTGAATAGTAATCATTTTATGAAATAGACTTAGTATGGATTTAAGAAATAGCCCATTCGTTACACTCACTGCCAAGTTCACCCCCACAAGCAATAACAAGAATATGGGATTAATGTGTAGCAATGGCTTAAAGTCTTCTATGTTAAAGAAGAAATACAGACTAAAGAGTACAATCACACTAACTGTGATGATTCTGCTGACCGTCTTTTTATTTACGCGTATCACTTGGAATTAGTATAGAGGTTATATAGCGACTAGCAAAGGCTTCTTGCTTATGTATTTCGGTAGGCAACCTTTTGGGCGCAGCCTTTTATAACACCTGTGCCAAATGTTAGCACCACTAATGGTATCAGTATAAGGTCAAGGACGAAATCTTTTATAGTTTCGGCTACATACAAACTTAACAGTACTATTACCAAAATAATCCCCCCTGCAAAGTAAAGCCCGCTCTGTGGGTAGGACACCGCACACACCACCAAAAGCAATAGCACTACTACCAACCCAACACTATGCCTAAAGAATCGGGTGCCTGGCTTCAGGTAATAATCTACAAATAATGGACCTCTACGATACAGATGTCTTAACTCATTCGCAAACCCTGAACGTGGGTGATAATAAATCTTAGTATCACTACGCCGATAGATTGAGCCTGCTATATCTAAAATGATACGCAAAAGCTTAGTGTCGTCACTACTTCGCTTGATCCCTTCGGCACTGTATTGCTTTTGCATGATGGCACAGGCATGCATAAACACAGTCTTCGTAACCCATAAGCTGGTAGTGCCTTTTGGGCTAGTTTCAAAATTTTCTTCTGTAATGTAGTAGCTCTCGAAGTCACTGCCCCATTTTTTGCTGCCATAAATCTTTTTTCTGAACAAGTAGAGCAGACGGCTCAGCGAGTTCGGATGATAGGCCTCAAGTACATTTGGTATCATGATGTTCTTTTCTGTTGCCACCTTTTTAAGAAAATCTTGCTCCAATGTTATGCGATCATCAACAAATAGTAAGTTCTCATACTGGGCAAGCTCGGCGCACTTTTGGCGAGCTACAAAACGTCCTTGATTTTTCTTGAATTGATGAACACGTAACGGTGCATCTGTGGCTTTATGTACTTCTTTTTGGCTATCAACGATCTGCCTCAAACGCTGGTTTGGTCCATCAATTACCACTACAATTTCTATGTTTTTTTTATTTTTAGCCTGATCTACTATACTTTCCAGACACTTTTGGAAATATTCTTCGCCTGTATATGCAGGTATAACGACGGATATACCACTACTTGCCATAGCCTGCTTTCTCGAGGGCGTCTACTATGATAGCTGAGGGCGAAGCTCCACCGGACGCAAAAGCTTTTTGCTGATATTTTGTATAGTTCTTTAGAAAATCTTTGATAACTTTAGGATCAAGTTTGGAGATAACCGCCGTGACGTTGAGCCCCTCCTGGCGCTCGGTTTCGTTACGAAAAATTAATGTTGGCTTGCCCATGTGATACAACTCTTCTTGATTACCACCGCCATCAGTTATCACAAACTCGCTATGTTTAACCAGCTTAATAAACTGCAAATACTCTAGCCGTGGTAAAAGCGTAATATTTTTATTTGCTTCCAACTTGTCTAAAAGTTCGGGGAGTTTTTTGAGCTGTTCTTTGGTAGCTGGATGCTGCACCCAATATACTGGAAATTTCTTAGCGATATCTTCAGTACGATCAATGACTTCGCTGAATCGATCTGTATTAAAAATATTCTCGTAACGGTGCAGGCTGGCTACTACGTACTTTTCTTTTGGTAGGTCGATATCTGCTTTCTCGCAGTGTTTCAGGCCAAATCGTAATACATCCATCTGGGTGTTCTCTACAGTGTTTACTTTCGTGCCTTTATATTTCTTCAGGTTGCCCATAGCCCATTCTCCTGGGCAAGCGTAAATAGTGCTAAGCCGGAAAGTAATAAGCCGATTTATCTCTTCGGGGAAAGGCTTCATAAGGTTAAAGCTGCGTAAGCCTGATTCTACGTGCATCACTTGGCAGCGATTCAGACGTCCTAGTAACGCCCCCCACCAGGTGGTAAGCGTATCGCCATGAGTAAGCACAATGTGTTGTTTGCCGGTATAACCGCCCAGGATTTTTTTGCCTTTGCCAAGTTGCAGCATACTTTTACCGAACCAATACCAAATTTTTGACATGGTCTTGGCTTCCGTATCCCAATCAAATAAGACATAGTCAGGCTGCTTCAGCTCAAAGACTTTTAGAGTATTTTCCATGGTGTCTTTATGTTGTGTCGTGTAAATCCAGCGCCATTGTAGCCCACGCTTATCGCATTGGCGCATAATTGGCGCCATTTTAAATAACTGTGCTCTCGTACCTATAACAAAATGGATCATGATAAGTTATGTTCTTTCAATTCTACACTAATTTATACATAGCTAGACTACTCATTTTCCTTAACAAGTGGTGCCAGTATTTTTTTAGCAGCATTATTCGCCTTAGTAACCGAAGTATTTTGCCAATGATCAGCATCATTGCTGCGTAATATGTAGGTAACCGCTCCTCCGCCTTGTGAGAACAGCAGAATCATTATTATGAAAGCTGCCAGCTTTATATTTCTATGATTTCGAAGGGCCACTCCAATAGCTACTACGCACATAACTGTAAGTATAGGAATTACAGTTAGCAAGTATCTTGGCTGGGTGGCGTAGGGTTGGTGGTATTTTAGATACTCACTATGATTATTAAGAAATAGCAACACCACTAAACCAGCCGTCATAGCTGCTAAATAGTACCAGGTGGAATTTTTTTTAATGGAACGCCATGAATATGCAAGCGCCGCTAGGCAAGCAAAGACTGTGAAAAACAACACGGATGCAAATAGTGGTACATACCCGCCCTTTTGCCGTACGTCTATACTTGAGGAGAATTTAACCATATTACTAAACCATAGCGAAGTGTAGTCTGGAAGGCTTAGCAGTTCTACCTGATCTCTTACAGCTAGAGCATCTTGGGATCTTTTTGTTACAAAATTTACACTGCACCGTTTTGCCCCCAGCATCCGCTCACAGCCGGGTACAAGAGCATGGTAGCGCACTACATTTTGGACGTACACTGTAGCGAAGGCTCCTGTCGCCACGATAAAAACAACCACTATGCCACCAATAACATATTTATTTGTTTTACGAATAGACTGATTGAACTGCTGCAAAAATGCCTTGCCATAACGTATCCCCATAAACACACCTAGATAGATGAGGCTTGCGGCAAATACAGGCAGGAATACAACTTTAACCAGTGATGTTATGCAGCCGAGAACCACTAGCCACACGTAGTTTGTCCAAATTATTTTTTTTGCTGTGAGTATTCTGGAAAAAAGTAAAAAGAATAGAGCTGTCAGTGGGAACAGCATATTATCGTAATTAACGTGCGCCGCCACAAGCGGAACCATAGGCAAGAGCACAAAAAATAATAACGCGATATTTATATATATCCCTCGGATACCGATTTCACGAAAAAGCTTCGCAAATAGCCACAACCCCCAAACTACTAAAAGTATATTGATTGTTCTCATAAATAGTATCTGAGCAGGGTAGCTATCTGTAAATAATCTGATGAATCGTAGTGGATAGCTCATTACATAGTGATATAGAGTGGCTCCGCCATGCGAAAGGCTTCCTAAAATATCGTAAGATTGCGGCTGATGCGAAATAAGTGGGGAAAATTGATACGAGAAAATCTTGGTTACTTCCATATGAAAATATTCATCGTATATCATGGGATATGCATATGAGTATGCTATCCATAGCGCGTTGCCAATAAAAAAAAGTATAACGAGCCAGAAAAACTTCTTTGAACCAGCAAAAGTATGTAGCTTTTGATATATATTCTGTGGGTTTTGTTTAGTCATTTGCTTGGTATAGTATAGCACCGGACTTGCATTGCTGTTTAGTAATGTCCGAGATACATAAGCATAAACTAAATTTGCATAAGCGTGATATAATAAGTATTAGTGGTAAATGTTCAAAGAAAAACAAAAAATAAATCATTCAAGCACAAAAAATTGGCGCTTTTACTAGCGATAGTGCTTCTGAGTGGAGCAGCTTATGCGTTGATTGTACTTAAAAACCACAATACTGCTGTTACAGGTAAAGTTAATTATGGCCCACCAACTGCGCAAGAGAAAAAAGCCGGTGACACCGTTAAAGACGATGTTATAGCTCGCCAGAAACAAGAACAAGAAGCTCAGCAGCAATCTGAAGATAACGCTAGTGCAAATAAAAAAGCTAGTGTTATAATTACTGATGCAAACCAATACGATAATACTGTCGAAGTTCGCGCTTTCATCCCAGATTACTACCAGAACGGCACCTGCACTATTACCTTTAAGAAAGACAGCTATACTGTAGCTAAAACAACTCCCGCCTATAAAGACGCTACCACTACCATCTGTACTAACCCTCTCATTAGTAGGACTGAATTTGCCACCGCAGGTACCTGGCAACTCACGGTTGCTTATACTGCTCAAGGTGCCAGCGGACAATCAGAAGTAAAAAATGTAATGATTAAGTAGGGCCATGCAAATACAATTCTCTCTAACAAAAAGTTCGTTTAAAAAAACTCTCCTATTTGTAAGTGTTCTATTTGCTGTTAGCGGCTTTATGCTAAGCATTAACCAAGCACAAACAGAGGCACTGAGTGGATCTTCGTTCAAAGCTGGCCGCATTATAGACGACGCAGTTTTTACGAATACCCACTCTATGTCGGCCTCCCAAATCCAAAGCTTTCTCAACGCGAAAGTCCCGACTTGTGATACGAACGGTACTCAGCCTTCTGGACACGCGGGCTATGCTACTCGTGCTGACTGGGGCCGTGCTCATGGCGCGGCACCGCCGTATATTTGCTTAAAGTCTTACTCTCAAAGTGTGCCAGCTATCACTAACAGCGGCAGTGATCTTTGCACCGGTAATATCAGCGCTGGTACAAAAGTGGCTGCCCAAATAATTTACGACGTCAGCAGGGCTTGCGGCATAAACCCTCAAGTGCTCATAGTATTGCTCCAAAAAGAGCAAAGCTTAGTGACTGACGTATGGCCTTGGCCAGTACAATATCGTTCGGCGACTGGCTATGGCTGCCCAGATACTGCACCGTGCGACTCGGAATACTACGGCTTCTTTAACCAGGTATACCAAGCAGCTCAAGCCTTTAATAGGTATGCCCGTAACCCCACTAACTATAACTACCGCTATGGTCGTAACAATACTATACTGTACAATCCCAATACTGCTTGCGGTAGCTCCAGCGTCTTTATTCAAAACCAATCGACAGCTAGCCTTTACATATATACTCCGTACCAACCAAATCGTGCTGCACTCAATAATCTATACGGTACAGGAGATAGTTGTAGCGCGTATGGCAATCGTAATTTTTGGCGCATGTTCAATGATTGGTTTGGCTCACCGTATGGTTCGCTCTTGAGAACAACTTCCTCATCTACCCTTTATTACACCGATGGGGAAACTAGATATACTATCCCTTCAATGAGTATCATTAATCAGTACGGACTTGGCTTAGGCGATGTTCGTTTCGTGTCGCAACAAGAACTAAATGATACTCCCCTAGCTTCCTCGCCTCTTTCAACCCAAGTTGGGCAAATTGTAAAATCACCCAGTGATAGCGACAGTGATGGGGGTAGTTTGTATCTTATAAGCAACGGTCAACGCTTGCCATTCACTTCTTTGGCACAGCTTAGCGATTTTGGTTTTAGCACAGCTGATATACACTACTTGTCTCTAAATGCTATCCTAAGGCTGCAACAGCCTGGCAATCTTTCTAATTTTGTTCGTACTCCAACTGATGGAACTATATATAAAATTGAGAATGGCACTAAGCGGCTAATATTTTCATTGGCTAAATATAATCAGTTAAATACTTCCGGCAAAACTTCACTCTTGAGTGCATTTACACTTTCCCAACTTCCTGCTGGTAGCCCAATAGAAGATGGTGATTATATGGTAAGGGATAATGTTGGCAGCATTAGGCTCTATAATGGCAACGGATTTCACACTATATCCTCTATGAATGTCTACGATTGCTGGGGACTCAATGGTGTTAAGTTATATCAAATTGATAGCTACCAAAGAACAGGCGGTACTAACTCAGGTACACTTGGATGCTTTGGCAAAGACAGTGGTGGTAATGTATTTGCTATGGCAAAAACAAGACGCTTCCAATTGGCAGACTCACAAAATATATCACCTTCTGAAACAAGCGACTCAATAATACAGCGACTACCTACTGCCACGATGAAAGCTGTTATTAAAGGTTCAGGATCCGAACTAGCAGTCCTAGAAAACAACAAACGTCGGCCAATATCTTCTATGGAAGTATTTTCTGCCCTTGGATATAGCTCAACGAATATTGATACACTTCCTCAAGGTTTATATGGTTCCTTTAGCTTAGGTGCTAAGAAGTTTGCTCCGGGCAGTTTGGCGATGAGCAGTACGGGCGGTATATACGTTATTGCGTCAAGTAACTCACGACTCGCAGTTACCTCAATGCGACAGTTCAATGATTATGCTTTTGGCAGCAAAGCGCTGGCCAAAGTTACTAATACTGACCTCGCAGCCTACAGCGATGCAGGGACGCTTGCGAACATAGTCAAAGTAGGCTCAGACGTATTCTTAATTGACTCTGGTAAACGCTACCTGATTGCATCTGGGCTTGATACTGCGGTGGGTATAAACCGAAGCAGCTTACCGACTATAGCGCAACAGATTGCTGAACGTACTGCCTCGAAGAACATGACTCAATTCATAAAGTCAGATGCACACAACACTGTCTACTACTTAGAGAATGGTCATAAAAGACCCTTTACTTCATGGCAAAAGCTTGTTGATATGGGTGGCAATACTCAAATTACTACGCTTTCTGATTTTAGGGTACAACAATTCCCCACTGGCTCTTCTTTGTAATAAATTACTCTGACTTGCGAGAGTGTTCGAGCGAGTGTTTCCGGGTGTTTCGTTCATCGCTAATATCTATATTGAGTGCATGATGAACACCCCGCCACTTTTCGATACAATATAAAGGATTCAATGCGAGCCAGTAAGCTTTTCGTTTGAAAGAGAAATCTTTATCTCGCAGTATACGTATAGTGTCAGTAGTTATTCCTTTTATAATAAGCTTGTACATAGCCCTGCGTGATAGCATTGCCGTAGAAATGCCTGTTTTGCGCAATGCTAAAGTCTCGTCAAACATACGTTTTTTATATTCACGCAGCAGTAGATCGTTCGAATGCACCACACTTGCCCGAGGAGCATATACTTTGTAGTAGCTGTTTTCTATAATATCTCGACCAAACAGCTGATCTTCAGCATAATTAACATCACGATACGGAATTTTATGTAGCAAAAACTCTCTTTTAGCTGCTGAGTTCACATCAGAATAAAAACCTACAGCATCGTAAACCCCCTGGCTCTGGATAAAATCATCCTTATAAAAGATAGTGGTGCCAAAGTCAGGCCCGAAGTTAGAAAACACGTGCTGGATTTCGTACTTTAGCAACGGAAAACAGCCAGGTCGAGGAATTTGCTTACCCATAACCCCGACTATTTTTTCATTAATTGCAAAGGGTTTTACGATTTCGTAAAGCCATCTATTGTGGGCGGGAACTGCATCGTGAGTTAAGTAAACTACTACCTCCCCTTTAGCCATTTCTGCAGCAAGTTGGCGAGTTTTACCGTGACCAAATTCACTATTGGGTATTTGGTGCAATCTAACAGAAGTAAAGCGCTTAATGATATCTAAAGTTTTGTCTGTAGAGCCCGAGTCAATGACAAGCACTTCATATGATTTATCTATTTCTTGGCCAAAAACTGCTTTCAGCAACTCTTCCAAATATTTTTCGCCATTATATGTCAGTACGGTTACCGTTATATATGGTTGGCTTTTATTGCTCATTACTTTGTTCTCTTTCATGTTCTGAGGCGATGTAGCCCCATGTAGCTTTCATGCCATCGGTAAGTGAAGTTTTCGGCTGTAAGCCAAACTCTTGCGTCAAAAGAGTGGTATCAAGTGCCACAGTATGAACAAAGGTGGTTGGTGCTGGTTTGTGTTCCTTTTGAACGATTTTGCCAGTTATGGCTTCTATATTTCCCACTATGTCATTAATAGAGATGCTCTGACTGCTGCCTAGGTTGTATACTTCGTGACGATTTTCTTTTTCGAACGCTGTGGCAATTATGTGAGCAACGTCTTTAACGTAAATATAGTCACGCGCCATTGTCCCATCCCCTAAAATGGTAATAGGCTCACCACGGTGCACATGCTCCATAAATATAGGTATGACCCCTTGTTTTCGATTCAAGGGCTGTCGTTCACCGTACGGATTAGATATACGAAATGAGATTGACTCAAGGCCGTGTTTGACTTTAAAGTAGCGCAAGTAATGCTCTATGGTCAGCTTGCCAATGGTATAAGGAGAGATAGGATATGGAACATCGCTTTCCTTGCAGGGGTCTCCATGGCTTGCACCATACAAAGAGCTAGTCGAGGCAAAAATTACCTTTTTTATACCTTTTTGTACCGCTTCTTGTAAGAGCTCGACAGTCATATGTACGTTAGTTTCTATGTCTATAAGCGGATCGTTTTCGGCTGATATAGGTGTAGTGGTAGAAATGAAGTGGAAAACGTACTCCATACCCTCTAAAGCAGTAGCTATGTCGCTACGATTTAAGAAGTCACCGCTCATCCTTTCGATATTGGTGTGGTCATAGAAAACCTCATCTTCACCCAGCCTGACAAAGGCTCTAACGGTATGCCCTGCAGCCGTAAGAGCGTCTACTAAGTGACTGCCTATAAATCCATTTGCACCAAGGACAACGCATTTAGCCATAAAGCTCTTCCTCAAAAACCTTAACAAACTTCTCGCCAGCACTTAGCCAAGAGTTATTTTTTACACTTCTAGCCGCCTTTTTAGCATACGTCTCAGGATTATCCATAGTAATTATTTCGTGCATTGCTTGCGCCAGACTATCTGGTGAGGCTTCAGTATACTTGATATAAGAATTGTCGGATACCATTCTATTATTCGTGCCTTCGTTCACCACCGGAATAACGCCTGAAGAGAGTAACTCTAAAGGGAGTAGAGACATATTGGTAAGAGAAAGCACCAATGCTGTAGCACATCTATTATAAAGGTCGGATAATTCGTGAAGTTTTAGGGCCTTATGATTAACATAAGGGAATGGTATGTCGTATTCACTTACATCCCACCCGGCTAAATTAATTACATAGTCGGGGTGCATTTTGTGGAATTTCTGAAGCGCTAAAATACCCAACTCAAAGCCCCTCCGTGCAGTAATAGGGCGTGCATAAAAAAATACTTCTTTGCGCTTAGTGTGGTTGGTATGAGCGTAGAGGCTACCTTCACTTCCAAAGTCATAGTTATGACATTTCATCCCGTAGTCCGAGGCAAGCTTTGTTGCCAGCCATTTACCTGCCGTTATGCCGGTAAAGCCAAATTTATACGTATTTTCGGCCAAGATATACTCACTCCCCATAGGATAAAAAAGCGGCTCAAAATCTTGCACAAAATAGAATTTTTTTGCATTTGTTTTAGCATTAAAAACCGCGTAAGCCGTTTCCCAGCCAGTTGCGAATAAAGCATCCCCTTTAGTGATATCAGTGCCTGTATCAAGCCATGAAACGTTTTCTAGCTTTAGATCATAAAATCCTTTTATTCTGCTCTGTACTTCTTTTTCTGAAGGAAAGTCAGTCGTACTGTATAGATATATATGATTTTTGTAACCTTGATCATCTAAGAATTTTATAAAACGAAAGATATTTTGGTGACCACCACCACTTTCACCTGGAGGTGACATGACCCAGGCAACAGTACAAGGCTTTTTAGGTTTTTCTTTTGATTCTGTACGAGGCCTTTTGTCAGTTGACCAGTTTACATTAATAATGTCATCAATATCTGCTAAAAAAGTCAGGTGTTTTTTTCTATGGGTGGATCGCCTTTGGAGCTTTTGTATTTTTTGTAATATTCGTATTAGAACCGCTATTGTACCCTCTGTTTTCCAGAGTCTTACCATATACTTGCCGCGGTTTTCTTTTTTGCGCGCCTGGGTCATTTGCCCCTCCTTTGAGTTTTCAGCTCTTGGATTTGTATTTTTGGAAGAACCTGCACAATACCAGTAGGAAATGTCCACCCCGACACTTCAAAAGTACAAGCTTCTTCTATAACACTATAAAACTCAGTTATTGACTCGTTTGCTATTGCTGGCGTTACTGTGTATGTACCATCATTGAAAGCATTCTGAAATTCAAAGCCAATGCGCAAAACAGATCCTGGCTGAAAAGAGCCAGTTGTTTTGGAGATTGCTTTAGTATTAGTAACAAAAATTTCCCGGCCAGCTAAATCTTTCACCGTAATGCCTATGATGGCATTTTCTATATGCTCTCTAACATTGACCGTTAGATCTATATGAATGTTTTCATTAGGTTTATACATCTTCTGTTTCGAATCTTTATATAATGGTTTACACTCTACGATCTCTAGCTCTCCCGTCCCCCAAGCCCGGGAAGAAACTGGTGTAACTTGGGAGTCATGACGTAGGTTCAAAAGCGAATACTCTTGCGCAATCTTAGAGGCTTCACCGATAGCCTTAATTTTGCCGTCATGTATTAGCGCAGCCCGATCACAAAAGTCCCTTACTGCGCTCATGTCATGGGTTACTAAGATGACTGTTTGTTTGTTTTTTTTCAGTTTATAAAAATAGTCAAAACATTTTTTTTGAAAATTAACGTCTCCCACGGCAAGCACTTCGTCAATCAAAAGTATGTCACTTTGTGCCCTGATAGCTATGGAAAACGCTAGTCGAACCTGCATACCGGATGAGTAATTTTTAAGCTTTTGGTCCATAAAGCGCTCAAGCTCGGCAAACTCGACGATATCGTCGTACATTGCTTCCATCTCTTTACGATTAAAACCGAGCAATGCGCCGTTTAAAAATACATTTTCACGGCCCGATAACTCTGGGTTGAACCCCACGCCTAATTCAATAAACGGTGTGAGCTTACCATTGATCTGGATGTGGCCTTTATTAGGAGTATAAATACCGGCTAATAATTTTAAGAGGGTGCTTTTCCCGCTACCGTTACGACCTACGATACCAAAGAATTCACCTTTTTTTATTTCAAGTGAAACATTCTGCAAAACCTGCTGCTGTTCATAACCACGCCTACGGTTATAAAAATGGATAAATGCGCTCTTAATGGATGTGTATTTTTCATGAGGCAACTTAAAAGTTTTTGATACGCCATTTACACTGATTGCTACATCGCTAGCCACTTAGATATTCTCCGCAAAATACTTAGCTTCTTTTTTGAAGTACATTACACCGAGTATCAGCATGACTAGCACCAGAATAAACGGTATTGCTATATACAGCCACTCTCCGTCAAACACACGGAATACGGTGACAACGTTTTTATCTTGAGTCACTGTTACAAGTCGGGCATCCTGAATTGCCTGTGCCATAGGGTTGAGAAGAAGGATTTTCTGTACCGTAACATTAGTAATAAATGTCATACTATACAGAATCGGTGTTAGGTAAAAACCGGCTTGCATAATAACTTCCCAGATATAACTAATATCCCGATATTTGACATACGCAGCGGAAAGAAATAAAGAAATACCCAACGCCAAAACGTATATCTCGATAAGTAAAAGGGGTAATAGGAATACAATGCCTGTGACGTCGACTTTATTAAATACGAGAAAAATAGCAACTATTACAAGATTAAGCCCTAAGCTAATGACAGCAGAAATACTACTGGAAAAGACAATCATCCAGCGTGGTATGCGAATTTTGCGTATCAAATCACCCCGCCCCACAATGGAACCTAAGCTTTGGTTAGTCATTTCACTGAAAAAGTTCCAAAGCACAATACCAAGCAAGAGATAAATAGGAAAATGAGGTATATCTCCGCCTGTCTTTAAGACAATCACGAACACTACATACAAAATACTAAACATAAAAAGTGGGCGGAGCAGCGACCACGCATACCCCAAAACTGATCCTTGATAGCGAAGTTTAAAGTCTGTACGGACAAGCTCGCTGAGCAAAGCTCGGTTTTGTTTAGAGATATACTGTTTCATTAGTTCTTGGGTTATTATAGTTGAATATGACCAATGAGTCGACACCTCGCGTAGCTGTTGTTATCCCAAACTGGAACGGTAAAGTAGATTTACCTGCTTGTTTGGACTCACTTTTGAAGCAAACTGTACATGCTAAAATTGTCGTTGTAGAAAACGGTTCTACTGATGGATCGGCTGAGCTTTTAGAGCACAGCTACCCTCAGGTTACTGTATTGCCTCAAAAAAAGAACCTCGGTTTTGCGGGAGGAGTAAACGCCGGCATCCGCTATGCACTTGAAGAAGATTTTACGTTCGTTGCGCTTCTCAATAATGATGCTGTAGCTGAAAAAAATTGGCTCGAAGAACTCATTAAAGGCTTGGAAAATAACCCGAAGGCTGGCATTGTGACCAGTAAAATTGTTTCAAGTGATGGTAGCTATCTCGACAGTACTGGGGATATTTATAGTTCGTGGGGGTTGTCCTACCCACGTGGGCGTGGCGAAACAGATCTTGATACCTACGACGACCAGACTATTATTTTTGGTGCTTCAGGAGGAGCTAGCCTCTATCGATGCGAGATGCTTCGAAAAATTGGGTTATTTGATGAAGATTTTTTTGCCTACTATGAGGATGTTGACATAAGCTTTCGCGCACAGTTAGCTGGTTGGCAGGTTAATTTCATGCCGCATGCTGTCGTATATCATCAGATTAGTGCAACAAGCAGTAAAATAAAGGGCTTTACCACGTATCACACTATTAAAAACTACCCTTGGATTTTTAAAAAGAACGTACCATTGAGTCTGTGGCATATTATTTTGCCGCGACTCGTGCTAGCACAAACGCTTTTTATTGGCCGTGCCATACTACGTGGACATGGCTGGTATGCCCTTAAAGGTACAGTAATGTGCTGCTATAAAACTCCGAAAAAATTTATAGAGAGACGGCGTATACAAAAACACAAACAAGTGACAGACGAGTACATCTATACTATACTCACCTGGGATTTGCCGCCAAATGCTAAAAACTTGCGGAAATTGCGCAAAATATGGCGAAAATTCAGGAGAAAATCATGAAAAGAATTGTTATTGACGCCCGTGAATTACGAACAAGCACAGGCCGTTACATAGAGCGGCTATTGCACCATTTGCAAGACGTAGACACGGATATGTCTCACCGTTACATTGTGCTACTGAAGCCAAAAGATATGGACAGCTGGAATCCTCGGAGTAAACGCTTCACCAAAGTAGCCAGTCGGTACAAAGAATTTACTTTTGCAGAGCAAATTGGGCTTTTGTGGCAGTTATACAGGTTACGGCCTAGTTTGGTACACTTTGGCATGACTCAACAGCCAATCTTATATTTGGGCAAAACAATTACTACTGTGCACGACCTAACAACTGTACGCTTTGTTAACCCGAGTAAAAACCGTTTTGCCTTTGCAATTAAGCAAGAAGTATATAAGTGGGTCATTAAAATTGTCGCTAGAAAATCAACTCGCCTTATAACACCAACAGAATATGTAAAAGACGATCTTGCGAAATTCGCCCACATAAACAGTCGTAAAGTCACTGCTACTCATGAAGCTGTTGAAGTATTTGACGACAAACCAGAACCGATTCCTGAATTAGAGGGCAAGGATTTTATTATGTTTAACGGACGACCACTGCCCCATAAAAATCTGCGAAGACTTATCCGAGCATTTGCGATTGTCAGAGAAAAACGACCCGACCTCCTGCTTATTATTGCTGGGAAAAAGGACGCCTCTTATAAATCCTATAGAAGTCTTACTAAAGAGCTGGGCGTTGAGGATGCAGTAGTATTTACTGATTTTATTCCCGACGGACAACTGCGATGGGCCATGGAACACGCCAAAGCATATGTGTACCCTTCACTAAGTGAGGGATTTGGCTTACCGGGTTTGGAGGCAATGTTTTATGGGACGCCCTTGATTAGCAGTAATGCAACGTGTCTGCCGGAAGTGTACGGTGACGCAGCGGAGTATGTAGACCCTTACAGCGTAGAAGGTATCGCAAAAAAGATCATTAAAGTTCTAGCAAGCGAAAAACGACAAAAAGAATTGGTAGCTGCTGGGAAAAAACAGATTAAGAAATATTCATGGCGGAAAATGGCCGAAGAGACCTTAGTTGTTTACAAAGAAGCGTTACATGAAAATTAATTTTACTCTTCAGAAGCCGGCTTGAGCACGATATGGCGCTCTCGGCCCTGACCGACTGACTCACTAACTATACCGTGCTCTACTGCCAGCTTGTGGACAGTCCGTCTATCGGCGGCACTCATGGGCTTTAAATCAAATGGCTTACCAGATTCCTTGACGGTTTTTATCCAGGTCTCAGCTTTTTCGGCTACTCGCTCGGCACGTTGTTTTTTATAGTCTGCGACGTCAACGCTTACACGAGCCACAGAATAGCCCTGGTTCTTTAGGGCGTTGCTAACCAAAAACTGTAAGGCTCGCATCGTATCACCGTGCTGGCCAATTAGGAATCCGTTTAAATGAGTTGATGGGATATTGAGCTCAATGACTTCTTCGTCGCTTGTAGTGGCATAAACGTCGGTATTCAACCCAAAGAAGGATAAAATATCTTCAAGGTATTTTTTGGCAAATTGAATTGATTCTTCCATCATCTTTTCCTCTTTTTACGTTTGTTTGTGTTTTTAGATTTTGGTTTTTTCTTGGGTTTTGTAACGATCTCAGCTTCGGGAATATTTTTTGTATTTTCCTTTTTATCAGGCGTATCGGCAAGGGCTTCCATTTCTTCTTCGTCTTTATTTAAGACAATAGATTGCTGGATATAAGCCACGATACCTGAAACAAGCCAATATAAGCTTAATGCGGACGCTATCGTAACCGTAAAGAAAAATACCATAGCTGGCAGCAAGAACTTTGTGCTCCGCCCCACTGCAGCATTGACTTCAGATTGGTCTGCTTGCTGGCCACTGCTCGCTGATTTTAAAATCTCTCGCAAACTACGAGCGTCTTTGTCTTGTGGCATCAGCTGCTTAGCCTGATAATACTGTACAACGACGCTGGCCACCACGATAATCATAGCCGGCCAATAAACACCCCCGCTGCCGAGGGCGCTTTTGGTCAAGTCAAAAACCCCGAATAAGGTCTCGTCAAATTTGTGAATATTATCTGCGAGTTGTTGCACCCAACCCAGATCTTGAAGGACTGGATAAGAAAAACTGACAAGCTGACTTGGGTCGTCTACCACTCGTCGCAGACCACTGTATAAACCTATAAATATTGGCAGTTGCAAAAGTAATGGGCCGAGCGAGGCGAATGGATTTATGCCACGCTCTCGGTACAACTCCATCATCATCATCGACTCTTGTTGTCGGTTTCCTTTTGCGGCTTTTTTGATCTTCTTCATTTCTGGCTGTAGCTTGCGCATAGCCTTAGTTTGGTGCAGTTGCTTTTTAACCAACGGCCACATCAACAAGCGCACAAGGATAGTGAACAGAATTATGGCAACACCGAAGTTGTGGCCTGGGATCAGTGCATAAATAAGCACTAGTAAATTAAAAATTGGCTGGACAATCAGCGTTGTGAACATCAACTACTCCTTCTTATTTACTATAGCATGTGGTACTAACTCGATGCCTGCTTTCACAAGCTGTACTTGTATTGTTTGTCGGAGTTGCACAGAAGGTACATCCGCTACTGCAGAGCTGTGCACCACAAACACCAGATCAGTTGGTGACGCGGTTGCTGGTATGGAAGTGCGCAGCACTTCGTATAGGCGCCGTCTTATGCGATTGCGAATCACTGCTGATTTATGGACTTTGCGACTTACCACAATAGCGGCACGCCATTGTTTGCGACGAGGGTTCGGGGCGTACTTGAGCACGCCATAAGCTCCGCGCACTGCTTGTCCGCGCGCATATACATAGCGCAAACTACTATGTCCGTGAAAACGGTATGCCCGGGCAAGCATAAATCCCTCGCAACTCCATTGATCTATATTTAGTGTGAAAGCTGTTTGCGACCTTTAAGTCGTCGTCGTGCGAGTACTGATCGGCCTGCACGAGTTTTCATACGTGCGAAAAAACCGTGTTCTCGGGCGCGTTTGCGCTTCTTTGGTTGATATGTACGTTTTGGCATACCTATATTCTACCTTACTCTGGTTCTGAGACACAGAACCCGTTACAGGGTCTATGCTCAAAGTCTCGTTAATTATTAGTTTGTTTTGTATTGTCGGGGTAAAATTGACAATAATTGCCCACTAATTCTACCAAGTTTTCCACTTATATCCAAACATTTTCCACAGATTAACAGATGGGGTTTTACTATGTGTATAAAATTACTTCTTTACGGTATATGTGGCTCTGGTTTGTTGTGTTTTATGTATAAATTGTGGAAAAGTGTCCTATAGTTACGTTATAGTTACTGATAGGTTAATAGTAGAGGGGTTTGATGCAAAACGGCTTGTGGCAAGCAGTTCTGGGAGAGATAGAGCTTTCGGTTTCGAGGGGAAATTTCATCACCTGGTTCAAAAACACGACGCTTTTGAAGCAAGACGACAACGCTTTGGTAGTTGGGGTTCCAAACGTGTTTATCAAACAACAGCTCGAACGCAAATACAACCAGCTTATTTGCGAAACATTAGAAAAAAATGGTGTCAAAACACCGGTTGTGGAATATAAAATCCACGCATTGGCTGGCAAACAAAAACCCTCAAATGAAGAAGCTCAATCACTCTTAAAAACCCAGCCTATCCCTACTGCTAGCAACCGCCCAACTGATTTGAAGTCTGCAACTACTAGTAAATTGGCGCATTCGTACCGGCAAGGCCTCAACGAACGCTACACGTTTGAAAATTTCATAGTCGGCTCTGGCAACGAACTAGCTCACGCAGCTTGCCAAGCCATAGCACAAAACCCCGGCAGCCGGTATAACCCTTTATTTTTATATGGAGGGGTCGGTATCGGTAAAACCCATCTTATCCAAGCGGTAGGTAATACTGTATTGGTTCAAAAACCCGAAGCCCGTGTAGTGTATGTATCTACGGAACAGTTTGTGCAAGAGTTTGTCGATGCGCTTCGATTCAAGAAGAACACTGATTTTGCTGACTATTATCGTGGTGCGGACGTACTCATTGTTGATGATGTTCAATTTTTGGCCGGCAAAGAAAAGATTCAAGAAGAGTTTTTTCATACATTCAACGCCCTCCATCAAGCAAACAAGCAGATTATTATCAGTAGCGACAAACCACCTAAAGAAATACCGACCCTTGAAGAGAGGCTCCGTTCACGTTTTGTGTGGGGTATGAGTATCGATATGCAAAACCCTGACTTTGAAACACGCTGCGCCATTGTGCAGGCCAAAGCTCATAATCATGGCGTGGAGATAGACCATGAAGTAGCGGAATATTTGGCAAACAACGTACAGACTAATATTCGTGAACTTGAGGGTGCGTTGAATCAATTGTTAGCTTTTTGTGAAATGCGTGATCTCACCCCCAATCTCACTACAACTATGAATATTTTGGGGGTAAACGCGTCCCGCCCGAAACATATAAGTGCCAAGCAAATAATCGAGCGTACCGCCAAATACTTCCATATTGATATGGAGGATATAATGAGCCCTAAACGAGATAAGGATATTGTGGTACCGCGCCAGGTAGCAATGTATATACTGCGTAGCGAACTTCATTTGAGTTTTCCTAAAATTGCTCGAGAACTTGGGCGAAAAGATCATACAACCGCTATCCATTCTGTTGAAAAAATTGAAAAAGGAATTCGTGAAGACGATACACTACGCAGCGCCGTAGCAGAAATCAAGGAGCGTTTACATGCGTAAATCCTGTGGATTGGTTGTGGCTAGGGCATGTGTAGTTAGTGGAAGGATTTTGAGTTTTCTACACACAACGAGGGTTCAGCTAAAACGAGCTTTGGAAAAGTTGGTGTTTTTCCTAGGTTTGCACAATTTTTATGCTCAGGTTTTTACCATTGTCCGTACGTTTTTTTCATCTGTTAGATTGGATATTTACACAGTTTGCACACCCCTAATAATAATGAAAACTATCTATATAAAATAACAATAGGAGTAGGTATATGAAACTTCAAGTTACCCAGGAAAACCTCAGCAAAGCTCTTTCGACTGTTGCACGTGTTGCAAACACACGGGGCACCTTGCCGATACTTGCTAACGTATTGCTAAAAACCACTAATAACCGGTTGAGTATTGCTGCTACAAATCTAGACATTGCGATTACTGAATACTGTGGCGCAAAAGTATCAGAGGAAGGCTCTATAACGATACCTGCCCGTTTAATGCAAGATTTTATTAGCAGCTTGCCACCCAGTGTTATAAGTCTCGAACTAGATGACAATAAACTTCTTATTAACACAGACCAATACCAGTCAGTTATTAATGGAGTGCCTGCAGAAGATTTCCCTGTTATGCCCGCGATTGAGAACGGTAAGCGTGTAACTGTACCTGGAGCTGAACTTAAGCGTGCTTTACAGCAAGTCGTCTTTGCTGCTTCAAGTGACGAAGCAAGACCAGTCTTAACAGCCGTATATATGCATAGCCTTGATGGGACGCTTCATATGGCAGCTACCGATAGTTACCGCCTGGCCAGCAAGACCATGGGTAAAATAAAAGAGCCTGTTGACCTTCTCGTCCCTGTATCTGCTATGCAAGACGTGTTACGAATTGTACATGATTTTGATGACCCAGTTTCTGTTACCTATAACGAACAACAGGTGTTGTTTAAGGCGGGCGAGGTTGAGCTGGTAGCTCGACTTATCGAAGGTAAATATCCGGATTATCCAAAATTAGTGCCGAAAAAGTTTGCTAATGTGGCCAAGGTGAAACGCGCAGACTTAGTAAATATCACTAAAGTTTCAAGTTTATTCGCTCGTGAAAGTGCAGGTAGCATCAAAGTTACTACTGACGAGAATAAGGGAACGCTTAATATTCGCTCAATAGCATCGCAGGTAGGAGAAAATACTGCCAGCGCAGAAGGAAATATACAAGGTTCGGGTGAAATTACTATAAACTCAAGATACCTCCTTGATGCGTTAAGTGCGTTTCATAGTGAAGAAATAAACTTCACTTTTAATGGTAAGTTAGAGCCGGTCGTATTATCCAACCCAAACGAAAAAGATTATATTCACCTAATCATGCCGCTCAAGAGTTAAAATAAGGTGCATGATTACCTATGCGCGTTTACAGAACTTTCGGGCATACTCTGATGGGTCGTTTGAATTTGACCCAGGCGTAAACATCGTTGTTGGCCCCAATGCAAGTGGTAAAACGACCATAATTGAAGCACTACTTGTTGCGCTTAACGGCAAATCTTTTAAGGCGGGAGACCGGGAGCTCCTAGCCACAAATACCTCATGGGCACGCATAGATATTGGCACTGAACAAAATAATAGAATAATAAAACTCATAACAGACAACGAAAAAGTCACCAAAACATTTGAAATAGACGGTAAAACTTACAAACGCTTACCTTATGAAAGAACAATACCAGTAGTGTTGTTCGAACCTAATCACCTTTTGCTTTTCCATGGTGGCCCCGAACTCCGGCGTACGTACTTGGATGAGCTGATAACACAACTAGAACCGGGGCATAGTACAATTTTGACACAATACAAACGTGTTCTTATGCAGCGTAATGCCTTGTTAAAGCAGCAACATCATCCAGATAAAAACCAGTTATTTGTGTGGAATGTACGCTTGAGCGAACTAGGCGGCAAAATTGTAGCCAATCGCCAAAATATAATCACTAAGTTTAACGAACATGTATCTGCGTTGTACAGTAAAATTTCCGGTGTCAAAACAAAGATTGTGCTTGAATACCAAACGCCTATTTATCAAGATGCCTACGAGACGGGTCTTTTAAAGGCTTTGGAGCATAATATGGAGCGTGACTGTGCCACAGGATTTACAAGCCGTGGGCCGCATCGAGAAGATCTCAAACTGCATATTAATAGCCAAGTGGTAGGCGAAGTAGCTTCGCGTGGCGAGATGCGGACAATAGTTTTGACGCTGAAAATGCTGGAAGCACAATTTATAGAAGCTGCTCGTAGCAAAAAGCCCCTTCTGTTGTTTGATGACGTTTTCAGTGAACTCGACGGCAAACGACGGCAGGCCCTAGTACATTTCCTGAAGCCTTACCAAAGCGTCATAACGACTACCGATGCCGATATAGTAATAGAGCACTTTACCACGAGTCACCTTATACCAACCAGCTAGATTTTATTGAGCAGTAAAGACAACTGGTATATCACTTAAACCGAGTTCATTAATTTTTTGCAAAGCCTCTTGTTTAGCTTCTTCTAAACGAAGTTGATACAGGGCTACCCTGCCAGGGGTTGTTCCGTTATTGGGTGCAGTGAGGGTTACTTGTAGTTGTGGTTGTCCTATAAAGCTGTAGTCAATATTATATTCAGTTGTTAAGTAAGGAAGAACTTGGTTAAGTCTCGTTAGAGTTTTATTTGCATTATTTTCTAGGGACACTATCCATATGGTAGCTTCATTTGAATCAGGGTAAGTCGAGATAAAGACAGTGTCTTTATCAAATGTTAGAGATGTAGCGGTGCCACTTACTTCTGCCACTAAACTAGAGGTGTGTTCGTTAGTCATATATTTCCACAAATTATTTTCGGTAACGTAGAATAATTCATCTTCATCTTTCCAATAAATATTGGGAGAATCTGGTTGGTCGACGTTTTCAATAACTTTATTCTTTTTTACGTCGTACAGGCTCAAGTATTTACTCTCACTCCCGATAAGCCCTATTAATGTGCCATCAGGAGACCAGCTTGCTTCCGTGATAGTGTAAGGAAGGTCTGTCTTGCTGCCAGATGAGGTATCAAGTATGTATGGAAGAAGAGGTTTGGTTTGCTTTTCAGGGTTGTCACTTACGGCTTCCGCTGAGAAAAAGAACAAAATCTTATTATTCGTAGACACGATATCAGGGTAAGTTATATCGTTTTTGACCGAAACCGTTCTTGAGGGTTTTTGGTAAGGATAAGTGTACAGGTATGCCTTTTCATTTGCTACCACCCAAAAATCTTTTCCGTCGGCGGTCCGACTGGTTGCTATGGTATCACCATCTTTCAGTCCAGAAGGGGTAACAACAATCCCGGTAGCAGTCCGCGTGTTTATAATCATGGGCGCTCTTTGACTTCCGACAGCAAGCATGTATTCACCTTGCAGAGATTGTAGTGAATTGAAGTTTGTTGGAGGGTAGTCACTCGCAGGATATATAAGGTTGTGAGTTTGAGTGTTGTCAAAGGTTTTTACGATATTTTCATCAGCGTCTATACCTATGTAAAGAGATTCGGTAATTTTATGCACATTTGATAAGGGCTTATTCACAATTCTATAACTTAACAAGCTGGGATGCGTAACGATATTTAACTTCTTAGACTGCAGGGCGTGAAGCTTAACGATTGATACCGATTTACCGCCGTCTTTGCCACGGACTTCTACTTTATAAGTGCCTGGTCTTAAGAAGAATCTACTCTTTTGAGTATTATCTTTGCTAGCAACTGTCCCACTGTCGTTTGTGATAGTAATTTTTCCACTAACTGACAAAGATACAGTAAGCATAGCCTTGTTAAAAATTGCAAACAAAATAGAACATACGGCGAGAATCGTTAAAACAAAAACGATCCTTTTGAAATTTTTAGTATAGTCGTCGCTTTGCATATTCTAATTATATTATTCTTCGGGTAATTTTTGATAAGCTTCGTGAAGGTCAGGCTGTATATCATTTCTATCATAGTCAGCGTGCTGGCTGCAGCCCGGTGTTCCAGCGCACATTATGGGTCCAGAAGCACGGTGAATATGCAAGTGAGGCCCGGTATTTTGAGCACAATTTGGCGGGCCAATCACACCAATTTGATCACCAGGATTTACTTTTTGGCCATCTTTAACTTTTAGGCTACCAGGCTTCATATGTGTGTAGTAATAAAATTTTCCATTATCGGCCTTTATTTGCACACGAGGCACCTCAAAGCCTCCGCTACATGATCCAGGGTCTTTGGCGCTGTAGACAGTCCCTCCAGTGGCTGCTATAACAGTAGTGCCTTCCTTTTCGTGGATGTCTGCTGCTGCATAGTCATGGTGACAACTGGTTGTTTTGGTGTAGCACCACACCCAAATCGTACCGTTGTAAGAAACTCCGGCTTTTATGCTTTTTTGAGTTGTACATAGGGGGAAAGTAAATTTATTATCAAGTTGGCCAATTTGATCACAACCAGCAGCAGAATTTGCTGCTCCTGTGCTGTCGCAACTACCACCTCCTGACGCGCCAGCACCCAAACCTGCTACTATCGCCATTGCCCCAAGTCGCGCATCAGAACCAGGGAGTTCAGTATATTGTGATGCTGGTGGCAGCACTGGCCAAGACATAGGAAGTGCATGAGCATCATCATAACCTGACATCACGTAAGGACTTTTATCGGGGGCCACATTTCCCCATTTGTAGATAAATCCACGATTATAGGCTAGAAATGCTTTCTGTAAATCCTCAAAGCTTTGATCTTTTCTGGGGTCTACTCCATATACAGACTTTGCCATTTCAATAAAGTGATTTGCTGCTGCTACGGCGTTATCGTTCGGGGTTGATCCGGTACCTGTTGCACCATCAGGATTTGGCCCACCTAATGGTTCGCCTGCAAAAATAGAAGTACCGGGCCTATTATTTGCTTCTCTATAATGCAGGGCAGCTAAATATTGCCATTTTATGCCAGTTTTTTGAGCACCGTATTCATAGACAGATTGCAACTTATTTATTGCTGGTTTTGCCGCATCGAAAACTCGCTGACTTTTAGGAGGTAAAGTACCTATTGTGTCGCCATTGTCGGAAGCAGCTGTATCTTTATCTGTTTCTTGTGTCTGATCATCAGCAGCAGAAGGTGAAGCTATATTGGGCGTGTCGGTACTACCAGGCTTTGAAAGGTCAATCATCTTCTTCACCCAAGCTTTTATATCGGCAATGTATTGTTGAGTATCGTTTTCAGAAGGAGGCGCATACTCCATCATAAGAGATACTAAATCATCTTTGTTTATTTGGCTTGGGTATTGGTTTCTCAAATATGCCGCGAAATCTCCACCACCAGAAATGCCTTTATTTGAGGGATCGGTATGGTCAACGCTAGCTTTTACAGAATTCCATTTATACCACGTTCGTGCTCCTTCAAAATGAGGCTGGCTTGATGTGGCGGTACGGCCAAAGGAATTGCTCCCGTTTCTAACATTGTAGTCAGAAGGATCAGATAAAGAAGACTCTTTCTGGGCAATGGCGATTATTAGAAAAGGGTTCACGTTAGAGTTTTTAGCCCCCGCTACGATAGTACTGCCCAAACCCTTCATTTTGCTGTTGGGGTTTGCCTGCTCAATGTATTTATTGATGCCGTTTATCATTGCATCGGGATCAAGCTTGGGGAATGAAGCGCCTTCTGGCTCTCCACTGCCAGCAGTTAAGCCAGGAGATCGGCCCCCGTTACACGCCGGGGTGTAGTTTGACCAAGTATTATCAATAAGTATTTGTTTTAAAGCATCACCGGTTAAGGGGTTTCCCTCCTCAGTGGCCGCCCATACGACGTTAGTGCTGCAATAGACGAATAACACAGACAGTATAGATAAGGAGTAGAAAAAGCGAAAAATTGACCTTTTAAAGTAGTGGATTTTCACCTAGCGCCCTCCTACTGAGTAATGATAGTGTCCTGCGTTGTCGCAGTCTTCACCCGTATAGCGCGATACTCCATAAGGTTCACCTACGGCACTAGCCTTACCTATATCCATAGGACACGCAAAATCCACAGCGGTTCCATTATAGTGGTTGCTCCCTGCTGAGTGACATTGCCCAAACAAAGAGTTTATAGTGTATTTGTATTGTCCTCCAAGGTCGACTAAAAATTGCAGTAATTTTACGTTTGGTGAGATTTTTGAAGGTACACTAAAGCTGCAGCGTGTAGTTCCGCTTGCCTGTTTGCCGGCAGCTATGTCTTCCAGCTGCTGGCTTGCAAGTGAGCGATCAGCTCTATCTGATGTAGGACTTTCTGAGTAATCGCCGATAACGATTTTATTTTGGTGTGCTAAGTCAATAATTTTTTGTGCTAACTCGGCAGCATCACCAGACACCGTACCTGACCCACCTCCGTCTCCTCCGGTTCCTGCTCCTTGGTCTACAAAATCTTTGATTAAGCCGGTATCAAATCTTCCACCTGACGCTCCCGCAGAGGTTTCTTCAAGCATACAAGGGTTTGAGTCGTAATTTACTGGTACAACGGTGTTATCGTTTGCTACGGCGCTATTACCCCAATTCTTTTTGTTGTCAGGGTTGTTGCAATCATAGTCGTGCCAGGTTTTGTCTGGGTCCTGGTGAAAGACCGGGTGATTTCGGTTCCAGGCATAGTCTGTGGTGCCAGAGGGGTTTTTGCTAGCCGCAGCGCTTATAGACGGCCCCCTCAAAAGTGAAGAGAAAATGGAAGCGATAGACCGTAACGGATCGCGCACCAAGTTCTGGGATTGCGTACTGGCATCAGAAAAATTGCTGGGCAGAGCCATAGCTACTTGCGTAACGACGGAGTACTGGCTGTCTTTGTCGAATATACGGGCATATAACGGACGCCTGCTAAAATCTTCCTTCTCTTGCTGCATTTTATTTTCGCGGATTTGTTCTGCGACTGCCGGACTTACAGCTCCAGCACCCAAAACCTGATGCGTAAAGTCATTTCCCAAAGTAAATGCTCCGTTGGCCATCATGATAAAAAGTCTCCCACCACTGGAAGTAAGTTTTACAATAGGCGGTATTGCATAATTAGTAATTGTCTCGACCACTGACTTTGCAATATCTGCGGCCCTATCTTTCACCCAGCCGGGTATAAGGAGCGATGCGGCATCACCAAAGACACCACTCACGGCGTTTAATATGTGTCCGGCGGTGTTGTTCCAAAAGTCTGCTAGCCACCCGGCACTTGCGAATAACGGCAAGTTTGCCGTATCGCTTATGGATTTGGTGACGTTACTGACTCCTCCATTCGCATTGCGAACAGTTTCTTCCGGGCAAGCTAATTGTCCGGCAGGAAATGGTCCGTCATCACACGGGTAAACATTACTTTCCGCAGACGCTGCGGGCTCCAGTGAGGCTGTTTTTATAGACTTTGATCCGAGAAGCTGCGCATACGCTGGGTGCTCTTCTGCGCTTGCGCCGTTTTGGTCAGCTCCTTTGCGTGCTTCCAGTGAGCTTGTTATTGAGCCAAGTTCCGTTGGGTCAGCTTTTTGTGTTTTCACCTCGTCTGCGGCAGTGCGATACATGGAAAACACCGCTACCATACTCGTTGTATTTACGGTGTAAGCCATGTTGGTAAACGCAGGACCCATATTTTGTGCACCACTAATAAATTTGGCTCCCAGATCAATCCAGCCCAAAACCGGCACACCTTTAAGGGCAACTTTTCCTAAAGTTTCCCCTAAAATTTTTTCAACACTAAACTGTATGAAACCCTTTGTTCTGATCTCTTCTGATTGCTTGTCTAGGTCTTCTAAAGACGACTGACCAAAACGAGCTTGGTGTTCGGCAAGCCTCGCTCGAACGTCCTGCTCAAATTTATTTGTTCGTTCGCCATTTTCGTCGGCTTCTCCATAATCTGTGCAGTCAAATCCATTTGTGGCACATGCTACGGCCAGCCCCAGCATATCGGTTCGCGGCAATAGCACCCGCTCAGTCAAGTAATTTTTAAATGATTGTTTTTTTAAATCGACTTTATCATTGATGTTATTGGCTTTATCAGCGACTTTACACGTCATAATACACCGGCGCACTCCATATTTCCTTTTTAGCATGGGCTCAAGAGAGTAGCGAAACATTATTCTTTGCCGAAATGTCGTGTTTTGTCTCGCAATTCTAAACTCACGACTAACATCACTTCGGCTTAATGCAGCAAATGCCTTACCTTCAAATTCACGCGTCCCGCCACTTAAGTCTCCCAGTGCCACTCGTTCTTTTATTTGGGGAGTGTGCAAGTAAAATTTTGTACCTTCACGTCTGATTTCTATACCGTGTTGTTCAAAAAGTTTCCGTTCTATATTGCCGTCACGCCACGCCTGGTATAGCGCTCCTGCCGGAGTTGAGCTGTCACTTACGTCGGCACAAGATTTTGTAACTCGCGTGGAAGTACAGTTGTTTTTTATCATGCCGGGCATAACATGCTTTATGAGGTAGTGTTTCATGAAGTTATCTTCCATGTCTTCCGTGGCTTGGTCTGCTGCAGCAAAGCCTTCGCTTTGCAGACCTGTAGTTATGCCTATAAGTTTGGTTGGAAGCACAGTAGAAGACCAGCCAAAAATACCGGCCACGGCTATTGCTAAAATCCCACCCGTGGCAGCCTTTTTCTTCTTGTTTCCTAAAAGTTTGCCGGCGATCATAGACATCGGAGTCTGATTCATCATGCTGCCGACGCCACCACCGGTAAATCCTTTGCCTACACGATCATCTAACTTTCCAGCCTCATCTGAACTGGCGCCATCTGTATTAGCTGTACCACCAGCTGCTTCATCTGCTTGTAGGTCAGGTTTACTTACGGGGCCTTTCCCATCATTTGTGTCTCGGCCTTTTGGTGCGCCACCGCTGTCTGCTTCCCCGTCAACCGCATGCAGATTAGGCCTTGTTACCGGCTGATCGTCATCTTGATCGTACACAGAATTATGTAGTGGTTCGGCCATACTAATTTTTTCTACCCATCAATATATTTAAGTATACCAACTACATGCCTGGGTGCAGTTGATTGCTCAAATCAATAGTTCCCTGTAATTGATCCATATCTCCCATTTGGCTCATTTGTCTTACCTGATCAGGGTTGGTGGTTATCAGGCCTGTTTCTGTCGGACTGGCAATAATCTGTATATGCACGTGGCTTTGGCCTGCGAAAAATAAACCTTGCCCAACAGGAAACTGACTCAAGCGCTTTCGCTCTTCACTGGTAAGTTTAAATACGTCAGTTAATACATCGACAGCCGTCGGTGATTGTTTCAACAGCAGTTGCATGCTGGCATTGGCAACAATTGCCCGGCCCATACGACTACCCATAAAGTCTTCAACGTCTTGAGTAATGGTGGTAATGCCGAGATTATATTTGCGAGCTCGTTTGGCGAGTGAAAATAAGAAGCTCGCTGAATCCTCGTACTTCATTAATTGCCAGGCCTCATCCACCACTAGCATACGACGCTTTTGGTCACTCTTGGTTTTGTTCCAAATGTAATTAAGCACAATGTACATAGCCACAGGTCGCAGCTCATCTTCAAGATCGCGCACGTTGAAAACCACCATAGGATTATCAATATTGATATTTGAAGGCTGGCTAAATATACCAGCGAATGTGCCGGAAGTATATTTCCGTAGTCTCTGTGCAAGTTGCGGGCCGAAACCACCCATATGCAGCAAGGTATCGTAGAGATCGTTAATTGTAGGCGGTGGCGAGGTATGGGTAAGCGGATCGTTAGTGATACCTGCCTTTGCGTACGTTTCAATAAGTGCCGCGTCTAGATCGGCTTCTTCACTCGGCGAAAGTGCAGGTGTGAGTGCAGAGTTACCACCAATAAGCTGTGCCTGTGCGCCGCCCATCATCAACCGTAATAACCCGTGGAGGGTTATAAGGTTACTGCGCAGAGCGTTATCGGCTTCTTCGGTATCAACTACTTTTGGCAAGTCAAAGGGGTTAATACGGGTAGCAGAATTTAAGCTTAAACGGACATATGCACCACCAACAGCATCACACATACGCTCGTATTCGTTTTCGGGGTCGATTATAAACACCTCTATCCCCATCATCATGCTGCGCAGAGCCTCAAGCTTAACGGCAAAACTTTTACCGGCACCAGATTTTGCGAATACAACAGCATTACTGTTTTCAAGCGTATAGCGATCAAAAATAACCAAGCCGGAGTTATGCATATTAATTCCGTATAAAATGCCGTTGTCTTGGCTCAAATCTGCTGAGGTAAAAGGAAAACTAGTGCTGATGGCACCGGTGCTCATATTACGCCGGATTTGTAACTGGTCAATGAACTGCGGTACGGTACTATTAAGCCCCTGTTCCTGTTGCGCGCTGGCTGGTTTACTAAAAACCAGTTGCTGCCCGAGCATGGATTCAACTTTGTGTGATATAAATTCCAGCTCCTCAAGAGATGACCCATAAATAGTAAAATAAAAGCCAAACCGAAAAAAGCGTTCTTCGCCTACCTGCAGTTTGTCACGAATTTCTTCAGCATCTAAAATAGCAGCCTGTTTTTGTGGGTCGCGAATACGACCTTTCTCTGCGTCTAACTGAATACCTGCCTCTAGTTGCGTTACCTTTTTGCGTAAATTATCCAAAACTACTTGGCTTTCGACAGGATATACATAGATTGACATATCCATTACTTCATCAATGTTGACCATGCCGCTCAACCAGCCAGTGTACAGTTGTCGCGGGTAACCGTAGACGTAATAAGTTCGAGCAAAACGTGTGCCGAGCTGAAAATATGACGACTGGAATTCAAGTGAGCTTGGTGCGATAAAATCACGTAGTGCGGTAATACCTTTTTGAAAGGCAGCGTTTACCTCTTGTTGTTCTTGCATTTGCTGTGCTTGGGCAATTGCAACTGGGTCAAGCCTTTGCTTTTTTCTTCTACCGAATGCCATTATTTAAGCTCCGTTTGCAGGTGATTTTGTGTTACGCTGCCCTCGCCTTTGCGCACAACATCGGCAGTAAGGTCGTCAAAGTTCTTGAGCTGTTGACGTGTGGCAGTATCAGGATTATAGGTGTCGTAATACAACTCTATCAGTTCCTGGGTATCAAGCGGTAAGCCCTGGACGCCACATTGGGCTAGGCCACTTAGCACTGCCTGCACACGGTTGCGCAGTTCGTTTTTTGCGTTTTCCAGGTCAGCTTCATTGACTACCACGTGCGTTTCTTGATTGTTGAACAAGCCTGCTACACCGGATAAAAAATTCTTACTGTCTGAAGCAAATGCTTTCTTTGCGCTTTCCGGCTGTGCAAAGAATGGAATCACCAGGTAAAATCGTTTATCCATAATATTGGTTTGTTGGGCCAGTTGGTCCATGTAGATCAAATAATCTTCCATAAGCATGGCGAGTAGCATGTTGTCGTGTTCGGCTCGAATTTTATCAAGCTTTTCAATATAGGGCTGTAGGTCAACTTTTTGCGAACGAACAAAAATCTGCATTGGGAAATATAAAGAGTTTAGAAAACCTTGGTAGGCGTACTCGACGGCCTCTTGCTCTTGCTGGCTCATAAGGTCGAAGTTAATGCTTTTGAGCATTAAAACTGAGCGGAAGGAACCGTCGTTCATTATGACAATGCCGTCACGAATTTCAGCAATTTGTAATACGTTCTGTGTACTGTTTGGGTTAGATTTTGGTGGTGTTTTTACTTCAGGAGTAGCTTGTCCGGTCTGGGCACCAGGGGCAGATACTTGAGGTTGGGGGGTGATGGGCAATTGAGCAGGCGCAGCGCCTGCAGCAAAAGGCTGGGGCTGCTGTGGTTGTACTGGCGGCATTGCAGACGCCTGTGGTTGTTGCGGTTGAACTGGTTCAGTTGGATTCATGTAAGTTTTGGTATCCCACCCTCGTTGTGCCCATAGATCACACGAGTCATTAATGTAAGGAAATTACGACTTCATCAGGTTCTTCGCCGTGAGCCTTCTTAGCTTGGCGGGCAATTGTCGAAATATTCCAATCATCTTTCTGTGCAAGTTCTAGTATAGCAGCGTCTGGTTCAGGTGTCACTGGGTTGCTGACAGGGGTTGAAGCGTCTGGTTCAGGTTGCGGTTTTGAATTGGATTGTTGTACCGCTTGTTTCGCTTGCCTTTCTTGCTCAGATAGCGGCAAAATGGTTGGTAGGTGAGAATACTGCATTGATTGCTTTTGTTCTTGGCCTTTGAGCTGTTCAATGATTGCTTGTTCGTCAGCGGTGGCTTTAGAGCTTCCGCTTGTTTGGGTGCCCGGCGGTACGACCTGTGATCCAAAGGTAGTGCCGTTGCCCGTAGCAGCCTGTTGAGAAGGCTGGTTAAGGAACCAGTAATCCGCTCCAACTGCATCATCAGTTGTTTTTTGCGCTTGACCCACATTGTCAGACTGAGGTGTCGTAGGAGTGGTTTGCTGCATCTGTGCCATGAGTCGCTGCTTTTGAGCTTGAGCATTTTGTTCGAGCATGGCATCAAATTGCTGTGCTTTTGGGCTATTTGTTGGGTCGAGTACGTCATCATACGCAGTAGCGTCATCGGTTGATGCGCTCCCAAGCATAGTAGCCGGATCAATAAGTCGCTCACTATTGTCACCAGTTGTGATCATTGCAGCCGGTGTATACGGACTCACTGCAGCATTTTTAATAGCCCACCCCCGACTATCAATGGTCGAGGCCAGCGCTTGTAACCGGCTTTTTACTTCGGTTTGTGATAACCCATCGGTATAAACACGCTCAACACGCTTTGGAGCTGTAATCGTAACGAGTTCTTTCACGCCAGTCTGATCCCATACGCGTTTACGTGGTTTGACCAGAAACCGTACACGGGCCAATGCCCATACTTCTGTTGGCTGCTCTCTTCCCCAGGGGAATGCAAAAAAACCAACGATAACGGTTGGCGGTAGCGTTATAATCAGCAAAAACGCTGCTCCACGCGCAATCAAAAGGTAACTTATATATACCAAAAATAATGTAGCCCCTGCGTAAACAAACTGTCTAAGAGTCAGTGGCCCCAATAGCTTATCGTCAGCTTCGATATCTTGGATTACTTTATACGTTGCCATCTCTAATAAGTATAGCGTATTACGAAGTTATAGCGCTAATGCATGTAGAGTCATATGGGCTATTTTTGCCTTCGATCATTTGGAAGGTTTGTTCCATCTGGGTTGACAGTGTGACCGTACTGGTGAAGTCCTGTAGGTCCAGCGCCGCGTATGCCTGTCAGCTCAGCCAACTCACGCACACGCTCTGCAACATGGCCAGCGCCTTGTGTATTTGCCTGTCTTCTTGGTCCCCCAGCTGTCATAATAGGCGGCCCATCATCCTCGCCGCCAGCAGTGCCTGCTTGCGTTGGAGCACCGCCTTCATGCATAAAGGTTTCGGCAATCGCAGCAATTTTATTTTGCTGATCCAAGTTACCTTCACTAACTGCAACTGCATGAGCTTTTTTAAGTTCCTCAATAGTGTTTGAACCCATTTGCGACATTTGGTAGCTGCCTCGTTTTTCGTAGATTTCGTTTACAAAATTGTTATACCCATCGCTGGCCATCTGCATACTTCTACCACCAGCACCAGTTGCGCTCGCTCCGATGCGCATATTCTTGTACTCAAGGTGTTGATTTTGATGCTCGAAAGCAGCGCCAATCCAAGCACCGGTTGCCTGGTCATCATTCATACCCCATGATTTTGCAAGTTCAGGGTAGCCCTCGGCAATACCACGAAGCTGCTCTTCGGTTGCGGCTTTGCGCATCTCGTAGGAAAGCGAAGCTTGTTGGGCAAACGAGTCGTTCCCCCAGCGTTGCCTTGCCCGGGCAACTTGTGCTTCGTTTACCCAGGCGCCACCAAGGGTTTTGTATTCGCGCACGCCGTTATTAACTCTTTGCTCGGCGTTTTTAGTGTCAACGCTCAGTGCGCGGATCTCACCATCATCGCCAGTTGCGATCTGATCATTTATTTCCTTAGCCACGGCTGCTCGTTTGGCTGAAGCCATCGCTTCAATGTTCCGTCCGCCTACGACTTTACTACCAAAACGGGCTGCTCGGCGTCCGGCCCAAGTAGCATTTTCACGAGATCCGATTGTCTGGAGCTTATTGTTCAAGTTCGAGCGAGCCTGGATCACGCGACGTTGGTTACGGTCTTTCTTGTATTCACGCTCGCCTTCACGGAATTTCTTGAGTCGGTCAAACGCACCACGACTACGATCATTCGCCAACCCGGCAATGGTGGCCATCAGCCCACCTGCTGCCCTAAAGGCAAAGGGTATCAAGAAATAAGGCAATATATATGCTACTAGCGCAATAACCTGATTGATCACGTCGCCGTCATTGGTGTATGTCGTTACCGAAAATACGCGTCCGGCGGCGATCATAGCCGAAATAATTGGGAACACCACCAACATAGCGGTTAAAGTATTTTGCCAGAGCTGCCACACTTTTCGGGTATTTGGCAGTACCAAGCATGCAATAGCTATCGGAGCGAGTAGCACGAGCATAATGATAGTAAGTTCTCGAAGCACCAGTACGAAGAAAGCGATTAATACGGCTAGCAGTGCGGTCACAACAAAGCTTAGTAGCCCTAATGGAGTAAGTGTAAGAAGCCCCACGCCGGTCAGGAGCGCGCCAAGTCCATAGTCAAGGAAAGAATTAATATTAGTTTTTTCCATACCCGAGTCAAGGAATGGCTGATATA
Organism: Candidatus Saccharimonadota bacterium; assembly: GCA_029288365.1. Lineage (GTDB taxonomy): Bacteria > Patescibacteriota > Saccharimonadia > Saccharimonadales > UBA4665 > CALBGR01. Next base: position 153,810 of record JARIHI010000005.1, read on the forward strand.
TAAGAGACCGTATGCCATTACCGACGTCATTCGTTAGAGTGATAAGGAAATCGAGCACGCTCCACGAAAGCGTTATGAAAATAACAGCTATCAATATGCGGGGCAGTACTTTCCTTATAGTGTAGGCATCAAGTATTTCATAGCCAAAGGCTGTCGATATAATCACCACCAAAGAAGCGATAATGATAAGGCCGAGCGCGATAGTACGGAAAGAACTCCATGCTTTGTAGTAAGCCTTGCTTGAACTAACATTTTCATCTGTCGCATCTTTACATTGGGTTCCGCTTTTATCTACGCAGAATAAGGTACGGGTATTGACAGTAAGAAGAGTATTTATCATAGTGTCCAGTTTATCGGCAGCTGTAGTGATAGCGGTGGTCATGGGACATGCCAGCCAGGCTAAAATACCACTCGCTTCACAACCTGTTTCTACTTCTCCAGCAGCACCGCCTCCACCAGCGCCCCCGCCGCCTCCACCACCGACGGCACTTTCGGGATATGCGGCCAAGGCTGCCGCCATTTCACTCTTGTCGCCCCATTTTAGTAAGGTGCCACACTCGTACTTACCGTTAGTTTTTTCTAGGTCAAGACCTACGCTAATTTGGTTATCACTATCCTTGCCCTCACGTAGCTGATATTTTTTGCCGCCGATAGTGGCGTTAGTACGGGAAGGACGTTGGCCATCAGGTACTTCTTCGTTACATAACCAAAAAGCTCGTGCCAAGCGTCGTTGCTTCTCTTTTTCCCCAATGGCAGAGTCTTTCGCCTTTAAGAGCGTATTAATGTTGCTGAGTAAAAAAATGCTGTCACGCCGGTGGTATATCACCTTGTCGCCATCTTGATCAGGGTGGTCTAGGTCGTAAATTTTACCAAAGAACCAATCTGGCGTGCGATCTATAAAGTTAAGTGCACGATTCAGGCTGATGCCATTACACTTTGCGTTGCCATTGTCGCTGTCAATTTCGTAGCCTACCGGTATTTCATCTAAACCTCGGCTTTGAAAAGCCGGGCTAATAATGCCAGAAATGTTTGACTTGTTAACATCGGAGCCGCTGACCGTTTCTTTCCAGAAAATTTTATCGTCGGAAATACACTTGCGGAGCGCATATAAAATAGTTCGATTTTTTTGTTGTTCCTCGTTTTCTACAGCGGCGTATGTGGTAGCCACAAAAGGGCTAAGCAAACTTAGGCCGACAGTGGCTATGTATATAGCAAGGAAAAATAATGGCAAAGTCGCATGTTTTAGGTGGTGCCCGAACGAGATATTTTTTAGTTTCATGAGTGTTTTCTCTTGTACAATAGTATCACAATTATGCGTAGCTCACTTGCTTGCTAACTGTTTCATACGCAAAATCTTGCGGACAAAGGTGTGCTCATGCATAATGACCTACAAATGACCTTACAATATCTCGATACAAAATATCTCAAAACTGCAAAGAAAGCCCTAGTAATTGCACTCGTCAGCCTCTTATTTGTGCTTGTCTGGAACACTTCGGCTTCAGCTGCTGTCGGTGATAAGTGGGAGGAAAAATGTCAGACATACAATAAAGCCATAGATCGTGTCAGGAATATTAATAAAGGCAAAGGCAAAAAAGTAGATATAAACGTTGGTTCACAGCAAAAAAAATATGACGACTTGTGTAAACCTAAAAACAAACCAAAGAATGCTCGAGACGAAACAAGTACTAATAAAGAAATCCAGAAGCAAATCAACATTATAAATACTAAGCTTGAAGATGCGGGCTACAGCCCTACGCGGCCTGACCCGGCAGATGATACACCCAAAAAACCCAGCACAGATGGTAAAGGTGACCCTGCTTTAAGTTGTGATGTAAACTCTGACTGTAATCTATACGAAAAGTACGTGAATCCGATTATTACACTTCTTGCGGGCTTTGTTGCTATAGCAGTTACTATCGGCATTATCTCCGGGGGGATCCGTTACGCCGGAGCTGGTGATGACCCCCAAAAGATCGGCGCTGCCAAAAGACAAATCCAGAATGCTATAATAGCTTTGTTAGCATTTATTTTCTTGTATGCAGCAATCCAATGGCTTGTCCCTTCTGCATAACAGAAATAAGAGATAAACACCATGATCCAATTATTACAAAATTTTGCAGCAGCCTGCCCAAGCCCCGGGTTTTTTGATCTGCCCACCTGGTACAGGTACCTTCCCGTTGATAAAAGTTCCGTTACCGGGAAGTGCGAAGTTCAATTTAACCTTATGGAAGGCGGCAAGTTCAATGGCAGCGATATATTGCTCGTCGGTCTTAGTGTCATTGATATATTGCTACGTATCGCTGCTCTTGTGGCAGTAGGTTTTGTAATATACGGGGGTATCAGATATATTACAAGCCAAGGCTCCCCCGATGGCACTAAGGGAGCTCAAAACACTATCATAAATGCAGTTGCAGGCTTAGCGATTACCATGGTAGCAGCTGCGTTTGTTGCATTTATAGGAAATACCATTACATAAGTTATGAAGTTTTTATTAAGCACTTACTTGGCACAAATAAAATACGAGGGTCTCCCCCATGCAGCTGCGGGTCAAGGGCAAATAAATACTATCGTCGACATCGCTTTTAGTGTAGCGGGTGCTCTAGCGCTCTTATTTATCATTATAGGAGGCCTCCGGTATATATTTTCTGCAGGAGACCCCCAGGCCGCGTCCCAGGCAAAAAATACCGTCATATACGCCCTAGTCGGACTCGTTGTTACTATCCTTGCATATTCAATAGTTAGATTTGTGGCAAAGCATATATGAAAAAAATACTACTACTTTTCAGCTTAGTAATTTGTCTCTCTTTTACGGGCGTGCAGGCTGCTTCTGCAGCTAGCAGCGAGCCTTTTGAAGAAGCTTGCAGCAAGCTAAATCAAGAACAAAGAGATAATTCGGCAGCTTGCTCATCGAAAGAAACTACGACCAACCCGGTTTCCGGTGGTACCGACAGTGTTTTATATAAAGCAACTAAGATCATTACGTCAATAGCAGGTATAGCTGCAGTCATTATGGCGATAGTTGCCGGTATAAACATGATGACATCGGGTGGGGACAGCCAAAAATTTGCCAATGGACGAAACACGCTTATTTTTGCAGCAGTCGGCTTGGTCATTATATTCTTGGCTCGAGCACTCGTTACATTAGTTGTGAATAGAGCGACCACGTAGCAAAGAAGTAGGGTATAATTTTAATAACTATGCATAGAATAAAAAAATGTATCCCAGTAATAGTAGCAAGCCTATTAATTATTATAAGTGTAACAGTGCTCGTTGCACCGCCTGCTTTTGTAGCGGCGGACGCCAAAGGCCAAGTATGTAACGCCGTAGGTGGCTGCGATGGTGGGGGCGCCGAAATAGGGCGTGTTATTAAGGAAATAATTAACCTTCTCTCAGCAGTCGGTGGCATTATCGCCGTTTTCATGATCATTATCGGAGGATTTAAATATATGACTTCAGGCGGAGATTCTAATGGTGCCGCCAATGCTCGCAATACAATTATCTACGCTGCAGTTGGCCTTATCATCGTAGCCTTCGCTCAGATCATCGTACGGTTTGTGCTGCAGAACTTATAAATAAATTTGCAATAATCATAACCATTATGCTATAAAACCTATAAAGGATAAAAGTTAAAAGAAATTATTATCATGATACAAACAATCAAAAAGAATCTAACGATTATTACAGCAACTATCTTACTTTCACTAAGTGTGTCAGTGGCAGTGCCAACTACACTGTATGCACAAACTCCTGCTCCGACTGTCCCAACTAGCGATCTTCAAAAGGGTGTAAACTGTGGTTCAAATCTAACATTAGCAAATAATCCTGATTGTGGTAAGACACCTGATCAAGCTGCCAGCAGTGTAAGCACCCTCATCAAAAATATCATCAACATCTTCTCTGCTATCGTTGGTGCAGTTTCTGTCATCATGATCATCGTCGGTGGTTTCCGCTACATCACTTCTGGTGGTGATTCGAACAATGTCGGCGGCGCCAAGAACACCATTTTG
>JARIHI010000002.1 GCA_029288365.1 Candidatus Saccharimonadota bacterium
GTAACTGGGCTATCGACACTGGCAATGGTTTTTACGGTGGCCTGCAGTTTACTCTGTCGAGTTGGCAAGCGGTGGGCGGTACCGGCTATCCGAACCAAGCTAGCCCGAGCGAGCAGATTATGCGCGCCGAATTGCTTCAAGCCCGACAAGGCTGGGGCGCCTGGCCCGTCTGTTCGGCCAAGCTAGGGCTTTAAAGCTCCCGGTAATTTTTAGGCAGTCGCTAGCGAGTGGCCGCGGCTGCCTTTTAATAAAACCAAACTTTACAGGTTTTCACCCCTCAATTTTTTAAGAGGCACACAACGTGTGCCTCTTGTGGGCCTAAAAAAAACGGCTGCCGCGGCCACATGACCGCAATAACCTCTGGTACCCGCGGAGGGATTCGAACCCCCGACCCTCTGTTCCGAAGACAGATGCTCTAATCCACTGAGCTACCGGTGCATATCCATAAGGCAAAACCCTGGTGGTTTTTTCTCGTCACGCAGTGTCGCGAAATAAATTCGCAGACTCTGGCTGCTCTTTTCCTTCCGATCAATTGATGGTCAGCAGTTATTATACAAGTTTAAAGTGTTATTTTGCAACAAAACGCCAGAGACGATGGGTGTCTTTTTTAATGCCTATGCGTTCAGTAGTTTCAAAATTTAGTTTTTGCGTTGGTGGCAACAATAAAAAACGACCATCATTAAGCTTTGCTCCGTTATCTGCACCGGTAACGGCCAATGCTTGACATAGCTTCGCCGGGCCATTAGTTAGTTCGTGTTCTAGTCTGTTATTGCGACGTTTTCGCATAATCTCTATGCCACTTTGGGGTAACATCGCCCGAATTAATACTGCTTCTCCCCGTCCTGTTTTGCCGGTAACAATATTCATACACCAATGCATACCGTACGTAAAGTACACATACACGCGACCAGCCGGGCCAAACATTACTTCAGTACGAGGTGTCTTGCCCTTGTAGCTGTGGCTGGCTGCATCATCCTGATTGTAGGCTTCGGTTTCGACTATTGTCCCGCCCACTTGCGTACCCGTTTGGGTATCAACTACATACAGGCACCACCCCATAAGATCTTGCGCCGCCTGAACTGCATCTTGCTCTAAAAGGTTTCTCAATTTTGCCATACTCTTTTAGGCTACGATAAAGGTTGCAGTGCAGCAATACCAAAACGCGTAGCTGTAATTGACTCAAGCGAAGCAAGCACCAATGTCCTTTCGGGTATAGGCAGCTCAGCAACCACCCTTTGCGTAGTTTGTATTGCACGCGCTCGTTCACGCAACTCTTCAGCCGACAAAACCGGAGGACGCTCAAGTTGTATGGGTAACTCTGCCATTTTCTTAATAGTACCATGCCTCGGTACAACATGTTGTTAAAACTAGGAAATCACTTGTAAATATTTAATCATTTTGTAAAGCTTAGTTTTTTCGTCAGTATCACTAATTGTCCAATCTGGCTTTATGTCACGAGTGGCTTTTTTATAATCATGTAACTGAGCAGGCAATCCGCCAAGTATCTGAGCAACATTTACACCTCTGTCTTTGATTCGCTTTACTAATTCTTTTTCAGATGATTCGAGTCCAATTATAAATACGGGTCTGTTGTGTGCTCTGGCGACACTTAGATAACTATCGTCGTGCATATAATATTGGACTATGTTGTTATCGAAAACGATAAACTTATTAGGTGCTTCTTTAAATATTTTTTCAACCGTATTGGCAGCAATGGTTTTCAGTTCAATGCCTTGCTCTACAGCCTCCGGATATTTTTGTAAAAGTTCTCTAATTTCATCATTACAAATGTAGGTTGCCTTTAATTCGCTAACAAGGGAACGACGCACTGTAGACTTTCCAGACCCAGAACATGCAAAAAAGAAAATACAGAAAGGATTGTGCGGCATGTTCAGGTTAGGACGGCTTGAATAGTACTCTGAAATCAAACTGCTAAGCAAATTATTGTTGGCCATAAGTGAAATGGTACCCCGGGAGGGACTCGAACCCCCAACCTACGGGTTAGAACTCCGTGACTCTATCCAGTTGAGCTACCGGGGCACAACGCTTTCCTGTTCCAACAGGAAAACCCTGGTGCGGGATGGGGGAATCGAACCCCCGTCCTAAGTTTGGAAAACTTATATATTAGCCGTTATACGAATCCCGCTTCGAAAGCTATTATAACAGATTAAATTTCATGGTATACGGTGATTTGAGCACCAATGGAATTAAGTCGTTCTGCTAAATCTTCGTAACCGCGATTGATGGTATAAACGTTTCGGAGTGTACTGGTGCCGCGGGCAGCCAACATGCCAATGAGCAGCAAACTGGCAGGACGAAGTGCTGGCGGGCAAAACACATCATTGCGCTTAAAGGTTGTAGGGCCATCAATGTAGATACGGTGCGGATCGGCAAGCTCTAAACTCATCCCAATCTTAGTCATTTCAGTGTAGTAAATTGCTCTGTTTTCAAACATCCAGTCATGGATAAGAGTGCGCCCATTCACAACACTACAAATTGGCACAAAGTACGGCAAACTATCCGGATTAATGCCTGGCCAAAGATTAGGATGCAGTTTTTCGACAGGAGCTTTGAGCTTGCCATCGTGTTTGTGTATTGTAATGTCTGCAAGTTCCGTTACGCCGTTATCAGACGCATAGGGCTCAGTAGCAGTATATTTTAAGCCCATCTTTTCTAGCTTGAGAAGTTCTAGGCCCACCCAATATAAAGGCACCCGTTTGATGGTAAGCTCTGAGTTTGTGGTCACTGCTGCTGAAACGAAGAACATTGCTTCTATGGGGTCTTCTGTGGGAGCAAATGTGATGTTCTTTTTAATGTGAGAAATGCCGGTTACTTTAAGTACGGGCGATCCGATGCCCTCAATTTTTACACCAAGCTTTTTCAAAAACATACACAGGTCTTGCACCATATAGTCAGCGCTTGCGCCTTGGATAACTGTTAGCCCAGGTGTCCGTGCCGCGGCCATAAGCGCATTATTGGTTACTGTATTACCTGCTTCGTAAAGTGTAACGTGCTGTACACGCTGTTTATTAACCTGTACGTTGTAATAGCCAGTCTCGGCCTTCACGTTAACACCAAACTGCTCTAGCGCGTACAGATGTGGTAACACTGTTCTGGTGCCGAGCTTACACCCTCCTGCATAGGGAATTCTGAAATTGCTATGATCATGCATGAGCGAACCAAGCAACATCAATACACTACGGGTTTTACGTGCCGATGTTGCATTCATAGAGTCTACTTTCAGTATTGCAGGACGCCGAATCTCAATGTCATTATTTTCACACCAGCGCACTTTTACACCGAGACTTTCAAGTACTTCAACAATTCGATTAACCTCTTCGATTCTTGGGAAGCCTTTGAACCGAGTTACGCCGTGATTCAGTAAACTTGCACATAGTAACGCCACGGCTGCATTTTTACTACGCTTGAGTGTAATACTGCCGTGAAGCTCATGTCCGCCATCAATGCGCAAGTTAATGCTTTTGTCACCAATACTAATTATTTGTTTGTTAAGCGCATCGCTGACACGCCCTAAAGTCTCCAAACTAAGGTTTTGCTTGCCCTTTTCTATACGGTTGACTGCCGATTGGCTTGTGCCGAGTCGTTTAGCAAATTCTGCTTGCGTAAGACCACGTTCTTGCCTTACTTGAGCTATTAATTGACCTATTTTTTCATTTGCTATCGACATAACTAAACAAATATACCATATATGATATTAAAAAACTATATTTATTTTATATAAGTTACAATTAAGTATAGGCCTGAAAGACTGGAATTGCTATACTAAAGTTATGATTTAGCTACCTTGCCGCACTATTTTGTATACTTGGATAAAAATATTACCGACTGCTATGGAGGCAAGCTATGAACGATAAACAAATTGCAGACTTAATTGCAGCAGAACAACAAAGACAGCGCGAAGGGTTAGAGCTAATCCCAAGCGAAAACCATGTCAGCCGTGATGTACTCACGGCGATGGGTAGCGTTTTTACCGATAAGTATGCCGAAGGCTACCCTGGGAAACGCTATTACGGCGGGCAACAGAATACCGATCAAATAGAGAGCATTGCAATTGAACGCGCTAAAAAGTTATTTGGAGCTGACCATGCAAACGTTCAACCGCATTCAGGCGCTCAAGCAAATGAAGCAGTATACCACGCGTGGTGCGAACCGGGCGATACCATTTTAGCTATGGATTTAAGTCACGGTGGCCACTTAACCCATGGCGCTCCTGTCACAGTTCTGGCACGAACATACAACTTTGTTCGTTACGGTATGAAAAATGTAGAAACTGGCGAAATTGATTACGACGAGCTACGTGAACTCGCACTGAAACACAAACCAAAGATCATCCTGGCAGGCTTTAGCGCTTACCCGCGTGAGCTTGATTACGCAAAATTTGCAGAAATCGGCAAAGAAGTCGGCGCACTTTTGGTGGCTGACATGGCGCACATTGCTGGCTTAATCGCTGGTGGTGTAGCTAAAAATCCGTTCGATTATGGATTCCATGTGATTACCTCTACAACCCACAAAACTCTTAGAGGTCCTCGCGGAGGCCTTATATTGAGCAAAGGTATAGTCGGAAACCCCTTAAAAGCTTCTGAGAAAACTATCGAAAATATTCCTACCCTTATTGATCGCACAGTATTTCCAGGTGTACAGGGCGGCCCGCTTATACATGTCATCGCGGCAAAGGCTGTTGCGTTTGGTGAAGCATTGAAGCCTGGATTTAGAACATATGCAAACCAGGTAATTAAAAATGCTTCTGTGTTTGCTACAGAATTGCAAAATCAAAACTTCAAGCTTATCACAAACGGTACTAGCAACCATCTGATACTTGCAAATGTACAAGAAAGTTTTAGTTTAGACGGAAGCATTGTGGAAACAGCTCTTGATAAAATCGGCTTAACCGTTAACAAAAATGCCATCGCAAATGATCCTTTGCCGCCCTTCAGGCCAAGCGGCATCCGTTTAGGCACTCCAGCTATTACTACTCGGGGACTACTGGAAAAAGATATGGCCACTATAGCCGCCTGGATGAGAGCAGCTATTGATGCTCACGAAGACGAACCGAAGCTTGAGGCATTACGGCTTGAAGTACGAGCATTTGCTCTGCAATATCCTTTGCCAAGCGACGCAACTAAGTAAGTTTACTAAGGTCTAGATCACTCTCGGTGTTCGATATGTTTTGTGCCTCAGAACTCGAAGATTGCTCAAGGTTGGGCAAGATCTCCGGTTCTTGCTTAAGGGTAACCTCGAATTTTTTTTGCACTGCGTCAATGATTTTTTGTTTAAAATCTAGAAGTTGTTGCGACGATGTCGCTTTTTCATTTACCAAAACTAGTGGTTGCTTCGGCCAGGTTGCCATACCAGTCTCAGGATCATGAAAATCCTTAAAACCAACCTTTTCTATCATCCATGCAGCCGAAAGTTTAATACCTCGCCCTCCGTCAAGTCGCCAAAATACTACATCAGGATATGTTGATTGAATTTGCACCAAAGTACCTTCATCCACAACTGGATTTGCAAAAAACGAACCGTTATTAGCTACCTTTTTCGGGTCAGGCAATTTACTCATACGTATTTTAATGACCGCATCTCGGATTATTTGAGGAGTAAAAGTAGTTACTCCTCGTTCTTTTAAGTACCGCTCGAGTGCCTGGTAAAATGGCGGCTCGGGGTTCTTCTTTTGTAAATGAAGCGTGACAGCCGTAATAAAGTACCTGCCATGATCGACGGTTTTAAGCCGGCTTGTGCGATATCCGAACTCAAGGTCGTATTTAGATAAAAAGGTGATTGATTTGGTTTGCCGGTCATATACTTCGGCGCTCACAAATACGTTTGCGATCTCCTGGCCATATGCACCTACATTTTGCACGGGTGTTGCTCCTGCGGTACCAGGTATAAGACTAAGTGCCTCTACGCCAGTTAGCCCGGCTTTGACACTTCGTTCTACTACTGAGTCCCAGTTTTCGCCACTTCCAACTGTTATAAATACATCGCCATCCTCACGCTCAAGTACGTCATAACCTTTTATCTTGCCGACTATTAGTAATCCTTTGAAGCCTTCGTCACGCCACACAATATTACTGCCATCGCCCATCATGATTACCGGTAAGTTTTGTTCATCTGCCCAGGCGAGCGCTGTTTGCAACTCTTCTTTACTCGTAACTTCTGCGACATATCGAGCGATACCACCAAGTCGCATTGTGGAGTAATCTTTGAGCGAAACATTTTCAAGCTCTTTCATATTAAACTATTATACCCCTTCTCCTACTTGCATCCCATGCCTTACAGAGCTACCATAGAAGTATGAGTGAACCATCGGAGCACAAACCATTCGTTAATCTGGGCGGAACCTTGAAGCGCTTGCGTCAAAAGCATAAGGAGTCTTTAGCGGAAGCTGCCGGTGCAGTAGAACTAGGTGAAGAAGATTTGCTGCGCATTGAGCAGGGTTATGAGCGTCCAAGCGAAGAAATTCTCATGTTGCTTATCAAGCATTTCGCTATGCTTGAAGACGAAGCGGTAGAGTTATGGGAGCTTGCAGGCTATGACAAGCTAGACGCAGAAAATGACGAAGCACCCGAAAATCAAAATGTTACTACTAAATCCATTGTTATGACTATAGCAATGGATCCACGCGTGATGTATAGCGACAGTGTGCATATCAGTGGCAATCAACACGGGTTAGTCTTTACTTTTTTGCAACCTGGAGGTGGTCAGCTACCCGCCTTGCCTGTATCACGGGTTGGTATGAGTCGCGATCAAGCAAAAAAAATGCTTGAACTCCTCAAAGATACTTTAGAGCAACTCGATAAAGCCACCGCGCCTAAATCACTTCCTCCTAAAACCAACCGGCAAGATTAAGGTCAACGACTACTAGTTAGACTGTGCCAGTCCCCGCAAGGCTAAGTGCAATTCTTCCGACCAAACGATGCGGGTGCATAGACTGATCAAGCAACCGCTTAAACTTTCGGAACCATTCTTCCAATTTATATTCATGTGTCCCTAGCCTGGCAAGCTCTTGTGGGCTAAGTTTTTTAGTAGAGACCTCAGACAAGTCACTTGTGAGTATTTTTTCTACAAGGTTGGCCACTATTTGTTCATTCGGCTCAATACCCACACTTTCTAATAATTGCTCACACAATAGTGCAAGTTCTTGCTTGGCCTTTTGCATTATTTCCATCCCATGTTCGCCCGCTTGGAGATGCTGGATTTTTATTGCTGTCTCTATAGCGTTTTCCATGAGTACTTTTGGCTGCTTCTCGGCAGAAAACTCAGGAATTTCTGGTATCGTTGCTATATATTCGACCAATTGATGAACAAACTCATTCGATGATAGCAAAATTTCCTCTTCTGAGGCAGGAGCAGTTAGGGAGTCAACTGACAAGCTTTCTAGGAGTTCTGCCGGAGGAAGTGGACACTGTGGCAGTAATGCCGCCTCTACAGTCTCATCTGCCGCATCCTCTATTACGTGTTCTTGGATGATGTTTGCTTCCGTTCCGAGTGAAAACTCAGACAACGTAGACGTAGCCTCGTCTGTATCATCCTCTGTTAATTTTTTGGCTACCTTGATTTCGGCGGAACTCCGGTGTAAAGAGGCCATAATTTTTGGTTCGGAAACTAACGGAACTCGCGATTTTGTTGACCCCGCAAGCACCGCTGCTCTATGTGTCGCGCCTAGGTCTGCGGAGACTTGCGTTTTAGCCCCCACTATATCTTCTCCGGCATCTTCTGCAAGTGCTAAAACTTCACCTGGCAAAGCGGCTGTCGTCGCCGTCGTAACTACTTCTGCTGTAGTTCGTATTGGCTCAGGAGCAGGTAAGCTATCATCCCCTCTGGCTTTTATTACTATCTCTGTAGGCGCGAATTGAGGAGCATTAAATAAAGCCATTAACTTTTCGCGGACAGTGATAGGAACATCCGGAAAAGGGAGCTGAGTATTTTCCACAAAACGAACAGTATTTCTGTCTGCTACTTCATCATTCTTCGACGCATAAAGCGGCGTCTCTCTGGATGCTTGCAAAGATCTAGGCTCCTGCCCTGAAACAGACAATTTTTCCATAGTCTGGCCTTGGGCTAGTTGTTCATCAGACATTTCGGATTGTTCTGGGTGAATTTTTATTTTTGGTTCTAAGCCCCGTCGACTCAACTCCACCATAAAATAATCTTCATGTTCCGGCAGTATTTCAGCTTCAGCCTCATTAAGCGCACTTATTACGAATTGATTATTTGCCTCTTGTGACCTTTGGGATGGCTCTACTGGACACAAGGCACTCAGGCTATCTATTGATGCCGTAACTCCATATAAGGTAACTTCTTTCTCTCCGTATATCTCCAATAAATCAGGATGTTCGTGTACCGCTTCGTAATGAGGCACTTGTTGTTCACCCGTATTTTGTTCCATCATATTTTACCTCTCGGTAGTCTGTAATAAATGATCAAATTCGGGTTTCAGCGAACCCGCAGCAGCAAGCATACTTGCCAGCGTGCGTGCGCGCAGTTCAGGATCTTCACGCTTTTGTGCATCAGCCGGGCACGACGAGGCTTCCATCATCATTACGAACCCTAAGGTAAGCGTGGTGCCATTCATTTCTCGCCTACCACCGACAGCTACAGGTGTATCAAGAGGGTGCGCTTCAAGGAGCTGTTGTTCTGTGCTTTGATTGCCTGCCATACACTCATGGTAAACATTAGCATTTATAATGTCTAGCGTTGTTTTGTGCAAAATATCATTCCGTTGAAATTTTGCGCAATAACAGATATAATGGCATGGTTAATTTAGATACGGCGGATGTAGCTCAGTTGGTTAGAGCGTCTGTTTGTGGCACAGAAGGCCGTGGGTTCAAGTCCCATCATTCGCCCCAAATTAAAACCCCGATATATCGGGGTTTTAATTTGGGTGAAGGCAGGCTAGGTAAACTTAAGTAAATCTTAACTAACGGTATCTTTTTATCAGCTGCTTTGCTACGATATAAGACAAATGAGCGCCACCGTAGAAGAGGCCGCGCCCGAAGATGCGGGCGGCGAAGCTGTATTAGTTGAAAACCGCAATTTGCTTACGAAAATTGCTACTACGGTGGGCTTGGGTGTTTTAGCTGTAGTTGGCTATGAAGCAGAAAGACGGGGGATCACCGCCGAAATCCCTACCGCTCCCAAAATGATCGTTGATAGCTTCAAGCATCCTGTCGTAGGCTATCTGAGTGCATGGGTTGGTAGTAAGCTAGCAAGAAAATTTGCCCCTGACTATGAAGCACCTATTGTGGCAGCAAGTGCAACAGTTGGAAATTTTAGTGCCGAACTGGGACAAAGTAATACGATAGCGGACGAGGAACATAAAAACTTTCTCGCTTATTCTCAGTTATTTGAAACCATGAAAGACTACGTATTTGCCCTTGGCGGGTGTGCACTATTTATGTTTCAAAATCGCCGAACCAAAGAGCCTAATTAGAGTCCTAAACGTCACGGATTTATTGGTATAATGTCTGCAAGAAAAGCAAAAGGAGTTGTATGAAGAAAATTGTACGGTTTGTACGTGCATATAAATTGTTTAGTTTTGTAGTATTTGCAAGCATTGTAGCGCTTGTTCTGGACCTTGGGAATATGGATACTGCCGCACATTGGCTACTAGGCATTATTGGCGTGACAGTATTATTACCGCTACTCTACGGGATGTTGCAAGAAGTTCGCGACGGCACGTACGGGGTAGACATACTAGCCGCTACAGCTATTGGTACCGCCATTATAATGCAAGAATATTGGACTGCGGTAGTTATAACATTGATGCTTACTGGGGGTGAAGCGCTTGAGCAGTATGCCGGCCATCGCGCCAAGTCCGAACTCGAAGCATTATTGCATCGAGCTCCACAAAAAGCACATATATTACGAGGGCGCAAAGAGATTAATGTACGAGCTAGTGAGGTACATAAAAGTGACAAGCTCGTCATTCGGCCAGGTGAGCTTGTACCGGTTGATGCAGTTATCTTAGATGGCGTTGCTAGCTTTGATGAAATGAGCCTAACAGGCGAAAGCCTCCCACAATTAAAAAAACCAGGTGATGAAATCTTGAGCGGCACAGTTAACATTGATGGAGCCTTAACTGTGCGTGCCCTAAGACCGGCAGCCGATAGTCAATACGAACAGGTTATTAAACTAGTCAAGAACGCTACTGCCAGTCGCGCGCCTTTTGTGCGTCTGGCAGACCGCTACGCCATTCCATTTACCGTTGTAGCTTACGTTATCGGCATTAGCGCCTGGGTTATAAGCGGTGATTCATTACGGTTCCTTGAAGTATTGGTAGTGGCGACGCCCTGCCCGCTCATCCTGGCAGCCCCAATAGCGATTGTGTCAGGAATCAGCCGTGCCGCTAAGCATGGCATAATCATGAAGAATGGCAGTGCTTTGGAAAAGCTAGCTGAAGCCAAGACCATTGCTTTTGATAAAACCGGTACTCTAACTCGTGGTGAACTTATAGTAGACAAAGTAAAAGCCTATAATTCGTTTACTACGAAAGAAATCCTCAGCTTTGCTGCTGCGCTCGAACAAAACTCAAACCACGTGGTTGCACAAGCCATCGTTCAAAAGGCCACAGACAATAAAGTCTCTGTCCCCAAAGCTAAGCAAGTTAAAGAATTTGCCGGACTGGGCCTAGAAGCGCATGTAGGTGGCAAAGATATATTCATTGGTCGAGAACAACTTATGCGAGACCAAAATATTACCTTTCCTAAAACTTTCAAACCAAACAGCACTAAGCATACTACGACGTACCTAGCTATAGATGGGGTACTCGCAGCCACTATAAGCCTCAAAGACGAAATCCGTCCAGAAAGTAAGTCAACCATAGCGCGGCTTAAAAAAGCCGGAGTAAAGCATATTGTCATGATCACAGGTGACGGCAAAAAAATTGCCCAAACAGTCGGCAAAGCTCTGGGCATTAAAGCAATCATCGCTGAAGCCTTGCCAGCAGACAAACTCCATGCACTGAGCCAGATACCAAAAAAACAACATCCTACCGTTTTTGTAGGTGACGGTATTAACGATGCTCCCGTCCTCACTGCCGCTGATGCCGGTATAGCACTAGGCGCAAAGGGCGCTGCAGCGGCAGCAGAGTCAGCTGATATAGTGATTATGCTCGATGATATCAGCCGTGTTGCATTGAGTCGTGAAATAGCGAAACGCACCTTTTATATAGCGCGACAAAGTATCTTGATTGGTATTTCTATAAGCATAGTTTTAATGTTTGTTTTTGCAACTGGCATCTTTAAACCTATTTATGGAGCACTGGCTCAAGAGGTTGTAGATATCATAGTTATTTTTAACGCGCTGCGCGCCCATGGTTCGTTTACCAAACCAACACGTCTTTAAAAGTAGCTTAAGCCCGGGCTAGCGCCTGTTCTATATCTTGCTTTGTAATTTTTACCTCTGTGCCAGGTCGAACTTGTTGGCTTAGCACCTGATTCGCTACAATATTTTCAACGGTACGCTGAACAATGCGTCGCATTGGTCGCGCACCAAGTCGGGGGTCATAACCCGCTTGTACCAATAATTGCTTTGCGTCATCATCTACTGCCACCGATAGTTTTTGAGCAGCGAGCGTCTTATTAACCCCAGCAATAATCAAGTCTATAACCTGTAATAATTCAGGTTGCTCCAATGGCCTAAATAATACTATATCGTCAAATCGATTTAAGAATTCCGGACGAAAGGTATTGCTACTCACTAATTCATCAGTAAACTGCTGCTCAAACTGTTCTAATTTTTCACCAGCTTCAATGTGTTGACGAATACGATCTGCCCCGGCGTTACTAGTGGCTATAATAACCGCGTCTCGGAATGAAACCTCACGATTATTGATATCACGCAAAATACCCTCGTCTAAAACTTGTAGTAAAGTATTGAGCACTTCGGGATGGGCTTTTTCGATTTCATCCAGCAGCACTACACTAAATGGCTGACGAGAAATCTGGGCAGTCAGACTATGTGAATCTTGCGAAGCATCAGCAATCAGGCGTGCTACGTCCTCTGAGCGAACATATTCGTTCAGATCAAGGCGAACTAATTGATTCTCATTGCCAAAAAATACCGCTGCAACACTTTTAGCCAGCTCTGTCTTACCCACTCCGGTGGGGCCCAAAAACAAGAACGTACCAATAGGACGATTTGTATTCCGCACTCCTGCTCTGGCACGCCTTAACGCATCGCTAACCACTTGCACTGCTCGTGTTTGATTGATCATTCGTTCATGGATCAATGCCTCTAGGTTTAGTAAAGCTGTCCGTTCGGTTACACTATTTGCTGTTCCAACTTTGACGCCTTGAGTCTGTTCGATAGCTTTTTCTATAGATTGCTGGGTCACCAGTTTTTTATCACTAAAGTTAGCCGCTGCTTCTAACAGCTTCAAAGTGCGTCCCGGCATAACCTGCTCTGCTATAAAACGCGAACTTAACCTATACGCAGCCTCAAGTGACTGATAAGAATACACCACTCCATGCTGCGCTTCGAGCTTCATGGCTTGGCTCTGCATGACTGCCATAGTTTCTGGCTCATTTGTAGGTGGTACAACAACCCGATTCATATTTTGTGCTAAAGCCGGATTACTCTGAACGATACGCGTCCAGCGCTGCTCATCCATAGCTAAGATAATCTTGAGGGCCCCTCCATCCAAAATCGGCAGCAACACATTACTCAAGTCCACCGACCCCGTGCCTTCTTCGAAGAAAAGTTGTGCGTCATCGAGAAATAAAATAATATTTTTGGCCCGCAAAGCTTCATAGCAAATACGCTGCACCAGTTCCTCGAGTTCTCCGCGGCCACGCACACGTGACATCAGAGTTGATGGGTCCAGTGCAATAACTTGGTGATAGTGTAAAGACTTTGGCGTGGAAGGGTCAGCTTCGAGTAACTGTTCGGCAAGGTTGTAGACCAATTTTGTCTTACCACTACCTAACTGGCCCACTAAAACAACGTTGCGCCTAGCTCCTTGTGCTAACGTGTGAGTAACGTGGCTTATAAGCTGAGATCGACTTTCGATCTCACGCGCAAGCGAACCGCTATAAGTAATATGTTGACTAATATTAAAGCCGAGATGCTCAAGTAGCGGAATATACCCGAATGCCCAGTCTCGTCCAATCCCACCCTTTGGCCGATGCGCCTTGTATGCCGCAATCACCTCTTCTTCATATTTAAACCACAATAGACCTTTCTCGACATTATCCTTATCGGTGCCTACATGCGCTAAGTAACCGTCAATGTTGGGGGTGGTGTATATAAGCGCTGCGGTAAGCACGGCTGCATTGATGGTTTCAAATCCATGGGCTTTTCGGTAGTATTCTGCCCTTTGCCAAACAATATCACTAGAGGTAGAGTCCGAGACAGCAAGGTCTTTCAGGTATTGGATACTAATAATAAAACGGTTGGCAATAAAATTACCGCCCTCGGTGTTATGCACCAATTCCATCAAGTCTTTTGGTGAGTAATTAGGTCTTATACGTGCCAAGAGGTAGGCATCTAATACATCGTCTAGGTTAGTTCCGTTAGATTTTGGAGGAAGCTGAGTTAATGACCTGCCCCATATCGCACTCGCCCACACCGGACCAGCCAGGCTTGCGATAAACCAGCCAAAACTACTATCAATACCAAACACCAATAAAATACCTCCGACAAAGAGCGTGCCGCTAATAAGCGACAGGAGCATGTACGAAGACTTCGATCCGATAACCCTACCAATGCGCGCTTGCTTGGCGCGTTGACTATCATAATGAAAGTTTAACGTTTCATCCATATCACCTCACCAATGCTACTATCAACCCAAAAACTGGTAATACTGGGATAGCAAGCCACACAGCCGCCCATGCCAAGCTCAAAGCAAAAATTACAAACGCACCGATCAGGCCACAACAAATCATAACGCTTCGTACAACAGCACCAAAAAATCGAGAAAACGTACGATCAAACCATGCTCGTAGCTGTACGCCGACAGGTCCTCGTACACTACCCGCATCAATCTGCCGAAATGGCGCAACGAGCGTTCGAGCCAATAATGCAACCGAAAATGTTTCCAATACGCCTACTGTCCGAAGTTGCACTTTATGCAAAACCTCAAACCACGCCGTGGTATACCACCAGGTTAACAGGTCAAAAACTATCATAAGCACTATTATACACGGCCATTAGCTCAGACTACTGAGTACAATAGCTACCCATACAGGAACGCTGATGTTATCTAACCCTCGACTACTAAAGTTTTCAAGAATAGTAGCAACAAGACCTGTCCCCACAAGTACGAATGGCCCTATGGGCGTATTAGTACCTATGCTATAGCCTATAAGGATTGATAGAGAAATAATAAAAAAGGTCACGCTGCCTACAAAGCTTTTGGCATGACCTAACACGCTATAGCGTGTTGTTTTGCCAAAAGTGGTACCAACAATAGCCGCTAGGCCATCAGCTAAACCCATATGAAGCAGCGCCGCCATGTACATCCACCCATCACGTGTCAGAAGTGCTAGCAAACCCACGCTCACAGCAAAAAATACCTCCCCCCATGTAGGTCGTTGTACGCTATGTATTGCTTGAAAAACTTTAAAATACTTAGAAGCAGTGATTACCACAACAAATGCCGCACTCAAGAAAAATATTTCATTCCAGGTCAAGAACAACGGCCAAAACGCCACAAAAGTCCCCACAAAGATATGGACAAATTTCCGGCCAAATTCATTTTTCAGCCAGCCCTTACGCCAGCCAATTTCGCCGATACACAAAATTGCAAAAGTAATACAACAAACCGCTATGAGTAACATCTCTTATGGTAATTGTACTCTTATAATGCACAAACGAACAGATAATTTATGTCCTTTTGTGCATAATTCCGTAAGATTATTTGAAGGAAAATTGCTCAAAGACTTACCAAATTAGTTTACTGCTCATCCGCTGAAATACAAAAAGAGAAGAGACCCGGGGTAAAGGGCCTCTTTGATGGGTTGCTGTTCGGGGTTCTATAAAATTAGTTGTTCGTGGTCTTACGCTACGTTGTGTCTGTTGAGGCAAAGCCACGAATACATCCTACCATGCGCGCCTCCTTCCTTTAGGATTGTATTTACTAGTGTAAACCCTTCAACTCGACCTAACTATGGAAAATCTTACAAGCATAGCCACGGATGGAAACGTTTCGATAACTGTATGATTTCGCTGCCCAAGGCCAAGGAAATACTCTTCAAATTGATAGATTTTAAGAAGAATACTGATTTATATCACAGAAATTTGTGATATTTAATTTAAATTTAAGATTTAGTCCGTATGCTTAGTAGTAGGAGAAACATACGCTATGAGCACGCCTTCATTACTCAATCTTTTTGAAGAAGCCGGGCGACACCTATCATATAGTAAAGATGACGTTATTATTCGGGCAGAAGATACCCCATCTGGAGTCTATTATATTAAGTCTGGGTGGGTTAAAGCTTACACTCTTAACAAGGATAAAGACGCAGCTATTGTCATGACCCTGTTCCCGGGAGATATTTTTCCTTGTGCCTGGGCAATTAGTGGTATAGACTTTGCTATAAACTTCGGTGCACTCGACGAAACCCATGTGCTGCGAGTGCCCACAGAATGTTTTAATGAAGCTATTAAAAATAATGCTTCACTTTCTGAAGAACTGCTAAAAGTATTCGCTAATAATTTTTTTACGCTCACCAACGAATTGAACAATATCCAATATCATAGTGCTCGTGAAAAAGTCATATTTCGTTTGTTGTTCTTGGCCAAAAATTTTGGCAAACAGGAAAATAACAAAATTGTTATCAGCAAACACGTACCCAATGAATATATTGCACGTTCTACTAATATGACTCGTGAAACAACTAGTCGAGAAATGAGTCGGCTGACCCGCAAACGCCTTGTTAGACATACCGAAGAGCAGATTATTATTTCAGATATTAACGGTTTATTAAAGGAGCTTGAGGATACCATGAGCAGCGTAACATCACCACCATTTAGCAGTGTACTAATGACACCCCGCAGTTGATGACAGACATAATGATAACTAACCGCACAAAAGAAAGACCACTATGAAAGCTCTAGCCATTGAAGATAACGTTATGCTTGCCCAGAGTATTAAAGATTATTTAAAGCCTTCATGGCTTGTAGACACAACTGAAAGCGGCGAAGAAGGTATAGAACTAGCCAAAAGCCATGAATATGACGCCATTATTTTAGATCTCGGTCTACCAGGTATGGATGGTCAAGATGTATGCACGACCTTAAGGAAAGCAGATATTACTACGCCTATTATTGTCTTGAGCGGGATGTCGGAAACTGACACCAAAGTGTTGCTCCTAAATAAAGGCGCTGATGATTACCTAACGAAGCCTTTTAAGTCCAACGAGCTGCAAGCCCGTCTCAATGCATTAGTGCGACGCGGTCCGCAAAAGGGAAAATCACCCGTTATTCTCAAAATTGATAATTTGACACTCGATCCCCAAAAACGTGAAGTAAGGCGGGCCAGCAAGAAAATTGACTTGCGACGCAAAGAGTTTGATATTTTGGAATACCTCATGCGCAATCAGGGCAAAGTAGTCAGTAGGCCTATGATAATCAGTCAAGTATGGGACGCCTATACCGAAACGTGGAATAGCACTGTTGACGTTCATATCAAATACTTGCGCGATAAAATTGATAAACCGTTTAAGCGCAAATTAATTAAAACTGCACACGGGGTGGGCTATACTATTCATAAGTAAGCCAGTAACGTAACGTATAGAAAGGGGTAGTCATGAGCGACATGATTGGACGCATCTTATCAGATGCCAATGTTCGCGACAACGCTTCAATAGAAGGTGTTGCCATGCAAGAAGTTGCAGCAGTACCATGGTTTAGCGAGAGCTAGCCAACAATTTTCTGGGTGTTAGAATTTAACACCCAGAATCCTAAGTTATGTTTAATAAAATATACACCTTACTCATAGAGCCTCAGGCCGAAAATCCAGACCAGAAAAATCGAGAAATCGTACTGAACTGGCTTATCGCTGGGCTTGGTTTCTTGTTAGCTATTTTTTCTCTTAACAGCTTTGTGGCCCTCGTATTCGATCAACAAGCCTACACTAAGGTACCTTCTCTTATTATGATTAATGTGGTGCTTGCCGCGATAGTAGCCTACTGCTTATTACTGCGCAAAAAGAAATATGCATACATTATCGCTAGTAATCTGCTGATCATTTCTCTTATTATGGCTGCCGGCATTGCCATTTTCGTATGGGGGATAACGAATACTTATGGAGTTCTATTCTTTAGCCTGGCAATCATCATGTCTGGTATATTGCTAAGTTCCCGGTATGCCTTGTACGTAGCTATGGTCATTGCCGTGCTTTTGATAATTTTTGAATACTGCCGCACTCACAATATTATTCACCCTGACTTATCATGGATATCGGCGCCTAGCTCACTCGAAGAAGTGGCAAATTTTATTACGATATTCTTCATCATTGCGCTTGTATCCTGGTTATTCAACCGGCAAATGGAAGAATCACTCAAGCGAGCACAACTGTCCGAAAAAGCCCTCAAACGTGAACGCGATTTACTGGAAATTAAAGTCGAGGAACGTACCCGCGCACTGCAAGAAGCTCAATTAGAAAAAGTACAGCAAGTATACAGATTCGCTGAACTTGGTCATTTGAGTACCGCACTTTTCCATGATCTCGCCGGTAGCCTATCCAGCCTCAGTATAGATATAGAATCATTGCGAAAGAAAGGCAGCCAGGATTTTACTAAACGCATTGACAATAACATTCGCTATATTGACAACGTGGTGCAGCGTGTAAAATCACAAATCCAGGGGAAGGACAATGTAGAAATATTTGACGTACTTGCTGAAACTAAAGATTTGGTCGGTATTTTGTCATACAACGCCCGTAAAGCCCGCACTCGCATAGCGCTTGAGATGGATCAGGATAGGCCGATAATGTTCACTGGCAATCTAACACGATTTCGTCAGCTTATCATCAACCTCCTGTCAAATGCTATCGAAGCCTACCCGCCATCAACGACAAGTTCGGCCAAAGAACGGCCTGTCATAATAAAGGTGCTGGACGAAAAAGATACCATAACTATACAGGTGACAGATTATGGGAAAGGAATACAAAAAGCCACTCAAACAAAAATATTCGATCCGTTTTATAGTACGAAAGCAAGCGGATCTGGTATCGGGTTATTTATTGTTAAACAAGTAGCGGAGAAAGATTTTTCCGGAAAGATTAAACTTGAGAGCAACAAAAAGACAGGTACGACCTTTACTGTCACAATTCCTAAATGACACTTATGAAAACTCGAATGAAAAAAGCTGTCGCAGATGGACTCGAGTACCTCACTACCAAACAGGAGCAAGACGGCAGCTTTCTAAGCTATCTTAGCCTTAAACCAGATATACCGGACACTAACAAGCCGATTAAAACGGTGTTTATGCCTGCGCTTATACTTTCGTCACTTGCCCATATTGATGCTTCTCAATCAATTGCTATAAGAGAAAAGATTGTCAGTTTTTTATTATCACAAAAGAGTGACCAGTGGACATTTAATTTTCTGTCTCAAGACGATCCAGAACGATATATTCGTAACTATCCAGATGATTTGGATGATACATTTTGCACCTATATAGCTCTCCGCGCCCATAACCCAGACCTCATTACAACTGAGCTGCTTGTCCATATGACTAAACTATTACTTGCCACAGAAACAGCAATTGGAGGTCCTTACCGCACATGGCTTGCTCCCCCAGACAGTGAAAAAATCTGGCTCGACGTTGATCCAGCGGTAAACTGTAACGTTTATCACTTCCTTAACCTGGTAACTACTCCCCCAGCAAATCTGTCAAAGTACATACAGCGTTTAATTCTAGCTCAGCAATTTACTTCTCCTTATTACGCACCATTCTACCCCGTTGTGTACTATTTGGCTCGCGCCTACAAAGGAACTGATGCTCAAAAGTTGCTAGAAGCGCTACAACAAAAAAATACCAACACTGAACTCTCTGCACTCGAGTGCGCCCTAAGCCTGAGCTCTATGGCCTGCTTATCAAGCCCTTTGGCTTCGTGCAAGCCATACGTACTGCAATTACTTGACAGTCAAGCTGCTGACGGATCATGGCCAGCAGGAGCATTTTGCACTGATGAGAATAAATCCGTCGGACTTTACTATAACGGATGTTCTGCTCTAACAACTGCATTTGTACTTGAAGCACTTGCGCTCTACCAAAGAAATCACATTATATTCAAACGACCTGTACAAAACCGTACAAAATCATACCAACTCGACGGTGTACTAGGCATTTTGCAAAAAGATTGCCAAATTTTTGAAAACCCCTTGAAAGAAATTTTGAATACCACCCTCAAGAAAATCACTGCCAGTAAAAATGCTTCGGAAATTACACATTTTGCACATCGCTTCAACGATAGCCTGCATACGCCACTTAAAAATCAAAGTAAGTTATTAGACACATTAGGCGCAGCCAATACATACGGATGGGCAGCCTACACTATTTATGACGACTTTTTGGATGACGAGGGTGATCCGCTGCTTTTGCCTACAGCAAATGTTGCTCTGCGCTTTTCCTACGAATATTTTCTATGTGCCATCCGAAATAGCAGATTCCAAACACATGTTAGACAAGCATTTGGAGACATCGACAATGCAAACACGTGGGAGCTGCAACACTATAGATTCCGAACGTACAAGAAACGGTCCATCACTCTCAAGCCTTTACCGGATTATAGTGATTTATCTCCGCTGGCAAATCGCTCTATTGGACATGCGCTTGGCCCTCTGGCGATCCTTGTCAAACAGGGTGTACAGCCTGATTCCTCTAGCTTCCAAGCTATCTGTACAGCGATGAAACACTATATTATCGCCAAGCAACTCAATGATGACGCCCACGACTGGCAAGAAGATTTCTTACATGGCCGTATCACCTATGTGGTGGCGGAAATATTGAAAGAATTGGCTTTACCACCTGGCACATACAAGTTCCATGACCTATTACCTACTATGCAAAAACGTTTCTGGTACCACAGCCTCACAGCTATATGTCACGACATGAAACACCATTTGGAATTAAGCAGAAGCGAGCTTGCAGCGGCATCTGTATTGAAAAAACAAAATGTGATTACAGCATTGATGGATAATATAGATATATCCATACAAGATACTTTAACTAAACAAGCTCAGACCAAACAATTCCTTGAGAATTTTTAGATTCGCCAAGTCAAAATGCATCTACGCTATAAGTCCATCTTTATAAGCAATAAGGGTTGCCTGTGTCTGGTTACTAACATTCTTGCCCGACTTTTCTCTAAAGACACGATATACCTTGCTCCATCTTATCGCTACTGCTTCTGGAGTTACAGTTTTTCCTTCAATTTCGCTAAGTCTTTTTGCGGCCTCTTCATGGTCCATTTGGTAGCACTCTCGTATAAGAATTCTTTGCTCTTCCTCTAAATAGCGCGTCAAACCACCCGGTATATCCTTTAAAGGTATCATTCCATGACGTGCCGCCATTACTGCTAGATAAGGTGTGCTTTCTGTGTGAATAGCGACTTTCGCATTACGAATATGAGAACCTACAGAATCTTCTTTGATACCTATTTGATAAGCAATTGTACATGGACTATCAAAAAGCTTAGCAATAACTTCCCTCTGGCGCGAGGTAAACCTTCCTTTAAATACTTCCTGGTCTTCTGGCGTAACGTATACACGTTCTGTGGCATTAAATTTAAATGCACGGAGGGCTCTTTCTCCCAACTGCTCGCTTACTGGCGGGCAAGTGCCGTCGACAGGAGGTTCTGCTTCGTCACTGACTACTACCACACCTAAAGCCTCTGTTCTTGCATCTACCACTCGTAGGTGCTGTACTTCCAAAACATCAACCGCATCTGCAGGGTTTGCAGTATTCGGAACAAAAACCTTACTATCAGCCGACATATCTAAATTTTATTATATAACAATTATTAAATTGTGTCGATGTTCATTGTGTTGCGCCGGAATCCCTGGTTTCTCTTAAAATTTCAGCCACATGTTCTGGCTCAAAGAGACCAGCTTCGCAAACTACCTCACCCTCCTGCTTGGTGCCCAAAAATAACAAGATTTTCTTAGTACCATCAGGGAATTCTAGATCAGATGTTTTAACATGAACCGCTCCCTCTCCAGCGTCAAAAATTGTTATGTCAACAGCAGTTAACATGCGAGCCACGTGGTCAACTATTTGTGTACGATCCGCGAGCTCTAAATCGTTTAGCAACGGAATATCTGCGACAAATTCTTCCGCATGATTACGTCGGCGCTGCTCAACAAAAACGCTATCAGGGTCAACTTCTCGTACTTTTGGCATGTCTTACTTGTATCACTATTGTAGTTCTGTTCACAAGCATAAGCAGAAAAATATAACAATTTGTTTATCCTACAGATGGATTTTCTAATAAAAGTTAAGATAAAATTAAGGATTATTTTATCAAAACCGTGTACTGTACAAATAATATGGCCACAGAGAAACAACTCCAGACTTTAAAGTCTAACCTAGCCGCATATAAAAGAAAGTACTTGCGCAAAGAATTTTCTAAACTAGATGAATCTGCTACACGTATAATGACAAATAACTTTCTTACTGAGATTCTTGACTATAAAGAGCTTGAAGAAATAAAAACAGAATACCGTATCAGATCAGAATATGCAGATTATGTTATTCAGCTTAAGCGCAAGAAACATTTTGTTGTTGAAGTCAAATCGATAGACCTTGATATTAACGAGAAGCATCTGCGACAAAGCCTAAGCTACGCGGCTAACGAAGGGATAGATTGGATACTGTTGCTCAATGGCCGGGAGGTACAGCTATACAGGGTTAATTTTGGCAAGCCTGTAACCACCACTCTGATTTATAAATTAGATCTACTGAACAAAGATGACTACAAGAAGTGTCCAGAATTACTATGGTATCTGACTAAAACTGCGGTTGAGCGAGGTGAATTAGAGACGTTTTGGAAAAGAACCAATGCACTTGATCCTGCTAACCTTGCCAAATTGCTTTACTCGGAAGAAATTGTCCGACGGCTGCGTAATGACCTAAAAGATGAAACCGGCATATATTTTCAAATAGAAGATGTTGCAGATTCTTTAAAAAATATAATTGTCAAAAAGGTAGAATTTCCCAAAGCCCGATTACGGATAAAGCGGAAAGTCCCACCAAAAAGAACACCCGTTATAGAAAAAATCGCCAAGAAGGCTTAGCAAAAATTTAAGGCACTTTCCAAATAAATAAAAATAGCCTAGCAGAAGCCAAGCTATTTTTACTGGTCGGGGATAGAGGACTCGAACCTCCGACCTCGCGGTCCCAAACCGCGCGCGCTAGCCAACTGCGCCAATCCCCGTAAGACAGGCATGAGACACCCGCAAGCGGGTTTCTCATCGCACCTTGCGAAACAAGTTCGCATTCCACCTTCGGCGGAACCGGTGCTGCTCTTCCCGGTCTGTGGTAGACCGAGCCTGCGTTTCCTCTTTAAAAAGGGAAGCTAGTCGCAGATTATAGCGTATATCTCTGTTAATTACCAGCGCGCCTCGCGTAGAAACGTCGGCGGCTTAATCGAGCGGAACGGAATCTGAGACTAACTTCTGGTCCGGGTATTCACGGCGGATCAGCTCTATGTCTTCGGGCTCCAGGTTCCAGCCCAGCGCACCCAGATTTTCCTCAAGGTGTTGCACGCTGCTGGTTTTGCTGATCGTCACTACATTCTCCTGAGAAATCAGCCAGTTGATGGCAATTTGCGTGGGTGTTTTGTCATATTTTTTAGCGAGGCGATCCAAGATTGACGCTTTGGGCAATACGCCTTTTTGCAGCGGTCGCCAAGCCACCAACATAACGTCTTGCTTCTGGCAATATTCGAGCACGCCTTTGTCTTCGGCTTCGCGGTATTGCACATTGTAATGCAC
>JARIHI010000007.1 GCA_029288365.1 Candidatus Saccharimonadota bacterium
TCCTCCCACCCGAAGTGAAGGACTCCGTCTCTGGAATCCATAGAGGACATGTCAAGGGCTGGTAAGGTTCTTCGCGTTGCTTCGAATTGAACCACATGCTCCACCGCTTGTGCGGGCCCCCGTCAATTCCTTTGAGTTTTAATCTTGCGACCGTACTCCCCAGGCGGAATGCTTAAAGCGTTAGCTGCGCCACTGACGGGTAAACCCGCCAACGGCTAGCATTCATCGTTTACGGCGTGGACTACCAGGGTATCTAATCCTGTTTGCTCCCCACGCTTTCGCACCTCAGCGTCAGTACCGGGCCAGTGAGCCGCCTTCGCCACTGGTGTTCTTGCGAATATCTACGAATTTCACCTCTACACTCGCAGTTCCACTCACCTCTCCCGAACTCAAGCTCTACAGTATCGAAGGCAGTTCTGGAGTTGAGCTCCAGGATTTCACCCCTGACTTAGGAAGCCGCCTACGTGCGCTTTACGCCCAGTGATTCCGAGCAACGCTAGCCCCCTTCGTATTACCGCGGCTGCTGGCACGAAGTTAGCCGGGGCTTCTTCTGCGGGTACCGTCATTATCTTCCCCGTTAAAAGGACTTTACAACCCTAAGGCCTTCATCATCCACGCGGCATGGCTGGATCAGGCTTGCGCCCATTGTCCAATATTCCCCACTGCTGCCTCCCGTAGGAGTCTGGGCCGTGTCTCAGTCCCAGTGAGGCTGGTCATCCTCTCAGACCAGCTACCGATCGTCGCCTTGGTGAGCCATTACCTCACCAACAAGCTAATCGGACGCAGGCCGTTCCCAAACCGCCGTAGCTTTACTCCTTAGAGCACATGCGGTATTAGCTACTCTTTCGAGCAGTTATCCCTCAGTTTGGGGTATGTTCCTACGTGTTACTCAGCCGTCCGCCGCTCGAGTACCCCGAAGGGCCTTTCCGCTCGACTTGCATGTATTAGGCACGCCGCCAGCGTTCATCCTGAGCCAGGATCAAACTCTCCAAAAAAGAATTTGTTCTTAGCATCAGTCAGAAACTGACTAATTACTATTTAAAACAATTCAAAAAAATGAATTGACGTTGATTTGCACTATTAGATTTTTAAGGCGCATTTCAGAGACACCTAAATACAGACCTCTGAAAGTACTCATCCAATGTTACGCTATTACTTTACTAGTGTCAAGAATAAAAGTAGCCGCTTTTGCTGTATTTTTTGTAACGATACCTAGCTAGGTATTATCCGGGGATTCTGTAACCCCTTCACTTTCTTCAACTTCTTCGCTTTCTACAGGCGCCTTATCTACGAGCGCTAGTGACACAACCTCATCACCATCATTGAGCCGCATAATACGCACCCCTTGAGTGGCGCGCCCAAGTTCAGGGATGTCCTTGAGCCCCAGGCGAATAGTCTGGCCTTGGCTAGAAATGATAATCACTTCTTGTTCCTCATTCTCTATCAAACTCTTTACACCAATCAAGCGACCAGTTTTTGTGTTCACAACTGCGCTGCGTATACCAACACCCCCTCGTGCGTGCGGAGTAAACTGAGAAACTTTTGTTCGTTTACCATAGCCATATTGACTAATAACAAAGATGCTTGAGCCTTCTTGAACAACATCCATACCAATAACTTGATCATCGGTACGGAGACGAATTCCTCTTACGCCCCGAGAAGCTCGCCCCATAGGACGAACGTCTTTCTCATGGAAGCGAATAGCCTGACCATGCAAGGTTGAAATAACTACTTCGTTATCACCACTTGTCATACGGATCCATTTAAGTTCATCACCGTCATCCAAATTAATGGTAATGATACCGTTACTACGAACGTTTTTGTATTGGTCAAACGGTGTTTTCTTTACTACCCCGCGCTTCGTACACATAAACAAGTTGCCATCACCATTAGTTTGTTTACTTACATTAATAACAGAACTCACTGTTTCTTCTGGTTGGAGTTGTAGTAAATTTACCAACGCAATGCCTTTTGCACTCAATGATGCCGCTGGTACCTCGTACGTTTTAAGTCGGAACACTCTGCCCTTATTTGTAAAGAACAGAAGATAGTCATGTGTTGAAGCATTTACAACGTGTTCTATAACATCTTCTTCTCGTGTTGCCATACCGCGTCGACCTTTGCCCCCGCGGTTTTGTCGCTTATAATCCGCAATTTGACTACGCTTAATGTAGTTTGCTGATGTAAGTGTTACTACAACTTGTTCATCCGGAATCAAATCTTCATCGCTCATACGACCAAGTTCTCCGGGTACAATTTTAGTCCGACGCTCATCGCCAAACTGCTTTTTCATTTCTAGTAATTCTTTCTTAACAATCTTTAGGACTTCTTTTTCGTTTGCCAAAATACCTTCAAGTTTTGCAATCAAGGCAAGAAGCTCTGCCAACTCATCTTCAATTTTCTTACGCTCCAAGCCGGCCAGAGTGCGTAGTTGCATTGCTAGAATAGCTTTAGCTTGGATTTCACTTAGGCTAAACTTCTCAATAAGGTTTGCCTGGGCTTCTTCTGTAGTTTGTGAAGCACGTATAGTCGCTATGACCTCATCAATGTGATCAAGTGCTATTTTGAGTCCTTCTAAAATATGAGCCCTCTCACGTGCTTTTTTGAGCTCAAATTCTGTACGACGACGAACCACCACTTGACGATGCTTGACATACTCTTGTAAAACATCTACAAGTCCAAGAATTCTTGGCTGTATGCCATCTATTAATGCCAGCATATTATAGTGAAAGGTAGTCTGAAGAGGTGTCAGCTTGTAAAGCTGGTTAAGTATTTTTTTCGGATAGGCGTCTTTCTTGAGATCTATTACTACCTTTACGTTGCCGCGAGCACTTTCATCACGAATGTCGCTAATGCCAGTAATTTTCTTATCCTTTACAAGGTCGGCAATTTTTTCAATTAACGAAGCTTTATTCAGGGCGTAAGGAATCTCAGAAATAATAAGCTGTGACTTACCTTTCTTGGTCTCTTCAGCATTTACTACACCTCTGACTACAACTCCACCTTTACCAGTGGCAAGCGCCGTTCGAATTGAATCACGGCCAAAAACCATACCGCCAGTTGGAAAGTCGGGCCCTTTTACATATCCTAGAAGGTCATCGAGGCTTGATTCTGGCTTATCGATAAGACAAACTGTCGCATCTATAATTTCGCTAACATTATGTGGCGGGATGTTGGTCGCCATACCGACAGCAATACCCATCTGGCCGTTTAGTAGTAAGTTTGGTAACTTTGCCGGCAACACTTCTGGTTCTTGTTCAGAACCATCGTAATTATCGCGGAAAGGTACAGTTTCTTTATCAATATCTTCAAGCAAAACCTGTCCGGCTTTAGCCATACGAGCTTCTGTATAACGTTGCGCTGCGGGTGGATCTCCGTCAAGTGAACCGAAGTTACCTTGTCCATCGACCAAGAGATAACGTGTAGACCAATCTTGAGCCAAGCGCACCATAGAATCATAAATAGACGCATCACCGTGTGGGTGATACTTACCCATGACATCACCAGTAATACGAGCACTTTTAACAAACTTGGAGCCCGGTTTCCAGTTATTTTTATCCATTGAGTATAAAATACGACGGTGTACCGGCTTTAAGCCGTCGCGCACGTCAGGAAGCGCACGGGATACAATCACGCTCATCGAGTAACGAAGATAGCTATCTTCCATAACATCTTCAACAGTGCGAAGTTCAACTGTTTTTGAATGATCCTCGCCACCAAGTATTTCTAATACTGGCTGGCTTTCAATTTGAGGTTCATCTGCTGTATTTTCTAGTGGTGTTTGATCATCCATAATAATATCCTTAAATATCCAGATCTTTTACAAATTTTGCATGAGCTTGAATAAAGTTCTTACGCAACTCCACCTCTGTACCCATCAACTTATTAAAGATAGCGTCAGCCTTTTCAGCATCTTCAAGGCGCACCTGCACAAGCACACGATTCTCTGGATTCATCGTTGTTTCCCACAACTGTTCAGCATCCATTTCGCCCAAACCTTTGTAGCGTTGGATGTCTGTTAAGCCTGCTTGCTTACGTCGATCATCCGTGGAGTTAACTACTGTACCACGCTCTTTGCGCTCAGCTATGAGTTTGTTCATGCCCTGGTCTAGCTCTTCTTCGCTGTATACATACGTACGCTTATTGCCAGAACCTTTCATCAAGTACAGTGGTGGTTTAGCTAAGTACAAATGCCCTCGGTCAATAATTGGCTTCATGTGGCGGAAGAAGAACGTCATAAGTAAGGTTGCGATATGGCTACCGTCAACATCGGCATCAGTCATAATAATAACGCGGTGATAGCGAAGTCCGTCCATACTAAACTGCTCTTCTATGCCTACACCGAGTGCTTTGATAAGTGTCACGATTTCATTATTAGCAAGCATTTTATCAAGTCGCGCACGCTCAACGTTCAAAACCTTACCGCGAAGCGGCAAGATAGCTTGTGTTTTACTATCACGGCCTGACTTTGCTGAGCCACCAGCAGAATCACCTTCTACTATGTAGAGTTCTGAGTTTTCAGGACTACGACTTGAACAATCTGCCAGCTTACCCGGTAAACCAGAGCCTTCAAGCACACCCTTACGAATGATATTTTCGCGGGCAGCACGAGCAGCTTTACGCGCACGAGCAGCCAATAAGGCTTTCCCTACAATTTTCCTGGCAACAGCTGGATGTTCTTCCAGGTAATAATTGAGATACTCGTTGGTTACTTGCTCAACG
Organism: Candidatus Saccharimonadota bacterium; assembly: GCA_029288365.1. Lineage (GTDB taxonomy): Bacteria > Patescibacteriota > Saccharimonadia > Saccharimonadales > UBA4665 > CALBGR01. The sequence goes on from JARIHI010000007.1 coordinate 4,723, forward strand.
TAGCCACGGATTTCTGGATTGCCAAGCTTATTTTTAGTCTGGCCTTCAAACTGCGGATCAGGCAATTTTACAAGGATAACGGCAGTAAGACCTTCACGACAATCTTCACCTGTCAGATTCTCTTCTTTTTCTTTAATAAGGCCATTCTTACGAGCATAGTCGTTAATAACTCGAGTCAAAGCTGAACGAAAACCAGTTAAGTGAGTACCGCCATCCGGGTTTAGCACATTGTTTGCGAATGCTTTAATAGTTTCGTTGAAAGCATCAGTATATTGTGCGGCAATTTCTACTTGCACATCTTCGACATGTTTATCAACGTAAAACACATCTTCGTCCACGACGTCTTTGCCAATGTTAAGATGTTTTACATAAGATTTTATACCACCTTCAAAATAAAATCCGTACCTTTTACCATTCACTTCATCTTTTAGCGAAGTTCTTATGCCTTTTGTGAGATACGCGGCATGGCGAAGTCGATCAAGGATTGTTTCATAACTAAATGCAGTCGTTTCAAAAATAGTACTATCTGGGTAAAAAGTGATTTCTGTACCGGTTCTGTCTGTCTTGCCAACTGCCTTTAATTCGCCTTGTGGTGCACCACTCTCGTAGTGTTGTTCATAAATTTTACCGTCACGATATACGCGGACAGACAGTTTGCTAGAAAGCGCATTGACCACGCTTGAACCCACGCCATGTAAGCCACCGGAAACCTTATACCCGCCGCCGCCGAACTTACCACCCGCATGAAGCACCGTAAGTACTGTTTCAACAGTGCTTTTGCCAGTTTTAGGGTGAATATCGGTAGGAATACCGCGACCATTGTCGGTTACCCTGATGCCGTTGTCTTCAAGCATATCAACTGTCACTTCCGTGGCATGTCCGGCCAAAGCTTCGTCAATGCCATTGTCAACAATTTCCCACACCAAGTGATGGAGGCCTTCGACACCGGTACCACCAATATACATACCAGGGCGCTTACGAACAGGTTCGAGACCCTCGAGTACCTGAATTTGATCAGCTTTATAATCTTGTTTTTGCTTTGCCACGCTAAAAGTAACCCTCGCTTGTGTATTTAGTTATACAACCCACTACTTACTGATTAATTATACTTTGTTATGGCCTTTCAAGCAACCCTACTTACTTGTGTTCTGAGGGGTTTCTTCATCCACTTGCTGTAAGTTGCCTTCACGGTCAATATGTATAGTGTCTTGGTCTTTTTGGGCAATGAGTTGAGCCTGGTCACTGTCCTTTGATTGGGCCGCAGTTTGTTTGTCTTTTCGTAAACTTACTTCGCCACTTGTAGAGTTTACAGGTTTATTCGATGCAGGTTGAGTAGTCGCCGCCGGTTGTTTAAATGAAGAACGGGAACCAAAAGAGCCCGAAGACGCAGGCCTATAAGGGGTTGGGGCCTGCCTTTTAGAAAGCCATTCATCTAGAAACGATCCTGTACCAGGTGGCTTTGCAGTATTTGCAGGCTTAGGCGAAGGACTAAGCGAAGAGCTAGAAGCCCCAAATGAAGGAGGCCCGCCACCTAAAGCCGGCCTAGGAGTAGATGCAGAAAAAGCAGGTGTAGCTGGCGCTTGAGTTTTGAGGCGTTCGAATATTGCTTTTTCCACCTTGGCTTTAGGCTGGCCGTACTTAGCCGCCGATAATTGTTTTAATGCGTCTGCCAACTTAGGGTTGGCAGAGCCCAAAGGAGGTAGCGTTGCCATACTAAATGGCTGTGTAGGCACTCCTTTAACAAGCGTTCGAATTACTGTGTTATAGTTCGGGACTCTCAGTAGATCTTCACCGTCAAATTGCGGCTGAAAGTATCGCGATAAAGCCTCGACATCATTTTGTCCAATACGAAACGATACTATTGTACCCATGTTGCCGAATACGGCATCACGAATTTCATCAGTTAACTGTGTTGTGAATTGGTTCGCCACAATCAGGTTGAGATGGTATTTTCGAGCTTCGGACATAATAGTCGCGAATGAATCGGTTGAAAAATTCTGAAACTCGTCTACATACAATGCGAAGTCGCGCCTTTCACTTTCAGGTACATTAGCTCGGCTCATAGCTGCAGCCTGGAATTTCATAACAAATACCATACCGAGCAGCTTGGAGTTTAGCTCACCTGTGCGCCCTTTACTTAGGTTCACAAGTAAAATCTTGCCCTCATCCATAATTTCGCGCAAATTGAATGAACTTTTAGTCTGTCCGATTATATTGCGCATCATTTCATTTGAAAGGAAGGCACCAAACTTGCTCACAAACCAACTTGTGACCTCTCCAAACTCGTTAGAACGCTGGCTGGCTGGCATCTCTTTTTCCCAAAATTCGCGTACATTTGGATCAGTAACATGCTGAAGCTTCTGTTTTACGTACTGGTTGTCTCTAAATAACTTAGGTATATCTATGAAGGTCCCCCCTTGGGGGTCGGCCATGATTGTTAGTGCGGCGCTTCTAAATAAGTGTTCATACCGAGGCCCCATAATGCCTTGCCTCTGCGGGTCATACAATTTATAAAGCATATTTAGCGCTTCTTGTACCAAGAAATCTTTTTGATCAGGATCTGTAAACTCAAAAAGATTTAGCCCCATAGGATAGTCCATGTCTGAAGGACAGAAGTAAATAACATCTTCGGTGCGTTCTTTTGGCACCATTGAAAGCAGCGTTTCCGCAGTATCACCGTGTGGATCCACAAACGCAAAACCATTACCACTTAGCATATCCTGCAAGGCAAGGTTTTCAAGAAACGTTGACTTACCAGTACCAGTTTGGCCTACTGCATACATATGGCGCTGTCTATCCCCTAAAGACAGACGTATCGGCTTCTTAACCCCTCTAAAGACGTTGTAGCCCAACAGCAGCCCTTCATCGGGCATATTACGCGGCCCGTCCACCTGTTTTGAGTCCTGTCGCTCCAATTGAGACGTAGGTGTATTACGCTGATCAGGAAAGTGGAATAGCGTAGCTAACTCCACTGTGTTCAAAATGGTTTTATTCTTATTCTGTGGGAATAAACGTAAAATATAATCCGAAACTAAGCTGGCAGGATTGTCAGTTGGAGAAAATTTAAAACCATTTTTGCCAGGCGCATCAAATAAAGAAAAACTCGCGACGACGTTGCTCAGTAAAGCTTGTGCTCGTTGGTTAACATTAGAGGAAACAACTACTCGTATAAGTACTTCGTAACCCGCTGAGCGCGTCTTGTCGTGAATAGCGTCTACAATTGACTGGTCAAGACTGGATAATTCTTTTCCTCCCTTGTCACCGTCTTTGCTATCAGGGGGCTTAGCAAGAGCCGTAAATACTTCTTTAGCGAATGATCCTGAGTTTTCGAGTAGCGAACCATTTTTGTCTGTACCTTTCTTCTTTTTGTCGGCTAGACTGTTCGCTGTCTTACGCCATTCAGGATTCGCCGGTCTAATTAATATCTGGATCGCAGCCCCGTCTTGATCTTCGAGTCCTCCAAGAGCGTTCAGTAATGCCTGTATAGTATCTCTTTTTATATCCTGATACGTGGCTATCGGATAGGCATACGATTCTTTTAGCCCAAACTCACCTCCCGCAACACCGTTAAGTTTGCCTACCTCACTAAAGATATTGTGTTCTGGCGCCTCTTCTAGTCGTGCCGAAGGGTATGCACTGACAATTGCCTGCTTCACAACTTCTATAAGGGGGAGTGGTACCGTAGCATAAAAGTTAACGGCTCCATGAGAGCCAATAATTTCAAACGAGAAATGTCGCTGCCCATATTTTTTAGTTTTAATACTCTTTTCGACTGTGCTTGAGATGATATTATAAGCAATTTGAGCTTTAGAAATATTTTCGTCAACTACATCTCTAACATCTCGCCCCCCTACCTCTAAATCATCACTGGGAGGTGGTAAGTAGATCATAAGAGGCACCATTTTGAGGCCGCGTTCCACATTTTTAGCAGACTGATGTTGCCGACGATTCCTTACGTAAAATAAAGTACCTACCCCGGTTCCAACTAAAACTAAAAATGCTATAACTACTACAAACACTGTTAGCCTTTTTCGTCAGTCTGTTTTATTTCTTTACCGTATCGACCAGCAATATATTGGGCCTTTAGTTTTGCAAACTCCTGACTTAACTGACGAGGGTCAGCCACCATTTGCTTCACCAGGCTATCAACCTGGGTAACCCAGCCACTCTCAATAAGGTCACTGTCTTGGGCTACAGGAGCTACAGAAGAAGACGGTGTCGGTGGTGGCACAACAAGTTGAGCGGGCGCTTGGGAACCTGTCTCAGCCGGCGCAACTTTAGAGCTAGGTTCACCGCCATCTACAACAGGTTGCGGCAAACTAACAGAGGTATGTTGTTGAGGCGTATTATGATCCATACTTATATATAGTATATCCCTCTACGGGGTAACACACAATTCTTATACCACTACCTAGTTATCTGAGGAGGTTTTAGTCAGAACTCGCCCAAAATATAAGTAAAGTAACACAAACAAGCCCAAGGTAAGTAATACATCCTTAACTGTAAGCTGACCAATAGACTGGAGCACCAACAAGAATACAGGTAAGCATGCCACCGCTAAGGCCGTGTGATTGATACGCCGCCTACTCGACGCAATAACACCCACCATACATAGTAATACGCTCAGTAAAGCTAGTGTTGCATAACAAGCTGCATACAAGGCAACGAAAAACGCTATAAATAAAGCTGCTGGGAGGCGCTCGGGATTAGTAGATATACACAAGATTGCTATGGCCAAAATCGCCACTATATTTAGCAAAATTAATCTACGCACCATACTAGCTTTGATTGTACTGACCGTATTCAAAAAATACAAAAGCCGCTTAAGAAAAGCGGCTTAAAAATATAAACGCCAAAGGCAGCAAATCCGCTCACAAAAAATAGACTATAGTAGCGCTTGCTGCCCGCTGGCTTGACTGACCGCTCTTGTAACCTATTAGGTCACAAAGAGCGTTATCAAAACTTGAGTTTTGGATTGTTAAAGTAAGTTTTTGTTTTTGTCCTTACTATCCCCAATACTAGCACGGACAAGTCATTTTGTCAATACAACTTATGCTTTTTTGTAATCAAAATAATCCAAAACAATTACTTTGCAAGTGACTTTATGCACAGGTATTTTTCATATTAAGCATAAATGGTATTGACATGAAAAACGGTAATTTATAAGATAAGAACAGCACTTGAACAAAAAAAGTGCTCAAAAACAAAAACGACTCGAAACAACGGCTTCTCGCAGGCCGTTGTTTTCTTTTAGACTATTTTTAATTTTGTACCACACAAAAACGTCTGCAGTTAATGGTAAATTAATTAAAAGTTTCCTAAACGTGTTTATAATGCGTTTTTATGCACGTCATTCACAGCCCATGGGACAATAATTCTAACGGAATGATTATAGACATTGAGTGCCATTTGTCGAATGGTCTGCCCGGCATAACAATCATTGGCTATACCAACAAAGCCGTGGACGAAGCTAAGGAGCGACTCCGGAGCGCTTTCGCCAGCAGCAAATTAAGCCTTCCGCGTAAAAGAATAGTCATTAATTTAGCCCCTGCCGACATACCCAAAGAAAGCACCAGTTTTGACCTCCCTATCGCCGCTGCAATTCTGGCAGCTTCAAATCAAATAACTCGCACTATAAGCTCTCAAACCGGATTTATAGGAGAAGTGGGACTCGATGGTATTATCCGGCCAGTTAGAGGTGTTATCGGCAAGCTTTTAGCCGGAAAACGATCCGGTCTGACCCACTTTATTATTCCTTCGGCCAACCTTGACCAGGCTATGATGATCCCCGGTATCCATATAATGCCTGTACCTACACTGAAGAAGCTTTACAACTACCTTAACACCGAAGACACTACACTTGTCACAGCTACTGGAGAAGGCCTATCGTCTCAAACCAAAGAAAAACCTCACTGCCCAATTCGGTTCAGCGATATCTCGGGCCAAGAGCATGCAAAGCGCGCCCTGGAAATAGCCGCAGCTGGAGGACACAATATATTGCTAAATGGGCCACCGGGCACCGGAAAAAGTATGCTTGCTAAAGCACTTTTGTCTATTATGCCGCCGATGACTCACGAGGAAATCGTGGAGGTAACCCATTTACAAAGTTTATCTGCCCACGATTACAAGAAAATTATAACTAATCGCCCCTTTCGGACACCACACCATAGCGCAAGCCATGTAGCCATTGTGGGAGGCGGGCATAACTTACGTCCAGGAGAAATTACTTTGAGCCACAGAGGTGTGTTATTTTTTGATGAACTGCCTGAATTTAATCGCTTAACCATTGAAGCGCTCAGACAACCCCTTGAAGAGCGCACCATAACTATCGCACGCGCCAAAGAAAGCGTAGAATATCCGGCCAATTTTCTACTAGCAACCACGTCCAACCCCTGTCCGTGCGGCTACTATAACACCCCTAAGACATGTCGATGCACCCCATACGAAATTCAAAAATACCGCCGCAAGCTATCGGGCCCAATTCTTGATCGTATCGACCTTTACGTGGAGGTGACGGAAGTCAAGCACGAGCAGCTCTTAACTCATACAGCCGCCCCTGACACTACTGAACGAGTGCGTCAGCGTGTCAGCAAAGCTCAACTTATCCAGAGAAATCGATACAAAAGCACTAAGTTAAATAGTGACATGACAAACGGGGATATAAAACTCCTTGCGAATTTATCTGAAGAAGCTACAACTTTATTGAATAAAGCTGCTCAAAAACTTGATATATCTGCCCGAAGTTATATGAGAACCATAAAAATTTCTCGTACTATTGCTGATCTAATGCGAAAAGATAAAATTACTTCGGAACATATTAGTGAAGCATTACAGTACCGCAGCCACAATTACCACTCAGATACATAACACCTTGAGAAATGATGTTTGACCTCTGTTGATTAATCTGTTAAAATGCTTGCATAGTCTAACCCTAAAGAAAAGGAGTGCTTAATATCAGTAATAGAACGCGCCTGAACCAGGCTATTCAGGCATCGCAGCTACGAGTTATTGACGAAAGCGGCGCGCAGCTTGGCGTATTTAGCAAGCAAGAGGCTTTACGGATGGCTGATGACCAAGGACTAGACCTTGTAGAGATATCACCAAATGCAAACCCGCCTGTCGCTAAAATTGTTGACTGGGGTAAGTTTAATTACCAACGTACCAAGCAACAGCAAAAGAATAAGCGGAACACAAAAGCTGTTGACCTCAAGCAAATGCGACTTGGCCTTAAGATTAGCGACCATGATCTAGGGGTAAAAATGCGCAAAGTCACCGGTTTTCTAGACGATGGACACAAAGTAAAAATCGCTGTCTTCTACCGAGGACGCGAAATGGCCCATAAAGACCTCGGCTTTAAGCTCGCAGAAAAAATTATTACTGATTTTGGTGATACGGTTATCGTAGAACAAGCACCACAGTTAGCAGGAAAACAGTTAAGTTTTGTACTAAGGAGTAATCAGCATGCCAAAGCTAAAGACACACAGCGGGACTAAAGATCGCGTGAAATTAACGAAAAATGGTAAGGCCCGAGTCCGCCATTCACACAGCAGCCATTTTCTGCAGAAGAAAAGCGGTGCGCGGAAGCGAACTTTTGCTGGGCTAAAAAACCTTGACGGTAAAGTCGCTAAGAATATAAAACTGAATCTAGGAGCCTAAGGAAAGTATATGCGAGTAAAAAGAGGTGTAACCTCCCACAAACGTCATCAAAAGATTCGAAAAGCCACTAAAGGGATGACCCGTGGTAATCGTTCGAGTATTAAGCGTGGTAAACAAGCTGTAACAAAGGCTCTACAATACGCATATCGTGATCGTCGGAATCGTAAGCGTACATTCCGTCAACTATGGAATACCCGTATTAACGCCGCAGCACGCGAAAACGGCACAACTTATAGCCGTCTTATTGCTGGGCTCAAGAAAGCAAATATTACACTTGATCGCAAAATTTTAGCAGAACTTGCCGTAAACGAGCCAAAAGCATTCAAGGCAGTCGTAAAAGACGCTAGCAAATAAGCACATACCAGCTGCAAGCAAAAACCTCTCCTAGCCGGAGAGGTTTTTCATATATGCTAGTACTGCCTGTAAGCCGGGTTCTGTAGAAGTTTTATGTTCTGCTGATCATCTATCTAGCCTTACTGTCGCCAATAAGGTCAAGCGGTTTTTATGACGCAACCTGGCGGGAACCACGAATTTAGGAATTCGCTTAAGGATACGCCTCCTTGCAGCAGGTAGGGTTTACCTTCTCCCGATGTCACCATAAGGAGCTGTGGGCTTTTACCCCACTCGTTTCACCCTTACCACATATGTGGCGGTTTTGTTTCTGTGGCACTTTCCCTAGGATCACTCCCGGTTGCCGTTAGCAACTACCATTCCCTATGCTGCCCGGACTTTCCTCCTGCGCATGCAGGCGACCAGCCAACAGTCTAGCCCTCTTATTATAGCACTACTGGACCTTCTTCGTTCTTCTTGAGCTCAAGGTCGAGCGCATCATTCACAGCCGCATCAGCCGCTTTATTAAGGGCACGCGGCACGTGCATAAACGTTACTTTCTTAAACTTCGGCAACATCTCCCTTACAGCATTATGGATTGGCCATAGGTCACGGTTTTTTACCTTGAATTTCCCAAGCATCTGATTGATTACTAGCAAGCTATCCATATGAACATGCACAACCCGTGCACCATATTTTAATGCGTGCTCCAAGCCCAATTTAAGCGAAAGATACTCAGCCTGATTATTGGTGGTAATTCCTAGATATACCCCGTTTTTTATCAGCTCATTTCCATCCATATCGAATAATACATAGCCACTTGCAGAAGGTCCAGGATTACCACGCGAACCTCCATCTGCGTACATTTTTATCTCTGTTATTTTCGTTGTTATTTTTTCTCCACTTTCTTCCTTTTGTGATTTTTTGGCGACAGCGTCAATAGCTACAGCGAGTTCACGATCTTTTTCTGTAATCGCATCTGCGCTATGGGTATACAGCCAAATTTCTACTTTATTCCAATCATTCATCCACTTAGGATGATGGTTTGCATGCTCTGCTTTATCGGCTACCGCTTGCATAAAAGAAAAGGCTTGCTGGAAGTCTTTAAAAATAAATTCTTTGTATAAGCCTTTTTCTGTTTCTTGCCACATATTTTATTCTTTTAGGTTTACAATTTACCTTAAGTATACCTTATTTGGCCTAGTAACTAGCGTTTTTATTTACCTAACAAGTCGAGAGCTCTTCTAGCACCGTGCTAGGATCTTCAATATACACAGCTGTGGCATATTGATCTTTTCCAGGACTACCCTCGATACGTATCCACTCATTTGAGGTGCGATCTTCTTCGCCAGCAGTTGGATCCGAATGAACTGTTCTACCCTCCACCTTACATATAGCCCTCACAACATCACCGTCATTAAATGTGCCGCTATGATGTCTGTCGTGTTCTGTATTGCTCGCGCCAGGGTAGACCATAACGATAGGCAAACCGCCGTGCAAATCATCAAAGGTCACGGTTGGCGTAGTTTCGCCCCCTATAGCACCGGGTGCATTTTGAGTAGATGAGGGTTGTGTATTATTGTCCCTATCCCCACATCCAAAAAGTGCCACCGTTCCTGCCGCAGCCAATACACTAATAACAAATCTCAGTCTTCTCTCTGATACATATAACCTGTCTCTGATCATGATATTTTACCTCTTCATAGAGAGTTATGTTGGTCGGGGTGACAGGACTTGAACCTGCGACCTCACGGCCCCCAGCCGTACGCGCTAGCCAACTGCGCCACACCCCGATTATACTGCCTTGATTATACCTTACTTACTTGCCGTGAGGTCCTCACGATCACGTTCCGCGATCCCGCAACTTCGCGACTGGCAAGCAAGTTGCCATCGGAAGATTGCCTTGCGAAAGCCCACAGGGCTTTCTCACCCCAGCCGTACGCGCTAGCCAACTGCGCCACACCCCGATTATACTTAAATAAAGGTCCTTCAGAGTAATGTGGAGCCACGATGACAACCTGGCGATAAATCCAGGTGGGTGTTCGCACAGCCAAACCACGATTTGACTAAATCTTGAACTCCCTAATGATAAGTATTCAGATTATCATTATGTGGCCGCCTACCCTTCAGGACCATATCCCTATTATACCCTAGAGCAAAAACAAAGAAATACTTGTATTGAGATCTACAATGATCTGGCTAAATGCTGGTACCGCCAATACGAGGCCAAATACAATAAAAATACCAAATTGCTCTATCTGGGCCATAAAATTTCGAATACTATCTGGCGCAAATGCATACAAAATCCGCGATCCATCAAGGGGTGGGATGGGCACCATATTAAAGATAAAAATACCAACGTTTATACTGATAAATATCCTTAAAGCATCGTAGACATCAACGTTTCCTGAAAAAATATTTGCAATAACTGCACCGATAGCAGCAAGTGCCAGATTTGTGAATGGACCAGCAGCAGCAATAAGCGCTGCACCGAATTCATCAAATTTTACCCTGTCAGGATTAAAAGGCACGGGTTTAGCTGCTAAAATCGGTGTTTGCAATAGAATAAGCGTAATGATCGGCAATACAATAGTCATAAAAGGGTCAACATGGCTCAAAGGGTTAAGACTAATCCTACCCTCCTCGTGCGCTGTTGTGTCTCCAAGTTTAAGCGCTGTATATGCATGCATCATCTCATGGAGACTGATAGCAATTACTACGGCTACAAAAGCGACGATAAGGGCAAACGGGTTAAATGCAATTTCCATAAGTACTAGATTTTAGTATATCACTATACCACCTGATTGACATATCAGGGGTAGTGCAGTATACTGAGACACTGAATCTAAAGGATGTTTATGCAAAAATGTGAGATTACCGGTAAAGGCAAGCAGTTCGGCCATAATGTGAGCTTTTCGCAGCGTCACACCAAAAAAGTATGGAAACCAAATTTACAAAAGAAAACCATTGTGGTTGATGGCAAAAAAGTACAGATGAAGCTGAGCACTCAGGCTATCCGGACCCTTAAGAAAAAAGGTGTAATAGCTGGGTAGCGACTTATTGGCCCCATATTAAAACACCGCTCAGCAAGAGCGGTGTTTTAATATGTAGTCGTATAGCCACCTATGTCAATTTTAGTACTACTAGCTGCGTCATTTCACCAAGATCGCTTTGCTTGAGCCTTAGTTTATCAACCGTTTCTTTGGGTTCCATAGAAAGGCCTGTAATAACTTGTTCTAAGGCTTGCTGAGGAACCGGATAACGTAAACTTTTATCATCATAATGAGTTGGAATCACAAGTTTTGGTTCTATTTTTTTGATAAGTTTTAAGACACCTATGGAGTCAACGGTATATCCATTACCCCCTGTTGGCACAAACATTACGTCTACGGTGCCTATGCTCTCGAGCTGACGTTCACTCAATTCAGGATATACGTGTCCTGTTACTAAAATACGAATGTCATCAATTAAAATCTTATACATGGTAGCGTCTTTATTGCCGGCTTCATCCATGTGAGCTCGAGCCGCAATCCCATATATTGCAATACCACTTACTTCGTATTCACCCGGATGACTCACAACAAGTGGTGATTCAACCTGCGACACGCTATGAGGGCCAGTGTAAAGTACAACGTCGCCATTTTTTAGGATAGATTTTTTACCCAGATCAGCCAAATTATCGTCCACAACTATTCTGGCCTGCTTATTAGCAATACTTATGCAATTTCCACCATAAAACTGTATGTCCATACTATCCTTTCTAGTTCAGAATTTCGTTCTTGTCTACCAGTACTTGCTTTTTTGCACCGAGCACTGTTGTTATAAATCGATCTTTAATTTTTAAGCGATAATCAAAATCAGATGGAGTGAGTATAGTATAGCGCACTTCTTTACCTTCTTTTCTTTCCATATCTGCTACATATTTATGGACTTGGTTATCGTTAACGTGGCCTACAATTAATAGGTCAACTCCGCTGGACTCATCTCTAGTAAATTGACCTGTTAACAAAGCTAGCTCAACATTCCCCAGCATCTTTAGAGTATCGTCTTGAGATTCTTCATTACTCGCTTTAGTTTTTTTACCGCTCTTTTTCGGCAACCCCTTACCAAAAATTTCAGTTAATGGCTGGAAAAATTCGAAGTCTTGATTAACCTCATAATATAGTTTGTTGTTGGTAGTTTCAGAAACAATAATTCCTGCATTCAATAAATTAGCTAATTCGCGGCGCACCGAATTAATTTGTTCATCAATTTTACGAGTAATTTCCCGGACATAGAAAGAGCGGTTTGGATTACTGTAAAAAAGCTCTAGCAGCTTCACCCTCGTCTTTGAACCGAATAACTGGTCTATCATGCTCTCATTGTAGCAGATTATGATACAGCAGTATGGGTTATTTGTTCAAAAACGTTGTCGTATACACTACAGCTTCATTATAGTTATTCACCCACCTAATCGCTTTATTTCGCCGAAACCAAGTACGCTGTTTTTTGGCTAATTGCATAGTATGAGCAATTATTTCTTCCCTTACTTCGTCTAGCTGTTTTTTGCCAGAAAAATAATCACGCCATTCACGATATCCTATAGCTCGCATCGGCTCTATACTCCAGTCGTATTTTTGACTCAATGCTTTTACTTCGGCTTCAAGTCCTTGCTCAAGCATACAGGCCGTTCTTTGCATAATACGAGTTTGTAAGGTTTCTTTTGAAATATCTATTCCCAAGACAAGCGTATTTGCCCGTAAATCCTTTTTAGGTACTGTCTGGCCCTCTGTCTCGATTAAACGGATGAGCCGCCGCTTATTTTGTATATCAAGACCATTTGTATCCAGCTGTTTGCGCTGTGCTATATTTTGCAGTTCTTCAAGGCTATATTTATTGAATTGCTGCCGGAGTAAACTGTCTGGAGGCGTGCGAAAATCATAGTCAAACAAAAAACTGTCTATATACAAACCACTACCTCCAACTATAATGGGTAATTTCTTCCGTTTGGCAATTTCTTCTACTGCGCCTTGGGCCAATTGTTTGAACGCTGCGGCATTAAAACTATGTGTGGGCTCTGTCACGTCCAAACCATAATGTGGCACAAGTATACGGTCTTTTTGTGACGGCTTGGCAGCGCCAATAGTAAATCCTTTATACACTGCTGTGGCGTCTGCTGATATTATTTCACCATCAAATTGTTGTGCTAATCGCAACGCTAAAGCAGATTTACCGGATGCAGTTACCCCTACTATTACTATGGTTGACGGTTCAACAGTATGTAGATTCATAGTATTTATTACAGCGAAGGACTCCAGAGTACATTATTTAAGTCCCTTACGCAATCGTTTTCATCGAACGCCACTCCCTCTTCCATGAGAGCTTTCATATGCTCCCTGCGGCCACCTGGATAGCCAGAAGCCAAGCCTCCTCTTTTATTTACAACTCGTTGCCATGGAATATCCGGATCGCCAAAATGAGCAATGCCACCTACAATACGTGCCGCCCGCGCATTGCCGCATAATGCAGCGATCTGACCATATGTCATTACTCTCCCGAAAGGAATTTGAGAGACCATAAGCTCCACTCTTGCCCGAAATCCATCTTCTGACTTAAATTCCAAAATATTCCTCCACAGCCTTCCAAGTCTTAACTTTTGTCACTTTTTTGTGCAGCGCTCCTGTCCTGTTCCAACCATAGTCTCCAAAAAGTAAAGCCGTTATACCAGCTTCGGCTGCGAGATTACAATGATCCATATTATCATCAATTAAATAAGCAGCCCCTATGGCTTCACAAATTACTGCCTTTGAAGCCTTAACAGTATTATTATCCCAAGCAGCCACAAACTCAACCCTTTTGAAAGCTTCTGGGAAAGTTCTACTAAGCCAGTCTTGAGTAATATCAATGAGTGTATCCATTCGAGAGGTTACTACTGTAAGGTCATAAACAACCTGGAGACGCGTAACAGCATCTATAGCACCGTCTGTTACCTGCATTTCAGCATGCTGGCCAGAAGCTAAGTAAGCAGCGAAACGCTCGCGTGCTTCGTCATCACTCACTTGCCAAACATGCTCCCAATAACCCCAGTAAGGTCCCTCCGTTGAATAATCTTCAGTAGTATGATGAGTTCCGTAATTTTTATTAATAAAATTCCGTATAGTTTCTCTTTCGGAAGCCAATACATCATCAATGTCAATGGCTATCATTTTTCGACTCATCTGTTGCATCCTTCCTTGACTTTGCCAGACTACTCTAAAGCGAGGTTTTAGACACGCGGCTTTTTGCTTCATGCGCTACAGTATTAAAAAACTCCTCGACAGTATAACTATTCTGTAATTCTTGGACGATTAAATCTTTCCTGATACGAGGTGTGAGCTCTCTGCTTGCCATCTCTTTTTCACCGATTACTACTGTATAAGGTATTTTCATGAGTTCAGCTGCACGAATCTTCTTCCCAACTGATTCATTAGAGTTGTCTACAGTTACCCGTACACCTAGGTTTTTTGCTTGCACCACAATATCATCTGCGAATGCCACAGTTTTGTCTTCTTGGTTTACGGTAATGACACGGACTTGTTCAGGGGCAAGCCATATTGGTAAGTTACCGGCTGTCTTTTCAAGTAAAAATGCTATAAACCTTTCAAATGCTCCCATAATTGATTTGTGGATCACGAAGGGATGCTTCTCTTGCCCGTCACTATCAACATAGGTAAGCCCCATACGCTCTGGAACCAAAATATCTATCTGGACCGTGGCGATGGTATCTTCTTTACCCAATACGTTTTTTATCTGTACATCAAGCTTTGGGCCGTAAAACGCCGCTTCGCCCACGCCCTCTTGATATGGTAGCTTCGATTCTTCAAGCACCTCGCGAATAATCTTGGCAGCAAACTCCCACTTATCACTCTCTTTAGCGAACTTATCTTTCTCAAAATCCGGCAACGATAACCGGAACCAATAATCTTCGATGCCAGTTTGGGCGTACACCTCCCGGAACATCTCTAGCACATCCCGGAACTCCTGCTTTAACTGCTCGGTAGTAGCATATGTATGAGAGTCATTTTGGGTAATCGGCCCACGCATCCTGATCAAACCAGTCAGCGTACCGGAAAGCTCATAACGATACAGCCCGGCATGTTCACTCAGGCGCAACGGCAAATCTCGATAACTCTCGACCAGTTTTTCGTAAATCATATGGTGATGCGGACAATTCATCGGCTTTAAAAAGAACTGGTTGCCCTCTTCGTCTTCTTCGGTAGCATACATATTCTCAAGATAATAATCTGCGTGACCAGAACGTTCGTATAGTTTTCGTTGCGTCAACACCGGTGTCGCCACATATTGATAACCACTTGCCTCTTCTTTATCACGCATATAGTCCATGAGGATCTTTTTGACCCGTTCGCCGCGAGGCATCAACAGCGGTAAGCCCGCGCCCACATCAGGAGTAACAAAAAACATCTTGAGACGCTCACCAAGTACACGGTGGTCGCGTTTTTTGGCTTCTTCAAGCAACTCTAGGTGTTTACGCAACTCTTTAGGAGACTCAAAAGCTACTCCGTAGATACGTTGCATTTGTGGATTGCCTTCTTTGCCTCGCCAGTAGGCGCCTGACACGCGCATGAGCTTAAATGCCCCTACCTTGCCAGTAGACTCTACGTGCGGCCCGCGGCACAAATCAGTAAAATCGCCATTGCGATAAAAAGAAACTTCGGTTATCTCCCCTTGCTCTTCGCTCGGCAAGCCAAGCTCTTCACTATCAAGATCCTTAGCAACAGTAGTTCCTGCTCGTTTTAAGTCATTCAGCAACTCTTGTTTATAGGGTTGTTCATACTTTATAGACCAATCAATCGCTTCATCTACCGACATAACGAATCGCTCAAAAGGCTCGTTAGCAGCAATGATTTCCTGCATTTTGGCTTCAATACGCGGAAAGTCTTCTTCAGAAACAGTATCATCACCCAAATCAATGTCGTAGTAAAAGCCGTTCTCTACTACCGGTCCTACCCCAAACTTAGCGTTCGGCCATATAGCCTGTACAGCAGTAGCCATGATATGCGCAAAACTATGACGCATAGCATGTAAATGTTCGTTGGTTATCTCCGTGGGCTGACTCATGGGAACTCCTTTATTTATATAACAAAAAACGCGCTTTGATTATATATCCTCGCAGATATATACAATCTTTTGCGCGTCTCGGTCTGGCGCATTACTATCGCCAGAGGTTCCACCTCGACAATGGGCCCTATCACCGAGGATAAGGTCCTACTCTTGCAACATTGGTTAACGTACCTCTGTCGCCACTCCTACGAGACTCCACGGTTGGTTAGGCCGCCTCACGGTCTGCCCATAGTATACCACCCGTACATTTAGTTTATAAAGTAGCTCGTTTATATAAATAAAAAGCATCATGATTTCTCGCAATGAACCACGATGCTTTTCCGGACGATGCGTAACACATCGCAAAATTCCGCCTAACACATATTTATGATAGCAGGGTTAGTACTATATGGCTAGTACTAATGTATTGTGAATAATACAAAGTTTTTTGGGGATAACTTATTTATATCATTTCACACATATTATACCGTACATGATATAGATTGAAGTTTGGGTAAAAAATAACCAGCTTCCTTAGCTGGTCATCTGGTGGGCTCTAGAGGACTTGAACCTCTGACCTCTTCCACGTCAAGGAAGCGCTCTAGCCAACTGAGCTAAGAGCCCGTAATTGAGGCAAATTTACTATTCCTCTCATTGTCCATCGACAAAGTTGTGCTTAGGAGCAAACCATATCTCCTACCTTTTCCCGTTATCGACTAACAGAGGTAATGATATCAGTACACACGACAAAAATCAATTTACTTGTAAGCATAGGCGTATTGTAATATATTGACAATGATTGTCTAGTTTGTTAAATTAGTCAGGTTAAACAGGAATTTTTGGTGAGTACCAAGAAACCAGATGTGCTTGATGACTTCAAGCTTTTTTATGAAGAACTTGTTTCTTCAGCCTCAATAGATAGAATACGTCGCTCTCGCTTGAGTGTCGCAGAGTAAGCCTCTCCTTAGCAAGACTCGTGCCCTTTCACTGGTTCAGTGACGGTAGTACGGGAGTGTTTATCCACGTGCTATGAGCAAGTTTTCCACTAGACTTTTCTTAAGCGTAGTGTCAATATATTGATATGGTATGTATCTATTGTGCAGGAAAAACAAGTGTAACCAACTCTCGCCCCAGCAAGCGGATACCAGGAACATGGCGTCGACGCCAATGTAGCCTCTGTAACGCTATCTTTACATCACGCGAGACAGCAGATCTTACGCAAACCCTGATTGTGGAAGGTAATGACGGATCAATAAAGCCTTTTAGTCGCGATAAGTTGTTTATCAGTCTATATATGAGCTGTCGACACCGAAAAGCCGCCCTAGAGGATGCTGAAGCCCTCACAGACACTGTCATTGCCCGTATTCTTCGCACCAACCATACAACCGGCACCCTTACAAAAACCTCTGTAACAGATGTGTCTCAAAAAGTCTTGCAAAAGTTCGATTCTGTAGCCGCTACTTACTATGCGGCCTACTACACTTAAAATTTACGCGAAACCTTGCCATCTTCTTCTGTGACAACGGCTTTCACTGTGACATCAAACTTTTCTAAATACTTGCCTAATATGAGTCGTGTTTGAGAATACAGAGCTGCCGAAGCACTGTACACCAGTGATGTAACAGGCATATATATCCATTGTAAAAGCATAAACAATGTTCGGTGTCGTTTGTAGCGAGCGGGCTTAGGAGGCAATGTCTTGAAGCAGATATAAATTGATACCAGTGCGCCAGCTAAAGCTATACGCTGGATGTAACTGACTACTATCGGCAATTCGTTTGCTGCATAATTCTCAGGATTAAACAACACTGGTACAAAAGCGGCAAAAGCCAGCAAGATTGGCCCTGAAGCCCATGTAACATGCCCCTCAAGCAGTCGACCAAATTTAAACCATTTATCAACTTTTGGGACGTTATTTTTGCTAAAAAAGCCCTTCTCAGCGAAGTAAGCTACGTCCGAAGCTCCCCAGGTCCAGCGACGAAGCTGAATAAACTGAGCCTTTAAAGTTTTAAAATAAGTCTCAGCAAGCACTGCATCTTGGTAAATTGGTACATATATCGGGTAAACCGTGTGGTTTCCATCGTAGCGAAAATAGGTACGCCAAAATTGATGTCCGTCTTCTACAATAGTCCGCACACTCCAAAAATCGGTATCTATAAGACTTTTGAGACCTTGGGCATGCGCTGAAAAATTGCGCAGCACATGTGGTCGAGAGGCCAGTACCGTATTCCAATAAGTATTGCCGGTAGCAATCACACGCATAGGTGCAGGAGCATCCCAGATATTATTTGTATACATCGAGACTGGCTGGTAAGAAATATGTGTAGGGTCTGGCGTCATAGCATAGGTGTATGATAACGCAGCAAAATATTTTTTATCCGGACGATTATCGGCGTCCAGCGTGGTCACCACCACGCGCATAGGATCAATCTTCTTTTTCTCTACATATTTTTTTAGCTCGCGGGCAGCGTAAGTGATATTCCCGCCTTTCCCAATCAACTCGCCTGGTAGATCGGCAGGATGGCATACCGCTGTGGCATAATAAAATTTATCCCCGTATTCTTTAATAAGGTCTTCGACGATTTTTTTGGTTTGAGGTCCACCGCGCTCTTCATAAGCAATCATAAGGATGACCTTGTTTATATCGTATTCTGAGGCCAGAACTGACTGGATAGTTGGCTCAAGCACTTCTCGGCTTTCGTTGTATGTGGCTATCATGGCTACGTGTATAAGCTCACTTGGCTTTAAGCGATGCTTTATTTTGTGAAGGCGAGTGACATTGTCAAAATGCCACTGAGGGCGTTTAGCATTTTTTGGTATCTCTTTTTTTTCAACTTCATCTAGTAGCTGGAGCCAGTTAATTTTTTTATGAGTTTCTACAATTTTGTGACCTTGTAAAGCGCGAATGCTGACACCAATCGCTCGACTGAAGTAGATTAATAAGTAAGCAATGATAAAAAAGGCAGCGGCAGTCGCATTAATAAGACTCAAAACTATAGGCAGTGCCAAAAGAGACCAGCTCAATGTGCCAGGCAAAATTTCAAAAAAGCGGTACCGTTTTGTGCGCGCTTCTTTGTAGGGTATTTCGATATCGGTCATTTTACCGGTGGCCAAGCAATACATTACTTACTACAAGCGCAAGAAAAACTAAAAGAATTCCGAGTGACAGCACTACTACAGATACTTCCCGCTTTATGGTATGCGTTCGAACACTTAATACACCCGTAACCAGTGTGGTCAATAAAGTAAACCACACAAAATTTAACATCGCCCAGACATTGCCTGTTGGGCTAAAATCACCCTGGGGAGAGTGATGGGGGCCTTGGCGGTACTCAATATAATAGTCACTGATCCCCTGCCCACTACCAATGCGTAACAACACACTCGCAATCGTTACAAGTGTTAAAAAGACTAGTACACTTAAAAGAAATAGAACTAGTTTATCGTACACGTATTTTTTTGCGGGCATATTTTATATATTGTAATCTTTATAAAACAAAACGTCGAGTGGCTGACGTGGTGCGGGTAGAGGGAGTCGAACCCTCGTCTTATCCTTGGGAAGGATACATAATAGCCGTTATACGATACCCGCTGGAGCCACCTAGCAGGATCGAACTGCTGACCTACGCGTTACGAATGCGTCGCTCTACCAACTGAGCTAAGGTGGCGTCAACGAAGCATTATAACAGAGTGAATATATAATTTTTATGCAAAGTTGTGGATTATTTTACAACCATGTTGTGTTTAATTTTACAGAAGTACACAAGTAATTGCTTTTGAATAAGGCTTATGTGCAAACAAGTAAGTACTAAGCGGATGTCAGAAGGAGTGGGCTATGAAACCTGTCCCCAACAACAATCAATCCGACAACGAAAACTCCTACGCTTCTTTGCGTATGGCAATTCTGTATCTGCTGTCACATTTTTACGTACTTGTTAGAAAAACACCTCTTGGACCAAAGCCTTTTGTATTTGGTTCTGCAGCAAGTCTGGTTTTAGTAGGCGTGCCAGTAGCTTTTGTAGCTGCAACGGCAGACAGTACAGCGTCTGTCGTCAACAGCGCCTATGATGATGCCTCCAAACTACAAGCGACAGCCTCTCACAATAACAGCAATTTTCGTGCTTCCGTGAAAGTCAATGGCCAGCCCATACCCGTTCCTGCCAACGGTACCGTCTCGCAAACTTTTACAGACAATTCGCAAACCACCTCAGTTAAAGTTCAATCACATACTTCTCAAGAGAGCATAAGTGGAGATTCAGTACATGAACTGCACACTTCTGTGCAAACGTCTGTAAATAGTAGCAGTAACGAGCAAGGGGGTATGGCCAAAGAAGAGCAATAAGTGCGCGAATATACTTTTGGTGACCTTTCGGCTATAGGAGGCGCGGCCTGAGACCTCATACAGCCGAGAGATCAGGCCCTCTCGGAGTATATAAAGTAATAATATAAAGGAGGATGGTATGAAAAAAATACTATCGCGCGCAGCTGCAAGCTCAGTCGCTTCGCTTAGCATCGTTGCTGGCTTAGCCGGACCTGCTTCAGCAAGTACATACCAAGGTCATAACTATGACCATTATAACAAGCACAAACCTGTAGCGACGTCTTCACATGCGTCTCGCTCTACCACAGTGCGTAATAATAACAACATAAATGTGAGTAATTATAACTCACAGTATGCCCGCACCGGCAACGCTAACGTGCGCCACAATACCACTGTTAGCAATGTAGCTACCGGCTCGGCTAGCAACAATAATAGTTTCTCCGCATCAGCTACTATCAACAACACTGGTTCATCCTCTGCTGCTCTCAACAATGGAGGTAGTGGATCAAGCAACTACTCTACGGGCTATAAAGCTCCGAACAGAACTTCAAATACGCAGACCACTCGAGTCACCAACAACAATAACGTAAATATCAGCAATACAAGCAATCAAACTGCTAAATCCGGTAGTGCTTATGTTGCTGGAAATACTACAGTTGGATCGGTCTCTACAGGCAATGCGTCCAACACTAACACTACAAGCATCAACCTGAACGTTAGCAATTAAAACGTCTTGTTGATTTTGGCAGAGGAGAATTACCTGACCATGGTTCTCCTCTGGCCAAGGTTCGTATAACGAAATCGTAATAAGGAGGGACGTGCATATGTATAGACAAGCTATAAAATCTGGCGCACATAAAGCAGCTGTTGTATTCGTCAGTATTACAATGGTAGTGTCACTAGCGTTACCACTTTCGGCTTTAGCAGCCAATAATACAGATTCTTCGTCTACTACACTCCCTACTTCTCGGCCAGACCCCAGTGTGTCTGCAACGCCAGATAATCAAAACCCCCAACCTTCCTCTGCCAGTACCATGAACTCCTCACCCACTAGTTCTTCGCAACCCGCTACAGCTCCACCCCAGACAACTGTCCCTGCTAAAAGTAACCAGGAGCCTTCTAGCCCAAGTGGTGCTTCTTCAGGCACAGCTAGTCTAACAGCTCCTAAGTCCAGTCAAAGTACCACAAATAACGCCGCAGATAGTTCAATTAATTCCGAAGCTGTCTCTGGTGGTGCAACTGCTACGAAGAATACGAGCGTTGGTGATATCGCTACCGGCGATGCGGCTGCGATGGCAACTATTGTGAATTTGCTCCAATCAAACGTTAATCTAAATGGCACCCAGCCTATTACGTTTGTCAAAGACGTTACTGGCACCGTAAAAGGCGACCTACTTATAGATCCTGGTCAGCTCTCACAGAGTACTGCTGCTTCACTTGCCAGAAACACCACTCCTCAAAATTCTCTGGATGCCGCACTGCAAGCAAGCATTACTAATAACCTAGACGTCAAAGCTGTATCTGGTGGTGCAACTGCTACGAAGAATACGAGCGTTGGTGATATACAGACTGGTTCTGCCGATGCTATTGCTAATGTCATCAATCTTATCAATAGCGCCATCAGTGCCAATCAATCGTTTATCGGCGTTGTGAATATTTATGGAGACCTACAAGGCAACATCCTCGTACCGGCGGATTTTGTGAACAGTGTACTAGGTACTGGTTCTGCCTTAGGTGCGACCAACGGTGCAATAACTACTACAGATTCTCGTGCCTCCGTTATTAATGATGTTACCACTTCAGCATCAAGCGGTAGCATAACTGCAACCAATAACTCCAGTGTGGGGGACGTTGTCACCGGAAAGGCAAGCACCAATGTGACTATTTTTAACCTTACTAGCAGTCAGACCACTGGTAAAAATGCTCTTTTAGTATTTGTAAATGTCTTGGGCACTTGGGTCGGCCTTATCTTAGACGCACCAGCTGGTACTACTTCTGCCAGTTTAGGAGGAAATGCTGCAACTCAAGCTAACAGTAGTCTACCAACAAATATCAACAGTAATAATGATTACCAAATAACCAACCATATTACCGTAGCTTCTCAAAGCGGTGATGCTATCGCAGATAAAAACTCAACTGTCGGCAATATACGTACCGGTGACGCACTTGCTGGAGCAAACTTACTCAATATCCTTAATTCTCAAATTTCACTATCCGACTGGTTTGGCGTACTCTTTATAAATGTGTTTGGTAACTGGACAGGCAATTTTGGCGCCCAGAAGATAGCCGCCACACCATCATCAGGAGGAGGTACAAATAACACTACAGGCTCGAACTCGCCTAATAGTTCAGCCGCGAATAGCAGATCAAATCCCACATACGTCTTCAGTTTTGAGCCAAACTCTAGCAAAAAACAACACTATGCAGCTTACCCATTCAAGTATAACCGCACGGCTCCAAAAGCAGCCTACAATGGCTTTGTACTTAGCTCATATGCCAGCTTTAACCACCCGAAGAGCAATAATGTCGGTAGTGATAGTATTAGCCTGCAATCAGGTAATAAAGAAGATGCTATTGAAAACCAAAGTTTTGAGTGGTGGATACCAGGCCTCGGCCTACTTATCGTTGCTGCGCTCATAAGTGGACGTTACTATATTGTTCGTCGTCACAAAGCTAGCCAAGAACTCTAGATCAAAAGAAAGAGAAAGAAGAGCTATTGTTGCTACTCCTCTTTACCGACCCAAGAGCCTCATACCATCTTGCATGCTTAGAACTTTTTTCGGATCGTCGTAGTCAACTATCCCTTTTAGGCATCGCAACGATGCGGCAAAAAATATATCCAAATGAATAGCCCTTTCTCGTCCAGGTTGGCGTAGTGCAGCTTCAATACCATCAATACAATGAAAAGGATGTTCAATCAGCCATGCCTCACCCAGTCGAGCAGCCATTGCAGCCTGGGAAAATCCTTGCTGATTAGAAAAACGGAACAATGTGCGCACACTTCTGCTTCCTAAGTCTCCAAGAGCTATGGCAATAAGATGTGCCTCAAGGGCAGCACCTTTATAAGTCTCCCTATCGGCATAAGGATACGTCTCTTCATCTGTAAAAGGTGCACTCTCACCGTCAACGACTACTAAATCTGCATAGCCAGTGAGGTCACGAGGATCTTCGTCAGTCGCACAAACTTTTATTATTCTGCCGCCATGAGGAATATCTCTTTCATTGAGGCTATCTAGTAGCCTCTCGTCTGTCCAGTCCTGAAAGTGAATATTCATGAAACAAAAAATACCACATCAAGAGTTTTTGACCAAATACAACCGACTAATCTGGTATTAGTTTGGGTTTTGTATAAGGCCATCTCTAAGCGCATGTAGTACTATTTGGTGTTTGCGCCACCCCGCACGCTTCTTGGCGCTCCCATCAATGTGGATACCCATTTTTTCAGCAATACGGTTCCAGTGCGACGCAATTGTGCCGTTGGGCATGCTACGTTCTGCCTGCCTTTGTTCAGGGTCAGAGCTAAAATACCGAGATAAAAATAGTTTTTGTCGAGAATTTAATGCATCGGTCTTTCTTTCGGCTATGTGGTCTACGCTAGCAAGACCTCGAAAGACCGCTTCTATCGCCAGCTCCACGTCTGATCCCACACCTAGTCGTCCTTGTACAGGAGTTAGTATTCTGGAAAGTGTAGAGGGAGAAACCCCCAACGCAATCGCCATTTTATCTCTATTGTTAAAATGGGTCAACAAGCCTACTACTATCTGTTCTCTGTCTGTCAATACGTCGTTTTCATGCAAATAAACCCCTTCAGTGGAATGAAACGCGGCACGCTCTTCTTTATATTTTTTCCTCAAGGCCTGCATCTCTTTGCTCTCTTTGGTATTAGCAATAGCTTTGATAGCTAGGCGAGGGAGAAATTGTGACTCAATAGCCAACATATACCGAAGATCATTCCCTGTTACATCCTCTACTTGTATCTGTACTGCGTCTCTTGTCCTTACAACACGCCGACGATCCTGCGTGTCGTTAATGGGCACACGAACAACCGCTGATGTACTCAATACTTGCCGCTGCAGTAATCGCGTTTTCTGGCCATTATCGTCAACTATTGTTCTGTACTCCCAAGCTGGTAAACGGGAAATTATACCGTTAATTGCGATATCGGGTATCTGTACATGCGCGCTTCTGCCTAATTCGTGGTAAAGCTTCCTTATTTCCGCCCTACGATTGACCTCCCCATTGGCAGTACCTGCTTGCGCCCCCAATGTTTCAGCCGGTACATCTTCTGTGTGAGAAGGCTGGCCAGCGGAAACTCTTATTGCATCATCTGGCAACATGTCTTCAAGGGTCCTTTGAAGCTCTTCTCCTATGCTAGCTTGTGGTAATTCTGATTTTGTTGCTTGACTCATATCGTTTAATTATAAGGGTTTACGAGCAATATAAAGCTGGGTTCGGCCACGAACCCTGGTTGAACTCTCAGATTCACCAGTAGCTTTCTTATACTGTACATTGGCCAACTCGTCTACAAATAACTCCTTGATTCTTACACCGTCTATTTTGATTTCTTCCTGCGTGGTTTCATCGACCTCTATAGCTCTCGAAACGACCTCTAGGCCAGTACTCGCAAATAGAGACCTGGTGCTCTGCTCAAAAGCTGGGCTATATGGTTTTGTAACCGGTACTTTCTCAATTCCTCCGAGCACCTGGGCTACTTGTCTGGTAAGAATCCCCGCATAACGGGCCGTTCTAAATAGCCTTGGGTTCTCTGATTTTGAAGTTTCGTTTATTGCTTCTATCGCACGCTTAACGATTGGGTTTCCCTCTAGCATTAATCGTGTGATTATATCCTTTGGCAAAGCAACGAATTGATCTATTGCTCCGGTTTCAGCATTAATAATGGGCAGCAATAGCACCTTTTCATTTCCTTTAGCAGTACCACTAAAGGCCATGTCCTCTAACTCGTTAAAGTCTAATGGTATGTCCCTGAAAAACACTAGTAAACCACCTGGCCTCATGACCCTCTCTATTTCTGCTGCCATCGCCTCATCAAAAGCCATACTATCGATCCCTGCTATGGATATAACGGCATCAAACGAGGCGTCTGGTGCAGGTATTTCCCGTATGTCACTATGAATGGATGGTGTATCGGGATAAGTACCATGTAAACGTCCTAAAGCTTGAGCATCGGCATCCAGAACAGTAACCTTGCGTGCGTTCTCGGGTGACAATACCTCTAACGTGTGCCCATCACCTCCAGCAACATCCAGAATTGCAGTAGCATCATTAAACAAATGATTAACTTCGGCATACACGCGCCGAAAGTAAGGAAAAGTTTCTTGTCGATGTATGCGCCATTCCTCAAACATTGCAGCATCATAAATCCTCTCAGACATAAAGTAAAAAATACCACAAAAGTGATACTTAGTCAATCCTTAAGCCTGGCACTTATACCCTACCACCAAGTACCGTAAAAATAAAATCATGTTACAATGCTCTTATCGAGAACCACAAGCAGGGCTTTTTTATTTTTTGTCCTAGATAATGGGCAGCCATTGCACAAAAGCAGCTAGGATAAAACCTTGCCTGTGGGTCTCGATAACCAGCAATAGCTGCCCTTTTTAATTTAAGCGGAGACCCAACGAAATGAAAGAGAGACTGACCAACCTATTCAATGGCGATGCCTTACTAGCAAGTATTGTAGTCTTAGTATTGGCGGGGTTACCAATATTTGTAGCGGTAGTGATATCTAATAAAGAAGACAAACCTGAATCTACTACTAGTGCCATTGTAGAACCTACTGTAGAAGCTGAAACAGAACCCGAACCAGTGAAACCAAAGCCCATAAATCTTAGCGGTACTGGCCGGACTGCCACCGAGAAGTTTACCCTGCAGGATGGATTAGCGGTATTCAAATCGACGTATAAGGGTCGTGAGACAGTATTTCATATAGAGCTGTTGAATAGTTTTGGTGAAGATGTCGACATGCCAGCTAATGATATCGGTAGCGATCTGAGCGTATCGAAAGCTATACAGGTAACCGCTGGCGAGTACCTACTGAATGTTGAGGCTGATGGCGCCTGGACGGTTACTATCGAGCAGTAAGGTATACTTTAGGTATGGCAGAGAGAAAGAAAGCACCGACGAAGAAAGAGTTTTTTACAGCACTGAAGAAGGTGGCAAGAAAACAAAAAAACACCTAATACCCCTGTGAAATGGCAAAAGCCGTACTAAAAAGCACAATATATAGTGTCTTGCCAACTATCGTAAGCGCTATGTATAATATAATGTAGAAGCTTAATGGGAGCTTTGCACTCAACAAAATCATTGGTTTGGTCGCCATCGGTTAAAGTAGTGTTTAATAGTTTAGTCCTGTCTCAACATCTGGCATGGGTCCGAAAAGACCATATGCCAATTGGCGTAATAAACACACGCCCATGTCAGTTGTTGGTATAGGACTTTTTTGTTAGAAACAAACAGCGGTGTGGTGTACCGAGTAACCATATTCAAAGAGAAACAAAAACAAAAATCGAGAATACCAACGTTTAAACGCAGCTACACTGCTACGTAAATTAACAAGCTGGAGATAATACTATGGCTGAACAGAAATATAGTCCTTTGGACTATGATGAAGTTTACTGTCGTTTTATCAGGAAAAAAGGCAAAATGATTTACCCCAAGAATGGAAAATATTTTCATTTTTGGGTAAAGAAAAAGCCTACTGATAAATCAACAGGCCTTTTCAAGAAAAAATAGTTCCTCTGACAGAACTTAGAGCTGCTTTACTCGGAAAGCGGCTCTTTTTAATCTCCCACATTGAGAAATTAAAAATAGCAGCTTTACTGCAGGGATGTCAAGTTTCATTATGTGTGTATGTTTGTTTATGCGCTGTAAGAAAAGCCATAGTTACCCCAGTTACGACTTTGTGAATGTAATGTAACATTAAGTATATGCGCTAATGTTAATAGTGTAAAGCGATAATGCTCACGCTTTATTTATCCACACGTCCCATCAAACTCCAAAACATACTCACGCTATTCCGATGGTTGTACCGAAACGCAAATTCGTTTACATATACTTGAATGTACTTCGGGCTGACATGCTTAAACGTACCTTTCACGCGCGGCTTCCAGGTCGACCAAAAGTTTTCAATATTCTGGGTGTGGTTCCGCTCGTTTACGGGATGGATATGTTCGTGCCTACTATGTACCGTCGTTAAGTGTCGGTATCCACGTCTATGCAGTGACCGGTACGAACCATGTTCGTCACTGTAGATAATGGCCCCTGGCGCAATATGTCTCTGTATAAGCGGCATTAGTACTCGCACCCCGGCGGTTGGCACGTGCTTCACAATCACCCTGCCGCCACGCTCCACCATACCAAAGATAATCTGACCAGAGCGGGCACCAGTTGGCCCGTACATACGAATAGCTGTAGAGCGCTTAAAGACATTGGCATGCACATACGTTTCGTCGACTTCAACTTCTCCAGACAAGGTACCTTCGTTTTCATCCATCATCTTCCGAATCTGATGCATCATCCGCCAAGCAGTCTTATACGTTACGCCTAACTCACGTTCGATCTGCTTAGCTGATGTGCCCGCTTTGTTAGCAGCCATAAGGTAGATAGCGTAGAACCACAAGGTAAGCGGCGTACTCGAGCCATGGAATATAGTACCCGCAGTGGGATGGACGTGGTGGCCGCACTGGGTGCAGGCGTAAGCCTTACGGCCTGTTACCTTGTAGTGTTTAGTTACTGTTTCACACTTCTTGCAGGTAATACCATCTGGGTATAGGTATTCTACCAGCCATTTCAAACAGGCATCATCATCCGGAAAGTCGGTGTGTAGGTCTTTGATGGTATAGCGCATAGGTCTCGATAACTTCTTTGCTAACCATACAGTAACATCTTTTTTATTATTTTGCAACATATCTTGGGGCGTCTTTAATAGATCCTAGGCAATTTGCAGGATCTCTAAACCGACTATGCTAAAATGTAAGCATAGCTAGTCACGCAGGACCCCGTATCAGGGGTCCTTACGTTTTTCTAGGGCTGGTACCAGCGGTCAGAGTCGAACTGACATCTTCGCGATAGCTAGTCACGCGCTCTATCCCTTGAGCTACGCTGGCATATGTCTCCATATATAATTATGAAGAAGCTGAAGTAACAAAAAAGCACCTCTATGGGTGCTTGACCGTAAACTAAAAAGTTACCGCAAAAACACCCATTCAACTAGACATACTCCAATTTCTGGGTCGCCCTCACGATAACGACTTAATTAAAATTATAGCAAAGAGCTATAGCTTTTCAACTCAATTAACGGTTTAAATTTTGATTACTTGGTGGTAGGGTATAAGTGCCTTAAGCCTTGCTGGCTTAAGGATCTTATATCAGATCTAACGCTAGTGAATGTGTCTAGCTAAGACCCTGTAGGTCGCGGGCTTTGATTTTATTTTTGATAATAAATGGAAATACTAGAGTCATTGCAGCAAATACGACAAATGGCACCCAGTAATTACCAAGAGAAAGTGAGACTGCTGAAACAGCAAAGATAAGTGTTCGCCCAATATTGCCGTAGAACTCGGATGCCCGCCAAAAGCCCGTATCCCTGGTCCCCATGTCCAAATGTACCGCAAACCGGATTGGCAAGGAAAGGTTATCTAAGACCGCATATAATCCAATGATTACTACAAGCACCGTAATGCTCTGAATTGTAGCCATCGACAGAATAAGCATTCCCATAAATGCGAGTAACGGAAAAAGTATTTCAACTCGCTTTTTGTAGCGATCAGAGATATATGACAATGCAAACGACACGCTCAGACTAATTAGTGCTAGGTAGCCGAGCAGCCCGCTAAATTCATATGCAGTTTTTAAGAACAAAAGAGCATACACTGTTAAAAAATGGGCCTGGAAGAAATGCAGCGCGCCATCGAAGAAAGCTATCAAGCGTATGCCCGAAAAGGCTTTATTAGCTTGCTTGAAAGACATTTTTTCCTTGTAGTCAAAATATGTACCCTGAATGTAGAGAAATGGGATTGTGCAAATCAGTGCTCCAATAAGAAATAAGACTTTGTAACTGAAGTTATCAATAATCAATGCACCAAGTGGTGGCATGAGAATTCCACCTAGAGCGGGCAAAATAAAATACAAAGACGAATCTTTGGCATGTTGGTGATTCTTCGATTTATTGAAAAAAGCAGTATTAAACGATACCCAGAATAATCCAAGCATTAGTCCGTTAAAAACTCCGTACAATACATATGAATACTGGGTATAGAACAACAATGATAATGCCGCTCCGGCATAAGCTATTACGCCCAGCTTTAAGAATTTTTTAGTGTCCCAATTATCTATAAAATAAACTAAAGGCAACGAAACTAGCGGCCCGATTGCCCAAACGAGCATTATTTTATAAAATGCTAGGCCTTGGCTTTGAAAGTAAAACGAAGCAAACCCAAGCGCAAGACTGCTCACAGTGTTCATCATTAGGTTGAGCGCTGCGCCCTTTTTGCGTTGACTATAAAAAGTAGTAGCACGCTCTTTGAAACCAGCGGCTACGGCTTGATTTTTCATATGATTAACTATAGCAAAAACTACCCCCAAGTTAGTCTGTTTCTAGCCTTCCTTCTGAATTATAAAAATAACAGTGACAACCTAACAGCGGAATAGGCCTGGAGCTACTTTCTATAAGTCAACGCATGCTAAGTCTATATCCACAACTTCAAGATCAGCTAGTATGGCCGCGCTTTGGCCAGGAGTAGCCTCAATCATCAAAGAACCGGCACCATAGATCTTAAAAGTTCGCCATGTTTCATATGGATGAATTCTTTCATCACCTTCGAGCCCACCAAGTAGCCTCACGCGTTTAGCAATATCTCTAAGTTCCACGGGGAGCGCGCTGTCTATTTTCTCACCTGGTTCGCCAATTGCTCCAGGTGTCATAATGACAGTTGTTGCCCTTGTCACTCTTCCCGTTTCTTCCGCTGATAGCAAATATTGAAATAATGTGTCTGCTGCCAGCTCTGCATTTCTGGGATTATAGTGCTGTATATATGCCCTTTGAGTACCATCTTCTTCCTCAAGCACAGAGGCAACAGCAGTACAGCCAACTAGACCAGCTGTGGCTATCTGACCTCTAGCATATGGAGGAAATATTACTTCACCCCTATCATTCATTCGGATAAATTGTGTGCCCCTGCTTCTTTCATGCCTCAGAAAACTCAAGTAGGGGTCAGCGACGTTAGCTGCCATAAAAAAAATAATACCATAATTTGGTATTATTTCAAATTTACATCTGTTAGCTACCCTGAAAATTTTCTTGGCGGGCCCGACCGGATTCGAACCGGCGATCTCCTCCGTGACAGGGAGGCGTGATAGGCCAACTTCACTACGAGCCCATGTTTTCGCGTAACAGGGGTAATGATAGCAAGTTATGCGATAAAATGCAATATAAAGCCTAAAGACTTATGAGATGTTTTGGCTTTTTCTGAGCTTTTAGCGGATCAAGGTAGGTATTGATGGGCTTAAAAGTTACCACAATATGAGCTGCGCGTAGCTTACCGTTATTGTTTTCAATGACTTTTACAATTTCTAGTCCCGTTGGTGTTTCAATAATTTCCGATACTTGACCTGGCTGTAATTTATACAACGATTCTAAAACCTTTGGCTGTATATCACGATTATTTTTTTCAATAACAATTCCATATTCCCCGCCATTGGCTTTTGTAGACACATCGTCTGAACTTTGCTTGGCCAGCGCAGCAAAATCTGTGCCGCCTTTTAGCTGAGTCTCGTAAGTATTGGCTCGTGCATGGGCGTCCGTATCCAGCTTAGAGACAACTTTCTGAGCCAATAGCTGCTTAGCAAGCTCACGACGAAAATCATCAACAGACCAGCCCCAAAACTCTTTTAATACATCTTGGAATACTTGATCGCTACCACCTAAACGATTTTGAGAGCGTAGAAGTGTTATTTGTGCGTTAACGTCGGCACGACTGACTGAAACGTTATGGTCTTTGGCAAGCTGCTTGATATATGCATCATCTATAACGCTTTCGTAGGCTCGTTTTTGAAAATCTTCTAGCTGACTCTTTCCTGCTTTTGTTGTGAAATCGACATCTTGCTGTGTCTGATAATAATGGGCGTAGCGACGTACCTCAAAAAGATAATTTTCATAAGCTACAAAATTAGGACCCGCTTTGGCGATTGGGAATGGAATAACTTGCGTCACGCGATACATAAAGGTCGAAGTAGCATGAAATCTGTACAGCGCTAAAAGTGTATAGGAAAAGAAGGTTACCACTGCCAATACAAAAATAACTATAGATATAGTGACAATGCGATGTCGTGAGTGCTGTAACGGATAGATATACTTGCGGGCACTTCCTAGTACCTCGTCCCTGTGTTCGGCTATCGTTTCATTGGTGATACGTGGTGCACCGGCCCCAGCAGGCGCTTCGCTGCTTCTTAGCTTCTTTCCGGGCAATCGGTGTTTTGCACCTTTAACTAATTTGTGTACTTTCTTCTTCACTACCGCTTACTTCCATGTCCTCGTATTGCTTGGGCGTTATTCCTTGCTCTCGTAAGATGTTTTGAATACGCTTGTGTGTCTTTGCGGGACGGTGCACATTGTGTATTTCAATGTTGCCCATATAGGTTTGTATAGTTATTGTACCAAATCCCAGAAATGTTTCCTCCAGTCCGGATATAGAATAATTCATGCTCCGAATTTGGTTAAGCCCGATATCGCTGACTGTACGATGGAACAATCCCTTTTGAGCCAACTGAATAAACCGCTGATTTGTTACTACGCAGACCGTAAAATGCCAGCTAATCCACGATGGCAGATAAATAATAACTCCCAGTAAGATGCCTATTACCAAACCTCCGAAAAACCATCCAAACCCTAACTCTGGTTTGAAAGTAGCTGGTAGTACACCAATAAGAGGGCCGAACATGCCAAATACTAAGCCCTTACGCATAACTATAGGGTGTTTATGAAATACATACAGCACTTCTTCATCGTCAAACTGGTCGTCAAAGTACTTGTCTGGCATAAGCAATATTGTATCAGCAAATAAGGCGTTGTCCCATTTCATGAGGACGCTCATTTGAGTATGGTGACCCGGGAGGGATTCGAACCCCCGACACCCACCTTAGGACGATGGTGTTCTATCCAGCTGAACTACCGGGCCACGGTAATGAGGCAAATCTTACGGCTTTTCTCAGCACGCCGGGAAGCGAATAAATCGCTTCTTCGGGCTTGCTCTTTTCCCTTCCTATACTAATAGTTCTGTGCCAACTTGAGCAAGCTATGTGCGTTCGTGGGCTTCGTAAACGTGCATATACTCGGATTTTTCATAATCAAAGAGTTCAGTATCGGTAAAGAAACGAGATACTTCCTCTTCACCACTCTTTTTACTGTCGGAAGCATGGATCAGATTTCGTCCTGCGCCAATAGCCAAATCGCCCCGAATAGTGCCGGCTTCCGCCTGACGTGGATTTGTGGCACCAACGATAGTTCGTACTGATCCCACACACTCAAAGCCTTCCCAAGCCATAACTACTACTGGTGAGCTCTTCATAAAGTTTTCAAGACCCGCATAAAATGGCTTTTCAAGGTGCTCTGAATAATGCGCTTGTAACAGTGCGCTATCCAGGCTCATCATTTTAAGTCCGATGAGCTTTAACCCTTTTCGCTCTAATCGCAAAATGATTTCTCCGACTAATCCTCGTTGGACGGCATCTGGCTTTGCAATAATTAAAGTTCGTTCCATATATTTTCCTGTTTAATTTTTTCATATTGTAACAGATATAAGCGTAGAATACAGGATTCTAGATTTAGAACCCTGGCAAAGCAGGTTACTTAAAATTTTCACTTCAACCCTAATGTCGTACAATAATTATGATTATGTTATTTAGTAAAGCAAAAACAGATTTTTTAGAATATCTAGAAATCGATCAAAATAGATCACAAAAAACTATTGCCAATTATGATCATTATCTAACCCGGCTTATAGACTATGCAGGAGATATCACTGTAGAAGAAATTACTCCTGAGCTTATTCGAAAATGGCGATTATGGCTCAATCGTCTTGGCACTAATACTGCTGATGAGCTTGGTAAAAATACTCTTAATTATCATTTGATTGCGCTTCGAAGTTTTTTAAAATTTTGCGCCAAACAAAATATCATCAGCGCCAGTCCGGAAAAAATTGAACTTGCCCGAGTAAAGCGCAAACAAGTTACTTTTCTTTCACCCGAAGAGTTGAACAGATTGTTTGCTCAGCCAGACACTAACACTTTACAGGGCCTCCGAGATCGGGCTATTCTTGAACTACTTTTCTCGAGTGGCCTCCGCGTATCAGAGTTAGTCGGACTAGATAAAGACCACATTAACTTAAAACGACGCGAATTTACCGTACGTGGTAAAGGTCAAAAAGATCGACCAATTTTTATAAGTGACGAAGCTGCTCAATGGCTAGAGCAATACCTCAGTAAACGCACCGATAATGTAAAGCCGCTGTTTGTACGATACAGTGGCAAAAAACAAGTCGACTTAAGCGGTAACTATCATCGTTTAACAGCACGAAGCGTGCAACGGCTTGTGGCACGTTATGCGCTGCTCGCTGGCATTACAAAGCACGTTAGCCCACATACTCTACGTCACTCTTTTGCTACTGATCTGCTTATGAACGGAGCCGATTTGCGTAGTGTGCAAGCTATGCTAGGCCACAGTAATATATCGACTACACAAATTTATACTCATATAACAGATCCGCACCTAAAAAGCGTTCATGAACGCTTTCATGGTAAACAAGATGCTGAGTAAAATTAATTAGTCGCAACTAGATAAATCAGAACTGTAGCCCGGAGACATGATATAACGCTTGCAGATTGAATCTGAAGTCTGGAGAGCGTAGTCAGAGAAACTCTTATTGGTAGTACGAGAGCCGCTGCCTACAAGCGGTACGCGTACTTGGATACGACGCAATACGTCTTGGGACTTACCTGTTGCGTCAATCACTGCTTGGGCTCGTGACAAAAAAGCTTCCCCCGAGGCACCGTCTGCGTCAAGTGTTGTATCGCCTATTTTTACCGACACGGTACGAGAGTCTAAGTACACAGTCCGAATACGCAAGTACGCGCTTGAAAAATTCAAGCCATTTACAGTAAATTTACAGGCTTCTTCATCACATCCAGCGGCTTGTACTAGGCCTTGTGGTGCTCCGGCATTAGGAGTGTAAGCATTTTGGCTGCCGTTGCCATATGTAATGGTGTCTCCTTCGCCGCCTGCCTTAGGATAAATAAAGGCTGTTAATGTATTTTTTCCAGCAACTATGGGATCGCTCAGATTTTCAGAAGTGGTAGGAACAATATCCATGCGCAACACGCCAAACGGACACCTACTTGACCAGTTGGATGAAGTCGGGAAATTTGTCCACTGTATGCCCGGAGCAGTTCGTGGCTTGGGGCAAGTCGCAGGTTTTGTGCTATTTCCGTTACCTGCGGTGCGGTGCCAGGAAATAGTCATCGTATTGATAACCGTTGCAGCACCATCTGCTGTCACGGCATTGAGAGGTATAGCAAGTGAGGTATCGGCTACATTTGAGTACAGCAGCTCGTCAGGGACAGGATTTACTGTTAGGCAGGTGTAGGCTATCTCATTTGCTGCATCCACTTTCCCGTCGTCTTTAGTATATTCACCGCTACAAGTATCTTGTTTTGGCACCGGTTCGGCGCGATTTATCTTTTTGGTAATTTCTCTCATGGCATCATTGATGCCCGTCTCTGCCGCATAAAATGCTTGGCTACTTAGCTGACGATCCAAAGCTTCTCGATTGTTACGCCGTGATACCTGTGAAAATCCTAAAACTACTAAGCTAATAACCATGATGAATACGATGGTTACCGTAATAGACACCATGCCATCCTGACGCTTACGATGTAGATGAGGCCGTTTTATAGTCATATTGCTTATGTTCTTCCTGCTTTATTATAACCTACGTTGCACTGTTGTGGTAAGTTCACTAATCGCACAGTATTGATTACCCTTCTCACCCTTACATTGTAGGTCCGGGCTTTCAAGCTGAGAAGGAGTAAGTACTGTTGCATTGTTACAGTTACCAGCAGCTGTGGTACATAGTAAGTCGTCATCACCGTATACAACCCGTACGCTTATTTCCCAAAGTCCTGTAAGCGGATCCTTCTCAGTGATGTTAAATTTCGATAGACGCATGTTAGTCCCAAGTAATTCTTGTCCTCCTGGCGTTGCAGCGCTTGATACGTCCTGGGCTTCACCGAAACAACCTGTACCGGTTGAGTCTCCGACGAGCGCGTATCGGGTTGTTGTGCCGCTCACTTCACCGGTCAATTGCTTACCTAAAACATAGCTATAGCGCGTATAGCCTACGCACCAGCCTTTTTTACCCCCAGCTGTTAACGGAGTTGGTACATCTCCTCCGGCAAACTGCACCGTTTGAGAAACAGAGTCAATAATACTTCGAGCGGTATTCTGCGTATTGGTAGCCGTAACACTCCGCTGGAAGTTGGTTGTAAATCGCACCACCGCTCCGGCGGCTACTAACATAATGACGGAAAAAACTATTGTAGCGACCATTAACTCAACGATGGTAAAGCCACGTTGCCTGGTATTTGAGGTTGGTGATTTAATGCCGCCGAAATTGGTAGGCAGCAAATCTACCATAAGCATAAGTACTACTGTAATGCATTCACCTTGTAAGAGCAAGTAACAAACTAGACATACCGGGCCCATGCGTGGTATGATTTTTTATAGATAAGTATAAGCTTTTTCATATGGCAACTATTTCAAAAAAAACTCTGGTGATTGCAGGTAGCGTGGTGGTTTTTGGCGTTTGCACAGGCGTAATTGGTTACGCCGTCGGGCACAAGGATACTTTCCCTACTAAATCTTCTAACCTTTCGAGTTCTGATACTAGCGCTTCGGCACTTGAACGTGCAACAAAACCACCGAAAGGCGCAGTAAGCCCTACGGCTATTTCTAAAAATATTAGTGACTATGTTGACAAAGAAGTAACTGTCTATGGTCTTGTAACCAGAGTTAACGCCGCTACCTACTTAATAGTAGGTCAAGAAGCAAAAAATCCGGGAGGACTTCCAGCTGACTTCAGTAAAGCCAACATTGATCCAGATAAATACGCAAATATACCACCGGCTGCCACCAGCACCACTCCGCCCACCTTAAAGCCCGCCGTTACTATAACCGGCACTATGAAACGTACCGATAAAAGCATTACACTAGTAGTAAGCTCGGTCAAAGAATAAAATTAACTTTCTAAGCAGCTTATATAATTTGGAGCTGTACTGCTGTGAGTTTTTGGCTACGAAGGACAGACATTCGCTGTATATGCATCGCCGTAGTACCCGAGATAATCGCCGTAGTACCCGAGATAATCAGCATAATAGCCCAGATAATCAGCATAATAACCGGTAGACACCCATGCTGTCACCCAGACCCATCGCTCAAAGAACATTGGGGAGCCGCCTAAGTCGGGACGAGCTCTGTACTCAACTGTTTGGCCATTTTCGGTTTGTCGAAATGTACTATTACCGACTCCTCCTATGCGCCTGTCTGGTCCTGGATGATCCCACCATGCCGCCCAGTAGCCATGGTCATAGGCTGCTGTGTAGTGATGGTACGGCGCTGTGTAGTGATCATATGACGCGCTATAGTGATTATATGGTGCTGTATAGCGTGTTTCGGTGCCACAGATTGGCCTTATTGTAAGTTGAGGCGTAACCGGATAAATGGTAGTGGTAGCATTTAGAGTACCTGTTTGAGCGCTACCACTACATACCTGATAACCTGATGGCACCCCTGTTATAGTTGCTGTATAGTTAGTGCCTGGCACTATTTTATTTACATCCTGAAACACTGCCTCAGAGCTTGTATTGGTCAAGAGTGTTTGGTTAAAGCCTCCTCCAGTTAACCGCACTGAGGTACCGCTTCGATTTTCGTAAGCAGTACTACTACAGCTGGGTGTCGTTTGGCTCGCTGTAGGCCTGATTTTAAGTACCTGAGCCCGGACTTGAGGCGGTGCGGCCACACAATTAGGCGGAGTACCCACTTTACCCTCCCCACAACTGCCTCCCTCGCGGCGATCTTCTGCAGGATCATCTCGTTTATAAATCTTATAAGTTACTTCTACTTTGCCTGGGTCTTTAGGCTTACCTGTAACAGGATCAATTGATGAAGTGAGTGTTTCCCAGGTTACCGTCGCCTTGGCGAGAATATAGGAGCCGTCTGCTGCTTTCGTAAGTGTGATATTTTGGTTATACTGAGCAGCTCCTGCGCTGTCAGAGTACGTACATGCCGCATTGTTACTCGGTAGCTGCGTAACACTATTCTGCATACAAACATTACCTGAAGCCAAAGAATCCCAATCAACCGCTGCAAATGATTTTACGTATTCTATTTGACTCTGAGCAAGCCGTAATGCGACTGCATTTTCCTTCGTTGTTTGCAGATTTTTGGTATTACGCCCAGCTAGTACTGAAGCACCCCCGATAACTAAGCCTAACACCGTAAGGCATAAAAGTACCTCAACGATTGTATCGCCGGTTTCAGACGTAAGTCGTTGTAGGTGTTTTTTGGTGCCCATCATGAATCACTACAATCTATTGTGTTCTTTATTGCTAGTGTAACAGAATTCATGCGTTTTAAGCCACCTATAGTAACTAAAGCCGACTGATCAGTACCACCGCTCCGGAAGCATACTTGTATGCCATTATCTGGGTTTCTATGGTTATATCCTGCCACTATATTGCTATTGATAACGCTAGCTCCTAAACCGCCCCCCTCTATAGGTACTATTTGCGTATCTTGCGAGCCATACACCAGGCCATCAACACCACCGCCAAAGTACGGTACAAAAGCTATAGAATTCACGGGATTGCCGTCAAGCCTCGCCCACTCTTTAGTTAAACCGTATTTTAAGCCCACAGTCTGGGTAGCATTTGTACGAACGATGGGCACGGCATCTTCAAATGATTGAGCCGTATAATCACTTCTTATGGAAGAATACTTATTTCCGGCAAGTGAATAAACAAAATATTTCTCAGTATCAAACTGTACAACTTTACCAAGAGAAACACACTTACCATTAGTGCCTTGGCTTGTGCTAGGTGTAGGATTTGCTGCACACGTAAAACCGCTTGTATCTGGAGAGTACCCACTTTGAACTTCGTTGATTATCTGTTCTATTTCAGTTTGCATAGCATTTGCAGCTTGGTTAAACTGGGTTTTACTTTGTCGCCCGGATACAATCCCTACTATTGACACGAACATAACGCCAGTAATGGCCAATACAATAAGTGTTTCCACCACAGTAAAACCACCCATAGCTTGCGGAATTACCCGTACGTTTTGAGAAGTTTTTTTCTTTCTTAACAGTAGATGATACGTGTCACCTATCATGTGCTTAAGTATACCATAAGCGTTACAAGCAGTTGTACAGGTTACACTGATATTACTAGATGGGTATACCAATCAAGGATATCAGTCCCAAAAAGTACCACAATCACCGTAGCTGCAATCAGGAAAGGCCCGAAAGGAATATGGAGCTTGCGGTTCAGTTTTTTCTTGCCTGACAGCGAAAGTATGACAGCATATCCAGTAGCGAGAGAAGATGCCAGGAATAACAGTAAAAGAGCCTGCATAAATCCACCAGCGAGTAGGCCGAGCAATATTGCAAGTTTTACATCGCCGCCCCCAATCCATTTACCGCCGGAAACTTGATAAATAGTATAAAATAAGCCGAATATTGTAATAGCGCCTATAGCCGAACCTACGAGGATATCTCCGCTATGTTGCTGTATGGCAATTAATCCTATTAGTATCGAACCCAGTACTGTCAAAGGCAAAATAACTTTATCTGGCAGTATGTACCAACGAATATCGTAGACTGATAGTGTCAAAAAGCCCGTTACCACTAGAGCCCAGATTGAAAATATACTACCTTCCAGAATAGATCCTGGTGCTCCGTGTGGCCACCATATGTAAGAAACTACCAAAACCGTTGCTCCTACCAGTTCAACAAGCGGATACTGCCATGAGATTGGATTTTTACAATAACGACACCTGCCCCTTAAACTTATCCAGCTAAAGAGCGGTACAAGATCTTTAGCTGCCAATTGGTGCCTACACTCTGGACATTGTGATCGTCCTTTACTTATAGATAATTCTCGCAGCTTCTTCTGACTTGTAGTCCCTGTTTGTTCGTGAAGCCTCCACACGCATGCATTTACGAAACTCCCTAAACAAAGGCCAAACACAATGAGAAATACAGTAACCATTAGCAGTAACTATAACACAATAAAACAGGCTCTCTAAGAGCCTGTTTTATATGGGGCAATACTAACAACCTGGAGAAAGATTGTTCTTCTTGTAACTATTATCCTTCGATACAGTTTTTAGCAGGAGTGCCTGAAGTTTCGACGTTGTAAATGATAGCCATTGAACGTGTACTTGCACTACCTAGACCAGTACCAGCGTCGTTACATTTATAGCCAGTAACTACGCGGATTTTTCCTGTATCGGCACCGGTTGTGCCCAAGTTATCAGTGGTGCCACTTGTAACCTCTGTACCAGCTTTCACTTTGCCCGTAGTTGACGTAAGACCAGTCTTGCTAACAGTTACTTGTCCATCGGCATCAGCACTTACGGTAGTTGGATTTTTGCCATTATTGGCACCCTGAAATTCACCTATAGCACCCGATACTGCTGAGGCATCATTTTTGATAGCTGTATTTCTTGAACCCCGTTGAAGTGCTGGTACAGCTAAAAGAACGACTAAAATAATAAGTCCGGCAATGGCAATCACAATCATCACCTCGATGATGGTGAAGCCGTCTTTACGTTTTTGAAGATTAGTTAGCATTGCAAATGCCCCCTTTGCGCTTATGTTAAATCTCTACATGATAGTATAGGAGCTACTTTCAAAAAAGCAATAGTGTTTTTCCACAGTGATCGATGCTACACCAGCGAATCACCCGATAGTGTATATACTGGCAATAACACCGCGGCAACGATTATAAGCGCCAAAATACCCATAACTACCATTAGGACTGGCTCAATGATGGTAGAAATAGCCTTAATCTGATCATCTACCTCTTTTTCATAGTAATCGGCAGTCTTGGCCATCATTGACTCGGTTGAACCCGACTCCTCACCAATATGGAGCATGCTTGGTACAAGCTCTAGGAAGTTATCATTGCCTTCAAGCGTCGTAGATAGAGCTTTACCGCCCTTAACTTTTTCAATAGAATTCGCAAGCGAGGACTTTATGTGCACATTGTCAACGGCATCTCCGGTGATTTCTAATACTCGGATAAGCGGTACGCCGCTCCCAACAAGCGTAGCGCCCGTACGAGCAAAACGAGCCATATACAATTTCATATATAGCGGTCCGATGAGCGGTGCTCTCATTTTAAATCGATCTACAGCTGCTTTGCCGGGACCAGTCCGAGCCCATCGGGTCATGAAAAAGCCTGTTACTCCGAGCACTATAGCTAGTGCCCACCAAAAATGTTTAATAACATCCGAAACGAACAGCAATAGGCGCGTGAATATAGGCAACTGAGCACCCTGTATACCGTCATACAACGCTTCTACCTGTGGCAGAACAGTAACCAACATATATATGACAACGCCCGTCATAACTACAAGTACGATAATTGGATAAATAAACGCGTTACGTACCTTACTAATAATATCTGCGTCTTTTTCTTGCTGAATTGCCAAACGCTCCAGTGATTTATCGAGTGTACCTGAAGTTTCTCCTGCCTCTACTAGGCTAATGTACACCGCATTGAATACTCTTGGGTGTTTCGCAAGTGCTTTTGACAAGGCAGAACCGGCCTCCACATCAGCGATAACTTGATCAATAACAATACGAAATTGCTTACTTTTTGTCTGTGCCGCCACATTCCGCAAAGCCTGTATAAGGGGCAAGCCAGCATTAATAAGAGTAGAAAGCTGCCTAGAGAAAAGTACTTTTTCCTTTATTTTGACACGCTTTCGTCGCAAAGACGAAGGCACCAATGAGCCACCCTCACTATCGCCGACGGAAATATCCAGTGGAACCAAACCTTCTTTTTTAATCAAGGCAGCTGCGGCAGATTCGCTGTCAGCCTGCACACTGGCTTTTACAGTTTTACCCGTTGAAGGTTCACGAGCCGTATAGTTATACAACAGCATCAGGAGTGTTTCCTTATACTCATATTAGCCTCTCATCAGTCTATCTAATTCTTCAATATCCACCGCAACATTACGAGCTTCTTCATAGGTAATAGTCCCATTATGTATTAATGTGGCCAATGTCTTATCCATAGACTGCATACCGGCTTCTGCGCCTGTTTGAATCACTGCTTCAAGTTGGTGTGTCTTGCCTTCACGAATAATATTGCGTACCGCTGAATTGGCAATCAAAATTTCCGCTGCTGCGATACGTCCGCCACCTATAGCTGGCACTAATCGCTGTGAACAAATAGCCATCAAAATATTGCTGAGCTGTGTACGAATTTGAGCTTGCTGGTGCGGCGGAAAGACATCTACCATACGATCAATACTTTGGGCTGCCGAGTTAGTGTGTAGCGTTGCAAACACTAAATGGCCTGTTTCTGCTATTGTAATAGCACTGGCAATCGTCTCAAGGTCACGCATCTCTCCTAGAAGCACCACGTCAGGGTCTTGGCGTAGGGCTGAACGAAGTGCCGCCGAAAACGAATAAGTATCATAATGCACTTCACGCTGCACGATAACTGATTTTTTCGATTTGTGCGTATACTCAATTGGGTCCTCAATAGTAATAATATGCGTGGCTCTTTCGGTATTGATCTTGTTGATCAAGGCAGCTAGTGAGGTAGACTTACCAGAGCCGGTGGGACCAGTCACTAATACCAAGCCTCGAGGATATTCGGCAAACGTATTCACTATCTGGGGCAGCTTTAATTGTTCAATAGTAAGAATATCCGTTGGAATAAGACGTAAAGCCGCCGCTAAGTTACCTCGTTCATGAAATGCGTTAACACGGAATCGACCCAGATCACCAAAAGCAAAGCTAAAGTCGAATTCTTTGTCTTTCAATAATATCTGTTTTTGATCTTCGTCTAAAATAGCAAATATTAAAGCTTCGATTGTTTCATCGTTTAAGGGGTCTGCCCCCGTAACAGGAACTAGAGCACCATCCACGCGAAGCATTGGCGGCAGTCCTACTTGCAAATGCAAGTCAGACGCCTTCTTTTTGATAACTTCTTCGAGTAAAACTTCGATTCTTGGTTGTGTACTTGCCATTACCACCCTCGCTATATAGGTTATGCGTCCCCTGCTGCTACGCGATTTACTTCCTCAATGGTTGTCAACCCCGCTAGTGCCTTCAGATAGCCATCTTCTCGCATATCTACCATGCCTTGCGCCTTTGCGACTTTTTGGATATCCGCACTGGTTGAGCGTTGCAGAATTAATTTTTGAATTTCTTCGGTGACGGTAAATACTTCGTATATACCCATCCGACCCTTATAGCCACCAGGGGCTTTCGGGCCAGGTACACCCTTGGTTAAAGTATAAGCGTTTTGGGTAGCAAGAGGCAAGTTCTGATAGCCAAGATCTTTAGCAAGTTTTGCGCTCTCCTCTTTAGACTTAGGGAGTAGTCGACCTATCGTACCCTGAACGGCAGCAGTTTCTGCAACACTTGATTGGTATTGTGTACGGTCTTCACCTATACGTCGCACCAGCCGCTGGCCAATTACCGTATGCACTGTGCTGGCTATCAAAAATGGCTCAATACCCATATCTAGAAGTCGCGGTAAAATACCTGCTGCCGAATTTGTATGTAGCGTGCTAAATACTAAATGCCCCGTTAAGGCAGCCTGTACGGCCAATTCCGCAGTTTCTTTGTCCCGGATCTCGCCGACCATCACTACGTCTGGGTCTTGGCGCAAAATAGAGCGCAAA
This sequence comes from Candidatus Saccharimonadota bacterium, assembly GCA_029288365.1. Classification (GTDB taxonomy): domain Bacteria; phylum Patescibacteriota; class Saccharimonadia; order Saccharimonadales; family UBA4665; genus CALBGR01. Next base: position 48,102 of record JARIHI010000007.1, read on the forward strand.
CCACTCGCAAACGTAAGACCAACGTCCGCGTTCACTTGAATTTGGTTAACGCCGTTCATTTTGTATTCCACTGGGTCTTCTAGAGTAACTATGTTAATTTCGTCAGTTTTAATGGCGTTCAATAAAGCATACAAGGATGTCGACTTACCAGAACCCGTTGGACCAGAAGTAAGGATCATGCCGTGAGATTGCTTCAAACCTTCTTTAATTAACCGCAAACTACGCCCCACATACCCCATGTTCTCCATTTGCAGACTGGTACCACTTTTATCAAGTAAACGAATAACAACCTGCTCGCCCCAAACAACAGGGGAAATTGCAATACGCAGATCAATATCAGCTCCAGCCACATTAATGCTAAATTCACCGTCTTGGGGGATACGATGCTCATCGATTTTTAGGTTGGCTAAGATTTTGATACGCGAGATAAGAGGCGGCTCGGTGCTTTTCGGTAACTTCATAATTTCTCGGAGCACACCGTCCACGCGACACCGAATTTTTAGCTCTTCTTGTAAGGGTTCTATATGGATGTCGCTTGCTTTATTGCGAGCAGCAAACTCCAATATAGTAGAAAGCGCTTTACTGATCGGCGAATCCTGAACTATTGTTTTTATTTCTTTGCCAGCCGGGCTTTGCTTGCCCTGGCCATCTTTTTGTACTTCTTTTTGTGATTGCTTTACTTGCTGCTCATCTTGGCCAATACTGCTTATTTCGCCAACGACACGCTTGGAGATATTAGCGTCGTACTGCTGTAAAACTTGCCGTATACCAGCCTCACTTGCCGCATATACTTTGAGCGGGCGACCAATTTTATTAGACAGAAAATCAACTGCCTGTACATTGTCAGCGTCAAGCATAGCCACAACCAGTCTGCGCTGCATCTCACCCAAAGGAACTGCCATGTATCGTTCAGCAATTTCCTGAGGTAATAAATCTAATATTTTCGGATCAATTTGGGCATTTAGTAAGTTTACGTATGGTAGCTTTGTGACGTGTGCGATTGTCTTGGTAAGGTCTTCGTCAGACACATCACCCTCTGAAACGAGCAAGCCGAATAAAGGAGCGTGGTCTTTCGATGCTTTACCACGCAACTCATTCAAACGGGCGTTATTGATCAGTTTATTCTTAACTAATGTTTCCTCTACCTCTTTTTGGGTAGCGGCAGACAGCACACTCATATAATAAGTCCTTTGCCCTTATGGCTGCCCATTAAATGGATTTGGATTATTGCTATCACCTATTTGTACCGGCTGAGCGGGGTCTACGGACTGGCCATTAAAGTACTTCTCACTTGGCTTTGGAAAATCTGCGGTGACCGGATCAATAATTTCAACCTGTTGTGAACGATTTTTCGGAGAAGAAAAAAACATATTTGAAAGCACAAGCGAAATAACAGCGCTCACAAATGCTACCACTATCAAGACCAGGATATCTTTTTGTTTCATTACTTTACCACCTTCTTTCTGAGCTCAAGCTTCTTCTCGGGCTGATAGAACGTCTGAGCTGTTATAGTCGCGGTTACAGTACCATCGTTACTATTGACAGTCATTTTTTGTACTTGGATCGGGCGTATAGACTTCTCAAATACTTCACTTAATCCTTGTATTTGTTGATAAGCGCCTCTTACGCTCAATTGGAAATCCATAGCTATCGGTGTAGGAGCTGCAGATTGTTGCTCTGCCTGAGCAACTTCGTCATCGGTACCGACTATACTTTCTATTTGCAAACCTTGGGTTGTTGCTAGTTTTTCCAGGCTAGACGCAAGAGCTGGGAAGTCGTACTTACTTGGTAGCGCGTCAAGGATGATTTTAGCGTTATCGCCATCCCTATCGCCACTGCCCGCCGGATTACCTCCAATAATATTTTGCGAAGTACTGACAAATGCTTCGTAAGACTTTACTAAGTCATCACGAGCAGCAAGGTTTTTGTTGAGCTGTTCTAAAGTATTTTTCTTAGTGCTAATAACTCTATTTTGATACATAGCTTTGCTCAACAAAGCGTGTGACGAGACCAACGAGAACACTACAAGGAACGCAGCAACTGCAGCCGCGATCACCGTGGTCGTATTTGCTTTGTCAATCAACGCTCGCTTTGTCATGCCGGCTGTGTTGGGTATTTTCATCGCCATATTACTGTCCTCCCCCTACGCTCTGCTCAAACAGCGCGCTAGGTCGTTCGGTAGCAGACCGACTACTGACAATCTGTGGGACTTGTAGCTGAACTTTTTCTTCTTGGCTGAAAATAATCGGGTCAAAATTAAGAGTAATCGTATAGGTGTTTTTATTCTCAGAGCGTGCAAAGCTTGATAACACAACACTGCTAAACGCCGCCTTCTTTTCATCGCCTGAATTTTCTGTAGTGTATTTAGTGAACTTCAATGAATCGGTGTATGTATTAATAGCTGTTATACTTTCGGCTGAACCTGAAATTGAAATGGTACCCGCTTCGTAATCAATATCTAGTTGAGTTATCGTAGCCTGAGTCGGTGTTACTTGTTGTAAGTACCCGAAAATTCGAGAAGCAACGATTTTATTTCCATGCAGTTGCTCAAGTGCATTTAACTGGTTTTGTACGCTCAAAATTTTGTTTATATCTTCAGTTTTTGTAAGGTTTTCACTTTGTTTTTTAATATCTTTAGTTAGATCATTCATATTTTTCTTCTGGGCCAAGTTTACAAATGTAAATAGCAATATAAAGATTGCCACTGCTGCAATGCTAGCAATAGTAGAGATAGAAACAATTAAACGTTTCTGCCGCTGGGCTTTTATATAGGCAATTTTTACATCCGGTAGTAAGTTAAACTGAATCATCCGTTACGCTCCGCTAAACCTGCTGCGACGCCAAAATGATTTGATACAGACAATAGTTCGTTTTGACGATCTGGTGAAAAAGAAATATTACGCCATGCGTTGCCAATTTCTACCTCTATACCAAACTTGTTAGCTACATATACGGGAAATTCTGGCATAGATGAAGCACCGCCAGTTACAATGACCCGGGCAACGTTTGTGCCGTATCGAGTTTGGAAAAATTGAATGGATTTTTCTATATCACTTGCTAGCAGATCAATTGTACCGCTTATAGCCTCGTAGACCCGCCCTTCCAATTTGTCTTTACTCATACCAAACTTGAACACGAATTGCTCAGCCTGCTTGTCATCAACATTCAGATTCTGGGCAGCCGCCCTAATGATAGCTTCGGTACCAGTTGGCATAGACCGTGTCAGCCTTGGCGCATTGTTCATGCTAATTACTAGGTCTGTGTTCTTGTTGCCAATATCGAGAATCATCTGTGGGACTGTGGCATCTGCAACTGTTAACGCACGCGTCAGCGCTAAATTGTCCGGCTCAAACGCAATTACGTTTAATCCTATGGATTCCAGTAGATCAAGGCGCTTCTCAATATATTCGTTATCAACACTCGACAGCAAGATTTCAATCTTGGTTCTGTCTTTGGGTGAGTCACCTATAACCGCCCACTCGATTTTTGATTGATCTATAGGTGTTGGGATGAACGAATCTGCCTGGTATTTCAAGGCTTTTGCAAGTTCGTTGGCCGGCAAGCGGTCAAAGTCAATTACCGTAGTAAATACTCGAGTAGAGGGTACCCCTACCGCTACGTCGCGCGTCGTGATTTGCGCCTGGGTCAACAGATCGCCAATAACCTTTAGCATTTTCTGTTGATCTGCTTTTGAATCACTGACAACAACTTTGCTATCCACAGGAACATAGGCATATTTAGTAAGTGTCTTGGTAGAGCCGCTGCCCGTTAGCTGTACAAGCCGTATTGCCGTAGTGCCTATGTCCAGACCAAAGAAGTTAGAGGATAGCCCACTTAATATACTCATAGTTAGCCCAATTATAGCATAAGCGTATCTTGACCATGCAAATTTATTTTAGAGATCAGACGGTAAAGTAGTGATGAAGTCGTATAAGGTGACTGGTGGGTCGCCTGGACCGCCGGTTGACTCGCGCTGCCACACAAGAGGATTAAAGCGAAATACTTCGCCTGCGCCACTATAACCAGCCCCACCGGCTGCAGCACTGTTGCTTGGTGCGAAACCACCGCTATCCTGATATAAGCTGCCCCAGCTACGCAACAAGTGAATTTTCTTAGCTACAACAGAACCAGTAAAGACTAGCTGGCTCCTACAGGCATTGTAATTGCTACCAGTAGCCGTAACCGATAACGGGGCGCCCAGGCCAGAAGCACACGTATATAGGTTGCCTCCTGCACCATCAATTGATTGTGCCACATAAGTGCCGTATAGCTGTGTTACGCCAGGCCCAATATAGATATTACGCGCCACTACGGTAATACTCGGAATATTTTCTATAGTATTGTTCGGTGCAGTACTTGGGATAATATTTTTACTAATATATACATCGCCCTTCACATACAGACGGATACGGCTCCCCTGAGCTACGGTTGGCGTTTCACCAGTGATAGAAGTCATATCATTTAGGTTGCCGTTAATTACAAAGTTTTGAACAGTGCGCAGATTAGCCTCATTGACGCCTGGCCAGCCACCTGTGTCTAATTCATCACCACTTGGCATCCCGCCAAAGTAATCAGACATACAGTTGCCAGCTTTTACATTACCACCGAAATTGCCGCCTGCGTCTACACCATCACCTACACTGGTAGCTACGCCATCCGAGTCGTTGCTGTTAGCAAAGCTCAGATTAGTTGGCCCTGTGGCAAAACCTGGACTGTTTGGCACCGTTTGTCCACTCGCAAAGCCTTTTATCACGTTCTGAGCGAATACTGCCAAGCTTGCTCCAGCACCGTTAAATGAGCCACCTTCACCGTTCTTATTCCAGGCAATAATAGAAGCGTTAGTCACTGAACAACCCGCCATAACATCGCCACCATAAACTTTAAAATATGGCCGCGCAATCACCCGGAAGCAAGACTGACTTGTTGGCTGCCCAGTAAAGAAGTACGGGTTAGTAGTACCAGCGCTAAATACATTCAAACAATATTGCGTTCCTACGTCTCCGGGTTGAGCCACACGTTGCCAATTAACCGTTTGCGTATCTCCATCACCTCCTACAGCCGTACCACAAGAGCCACTTTCTATAGGGCTACCATTCGCTGTTATATTGTAACTACAATTTACCGTATAGCCAGGCCAACCGCCTCCACCTACAAAATTCTGAGTGTTAACTGTAGATGTTAGTGTGCCCGTTTCAGTTGGCTCAATATATGGCTTAGTGGAGTTAGTTCTTACACTCGAGGTGCCGCCGACTACTACGGTACATGCGTTGGCCGAGTCCGCAGCTACGTGGTTAAATTCTGCTTGCCAACCTACGCTATACCTTTGGCAAAAAATTGCACCACGAGGAGTATAGTTACTGGTATACAGCGTAGGATAATCATTATCGGTTACCAGGAATGTGCCAGGCGGAATAACTGCCGGTATGTTCCGTCCGCACCTATCTCCGCTAGCTCCTTCGTTAGAATTATCAGGATTATAGTTATATACAGCACACCGTGTGAAGCCACTTGCAGTTTTGGTTCCCCACTGATTGCCCGTGTTTGTGATACTATGAGCAAAATTAACAGCCCCCCCCTGCTCTACATACGGTGCACTTACTGAAGATGATAACGATAACGACCATGTAGGATCGTCAGGATCGTCAGGACAGTTTGGGTCACCTGTACCAGGTATACAACTGCTAGGTGATACTATTACACATACGTTATTGCCCGGATTTTGCTGGTTTGGATTGTCGCTGTTAGTACGGTTTGCATATCCCCTAAAGCAATATTTTGCACCAAAAGGAGCATTATTCGGTATAGTCTTTTGTTCTATTGGGTCGGGCTTTCTGATTGAGTCGTTTACCCCTAAACCAGATTGATTGACGTGAGAGCCATTAGTATGAGCACCGTTGTAATCTGTATTACGCCAGCGCTCAAAGCTTGGGCTAGGTGCATCTCCAGTATTCGTGATCAGATAGCTAAATTTGACAGTTTGGCCGCGCTTACGATATATATCTTTCTGAGTCCACTTCCCATTACTATTTTGCACTTGGGACTTAACTTCCAAATTCCATTTGGTAGGAGCAGGCGGCTCGTTGTAGGCTACCTGAACGATAAGTGTAAAGCCATTATCAGATCGTATATATTTTTTTGTCCAGTCTCCCCCAGAACGCGCACCATTTGGTACTCCCTGGCCAGTTATCTCAAAATCTTGCCCATTACCTGCGCCATGAATGCTTTCATCACAATCAAGCGTCCATGGACCAGCTGCGCCATTACGCTGAGACGATTTGTTGTACCCAAGTACTGCTGCGCTGTCACGGCCACAGACATTATTTTGTAAGTTAAATGCCCCGCTCATATATCTCGCACCTGTATTTGGGTTAAATATATTGCCGCCGGAGCCAGACTGGCCATTGTAATTGCGCACTACTGCTTGAATATTACCTTTAGCTGGTTGCCCGTTAAATTTTAGTTCTACAATAGCACCAGCATAATCATGAGTATTGCCAGTATGTAAGCCCGCGCCGTCCGCACATTCGCTTAAGCCAAGCCTACGACCTTCTCGAGGCGGAGTACTGCTTGAATTCCAAGCAGTACCTGCAGGCAGAGGCCAAGCGCCAGCCTGTTCACCATGCGCAATACCTATAATTGAAAAACCTGTAATAATAGTTATAAATAGTAATATTTTTTTACTAAATGACAGTGAGCCTATCCTCATTTGTCGTATCCTTTGTACTGTGCCTTTATGGCACTAAACGCCTTGTTAAATGCGCTGGTTTTTGCCGCAGTACCTTTATTATTCAAAACTGTGAAATAGTAATATGTTTCTCGACTTTCCATCTTGGTGGGATTTTTATAGTCCGTTACCTTATATGTTTTGCCAACTCGAACTGCACTGATACCTATCGGGGCAGATCCTGTTACATAATCCTCTATATCACTCGGCAACGCAGAATACTCATTTACGTCAGGGCTTAGCTTTGTGCTCATGGTGTTGTTATTCGGCTTGTACTGATAATTAAGCTTTGGATCAGCCTGGAGCTTTGTAAGCAACTCTGCTGGTTTGGCTGATTTACTCTTTAGCTGTTTATGATATGTATCTGCCTGCTCCTGGGCGTACTTACGTTCCTCAGCAATCATGTTTCTATTGCCTGCATTGGCAGGTTGCCAATCCTGTCCGGTCTCAATAAGGTTTCCAAAGTAAAATACAAAAATATATCCCTTTACATCGTCAAGTGGAGCTGTCTTAGGTAGTTTATTTTCCAATGCTTCGTCATAAGCTATTAACTCCGCCCACTTGCTGGCTTTTTCTTTATCACCGGCTTTTTTGAAATGCTCGTTTTTAGCCGCCTCAATCTCTGCGCTGGTTGGCTCAAAATCTACTTTTTTGGCTGCAGCCTGACGCTTCAGATACTCATATGCCTGCGACGCTGCAGCGTCTTTTGATGTACCGGTACTTACCGGATAAGCTATCAATTCGTCCACGTCTGTTTTTGAGTAATTCTTATTATCTATGATGAATACAGTTTGATCATTTTGATAGTCGCGTATTGCAAGCCATGCGGTGCATACAAGAAGTACTACTACAGAAATAACGAGAACAACTTTAAGAGCCTTACGCAAACTACCTCCAAAAATAACATCAGACAAAGCTACTTTTTTATTTGAAGTAACAGCTGTAGTTTCTGCAGGTTTTTTATCGTTGTCGCTCATACAATGTATGTTCCTTATGCTTAACTATAGCATATAAAACGCCGCTACAAGACTGGTGTATTTACTTATCCACAACCCTTATGTCTATTGTGATATCAATCACTCAAATAACTAATCATAAGCAATTTTTTTCTTGCTTCATATATGGTATAAGGAAAGTGGACAGCATAAGTAATAAAGAGGTAGTGTCATGGAAGATCAGCCAAATCCACCCGCCTTGCCAAACGAGATCGAACGAACCGCCATATCGCTGCTTCGTGCCGCCCAAGAGTCAATAGCTCAAATTGGCACAAAAGCGCTGACCTTGTTTCAGCGTGCTGAAACCGATGACACTCCTGACACAGACTTCCCTGCTGGAGTATCTGAATCTCCTAACATATTAGCCATAGAAACTGATCAAGCTGTTCATCTTGATCAGCCCGAGACTGCTTTTAGCAGAATACGTGATGCCGCTGTTGAGCTTAGAGCTAGAGCACGTACACACAAAAGACACCTCTTAGGTGTAGCAGCTGCTGCAAGCGCTGCGTTTGCAGCACCTTTCGTTTTACCAGAAGTTTTTAAAAAACCACCTGCTGCAAGCGCTGCGGAAGTAAATCAAGAAACTGGTGGCTATCCTTGGGCAACTGTAAGCCCGGATGAATATGATAGCTATGGTCTACCCGCAAGGGAATGCTACTCTTACGCGGTCTGGCGAGCGGCGCAAAATGGCACCTCTCCGGAACGAGCTATAGGTGTAGTCTCAGAAGAGGCAGCCTTAGATCAATATGAAGTAGTCGACAAAATCCCGGCAGTTGGAGCAGTTTTTGCCTCACCCGGTCATGTCATGTACGTTGAGGAAATAAATATTGGTGGTGACCCTGATAGGATAAGGGTCTCTGACTATAATGGCAAAGGTGGGCCTTACAGCTACGCTGTGCAGATATTATCTGTATCAAGCCTAATAGATCATGGCTCTTTCGTACACCTTGAACTACCTCCTGTAGCCAACGGAGCTTTTGCAGGAGCATCACCAGATAAAGGTAAGAAAAATACTATTGGCTCTAGAGGCATACTTGAATCATCCACCTACATTGTATCGCCTAATGGACAGTTCAATCTGCTGCTTGATTATCAAGGCAATGTAGGTATGTACGATAAAGAAGAGGGATTTAGCAAACTATGGCAGAGTAATACGGCGGGCAGCAATGCGGACGGTCTCAATATTGAGTTAAGCGCTAGAAAAGGAAGAAACAACAGGCTTGTACTCTGGCGCTATGAATCCGAAGATAGTGCCGCTCATGTCACCGTCAAATCTTGGAGCATAGGCAAAGCAAACAGAGTCGTTATAAACGATGATGGAACAATTTCAGGTTTTAAAGGCAAGAAAGAACTTTGGAAGGCGCATAGCCTTCCTGCTGCTCCGCGCGCTGCTAAAGCTGCGGCTCGTCGCCAAGCTCGTATTGTCGCAGCCCGAAAAGCAAGAAAAAGCCAAGCACACGCCAATAAAGCCGCTCGGCAAAGGCGTAAATAAACTACCTTTTCAGATGATAGGTTATTGTGTGGTGGGTGTAACCATGTCTTTGAGGGCGCAGCTTCTGTTGGATTTTTAGGCGAATACCCATTAAGCTAAATCGTATTTCTGTTAATAGGCTTTTAAACGTGCCTTTGTATCGAGCTTCTTCTACCGTTTCATAGGTTATGCTGGCATGGGCTAAAGTATGTTCAAGTGAATACATTTTTTGTTCAATATTCTGTAACGTTTTCAGATCAACATTGGAATGTCCTGTACCTGTTTTTTGTACAAATTCCGCTCTAAGATCGGTCAGCTCGGTTTTGAGCTTACGATATTCTTTTTCTGTCAGTTCATGCCGTTCTGTAGCAGCACTAAATGGCTGTAAAGCGCCCATATCCACCTCCTTTTCTTAGTACCAGGACTTTGTTCAACGCTTTTACCAAATTCCACCTAAGCGAAGCACTACGACCCTACTTCTTTAGTATGCGCTTTTATATCTCGGTTTCTGTAAATTATTTGACACTTTTTTGTTTGACAAATTTTACTTTTTTTATTATAATATTACCGTTTCGTGAGGACATATTCTCCGAACACTGTTAGAGTGGAAACTACTGTCGATGATCCGGGAGGGTCAACTATGTGGAAGTCAGACATGCAGGCCGCCGGCGAGCTGATGCTCGACCTGCTGGGCCACTACTGGTATCTCTACGTGGCGTTCGTGGTGGTCTCGGTGATGTTCGCCTACGCGATGCTGCGCATCTCGTACCGATACTCGGGGCCCCGCAACAACTTCATGACCGTTCCGCTGGTGCTGCAAGCGCTCGGTGCAGTCTGCTTCAGCATCGTCATGTCGAACGAGTTCACCAACTGGTGGCTCGAGCGCTCCTACACGTGCAGCTACGGGCTGCCGATGAGAAGCTGTTCCTACAGCTACTACGCTCCCGAGGTGTGGGAGGTGGCCGCCGCTGGCGTGAGCTTCCTGTTCCTCTTCCTCATCTGCGCGTTCTTCACGGTGCACCTCAGCAACCCAGTGGCACATCAGCTGAGTCGACGCTTCTCGGTCACCCAGACGGAGCGCATCAGCGCCTAGCGCATCACGCACAAGAAGACGGGGGATTGAAGTGTTATCCGAAGAAGCTTCATAGCTTCGCACTTCTCTACCCCCTGCCCTATGTAGTTTCCATTCTTATCCGTTCCATAACTTCCTTGTTATGCTGACGAGCTCTTAGCAGAACGAAAACGGATTACTTATATTTTTTATTTAATTGGGAATTAATTTGGGTTGTATATAGTTGTGTGCGTACATGAAACGAAAACTAAAATTACTCACCACAACACCATCAAGGATTATAGCGCTATTAATCGTAACGATCTTCTACGCTATTCTTATTTCTGTGGCACCTGGCTCAGCAGAGTCGCCAGTTACTTGGTTGGATAGCTCTAAAAATCCTTCATTGTATAAAAATAATTCTATAGACAAAACTAGCTATGATAGCTTACTAGAAAAACGTCGCGGTTTTGTTCATCAAGAATGCATAAAGAAAAAAGTCGCCGTAAGCAGGATGCCCTTACATTACTATAGGGGCTGTTGGTACGTTACAGATATAGGCTTGTTAGAAAAAGACGGTAAATATCTGCTACAGCCTGGCACAGAAATTGCGGGGCGCATCAAAGGAAATAGTCGTGACACGTCGTCTCTGCACCCAAGCCCTAATCCAAAGGTATTTCTAGAATTAATAGACGATGAAGCCACAGGGTATGGTTTTTTTGTAACGCTCCGCAACTACGACACTACTATTTTTGACCAACAAACGTCTGCCATTACAGGCTCGGTGACACTAACATATCAAAAACCCGGCACAAGACTTCAGCGTAGTAACAGCTCAATCCATATTGATGAGGCCGATGTGTGGTATTCAGGCAATGCACAATGGATGGTTGTTTGGAATGATAAGGGCACAGTTACTCGTATTAGTTTATCTACCTTTAAAGCACTACAAGTTACGGTGCGCGAAAAACCAAAATATGGACGACTAACCGGGGCGGCAGATATTACAAATGACGGCCGCTACATTGCTATTGCTGTCACGAATCCGTCATATGACGAGTTATACCTTGAAGACCTAGCAACATGCGAGGAGGCAGAGGAGTTCGTTATCAAAAATCCAATAAATTGCTCGGAGCGGACGCTTAAGCCATACTTAGAAAGTAAGATTAACCCATACGAACTAGTTTCATTGCCGCGGTTTTATGGCAATGATGCGATAAGTGTATATCACACTAACACCGACGCTACTTACACTCAATACACACTGCAAGCACCAAATACGACCGCACAACTATCTGACTACATTGCTCTTGGTGATTCTTTTGCCTCAGGTGAAGGTGCGTTTGATTACGAAGACGGCACTGACGTAGACAGTGACGATGGTAATAAGTGTCACCTCTCAAAACTATCTTATCCTTACCTTATAAACCAGCAGCTGGCGCTGAGTTCTTTCCGTTCAGTAGCTTGTTCGGGAGCGAAGATTGAGAATGTTGTTGGTGGTGAAAATCGAAATAATCAATTTGAAAGACCTGAATTTATGGCTGGAGAGCTTCATCCTGGCGACCATAGACAGATTTGGCACGTAGATAATTTCTCTCCGAACATAATTACTATCTCCATGTCTGGCAATGACATCGGCTTTGGCGATAAAGTACGCTACTGCGTCATGGAGCCGGATAGCTGCTTCAATACCTACGAAGATCGTCTGGAAATTATGCAGGAAATAAACGGCAAGTTCGACAAACTGACCGATATGTATCGCCAACTTAAAGAAGCCTCTACGCCCAATGCAAAAATCTACATTATCGGCTATCCACAAATTATTAACCCCGATCTTTTTGCTAAATGCGGCGTGAACGTACACCTTAGTATGGAAGAGCGCGAGTTTGCTTTTGACCTAACCGCATACTTTAACAAAGTCATAAAAAGTGCCGCAGACAACGTAGGAGTATCTTATATAGGTATCGAGGGCTCGCTCACTGGCAGCAGGCTATGCGAAACGTCTTCGGCCGCTGTAGCTGTTAATGGCGTTACGGTCGGTAATGATTCCGGATTTATAGGTATACGATTCTTGGGCCAAGAGAGTTTTCATCCTAATGCAAGCGGCCATGTGTTAATTAAAAATGCTATTTTAGAGCACACAGATAGCTTTACTAAAGTTACGCCCACTCCCACCCCTACCGCTGTACCGCCTTCCGAAGAAAACCAGATGTTACTAAAACTGGTAAAACATAGTGGCAGACCAATCAACAAACTTAATTACGACAATGACCCAAAAAATAATGTCCTGTACCGCGGCAAAGTATGGCAAGCCACTATAGACGCGGTGAAATATCAGCTATCACCTTTCTCCTCGTATAAAGTTATCTTAAATTCCGCCCCCACTGACTTAGGCTCCTATGCTACAGATCTAAATGGTAATTTAAAGCTTAATATACCTATTCCTGCAGATACCGTAACCGGTATGCATACTTTGCATATTTACGGCCAAAACGAACAAGGCGAACATATAGATATTTACCGCTATGTGTATGTAGCAGCTAGCAAAGAAGATGCTGACGGAAATGGAGTCCTGGATGACACGGAACCATGTGCTGGGGTACAAGCTTTAGGCGTTGATAGCGACGCAGATGGTATAGATGACGCATGTGATGGCGTCATTGGTGAAACACAAACTAACCAACCCAAGGAAGACATACAAAATCCTGAAACCTCTACTTCTTACCCTCCTTCAGAAGAAGCCCCTCATCAACCACAGGTCACTGGTGGAGTACAAAACTTTTACAAAAACCAACCGTCACAAATTCTGGCATACACATTAGTCAGCACAGTTTTAAATCAGGGCCAATCGCATGGCATCCCCTTACCTGACTCAACCACACAAAAAACACTAGGTACCGTCATTGAGATACAAAATAAAGTACCTATAGCACCTATGCAATACAAAAGAAAAGCCATATCGAGTAATCATAAATACTCCGTGGTTTCTCTTGTATCTATCCTGGTTGCATGTACAATGATTATGATTTTGAGTTATATGATATATGCTAAAAAGAAGGCTACCGTATGAAAAAAAACAAAAAATCTCTCCTACATCAAAAACGTACTTGGCTTTTAGGAAGTACGTTGCTTATTGTTGTAGTAACAGTCGGGTTTGCTATTGTCACACACGTACAAGGTACTCGTGAAAACACTCGACGCATAGAGCAGCTGCGACAAACTGACAAAGATGTTCAAAAATTTGGAGATTTACTAGAGCAGTCTTTTCCAGGTTTAGTAACACGAAAAAAATACTGCAAACACAATAATGATAAATTTGGCTATGGTCCATTGTTTTGCACTATCAATCTAACTGTCAAGGCAAAATTTCCATCAGAAAAATCCCTTGTGTCAAATATTAAAAACTTGAATCAAATAATCGAAAACCAGCGCCTATTTAGTACTAGAGATCTATTTAGTACTAGAGATCAAAACGCTAAGGTCACGACTTTAAGCTCAGCAATAATGACTAATAAGAAAACTCGTATGGCTTGTGTTTCGAGCAACGATACCGTGCACTTCAAAGGTTTAAGACCTGAAAAATATGGAGAATTTGAGTTCTACCTAGGCTGCTCAACAGGCCCACTCAAAAGGCCAATCTATAAACTTACAGACATTTAAATGCTGTCTGTTGCCATCAAAGTGTGCTACCCTCTTGATCGAAAATCTGCCTCCTGCACCTCTTTTGGAAGTAAGTCGAGCTGGTTACCAGCGACAACTTGTTGCCATGTGTCTGAGCCTTCATTGCCGGGTAACATGGCTCCGCCATCTACAATACGGTCATATACAGCTCCAGTTGCCCCCATAATTGTGTGTTCGATGGGGAAGCCCAAATAATCCAGCTCAAGTGCGCTGACAGCCGCAATATAGCCCACTGTTTTGCCTGAATCTGAGTTGAGTGCTTCGTGGTGTCTTACTCTGTCACTAATAGTGCTTGGCTCAAGATACGGCCCTTGCACTGGATGCGCACTATATACATGGCTGCCTACGTGAATCTCCGAAGCCAAGCCCACTGCAAGCGCGCCTTCTGCCAATGCTTCAGCACTAGCCATAAATTGGCGGAGTCGATCTGCCTTCCTGACATGTATCAACGCTTCTATGACTAAAATATCTACCGCTTCAAAGCCTTTTTCTTGTAGCTCAGTGGCGATATTTTTACCAATATGGGCTTGTGCTATCCTCCCTGTATTCCGCCCAAAGTTTGTAACTACAGCAATCCGGCCACGCATGCGTGCCATTGTTTCTTCATGTAGCCGCCGTTTTTCGGCTTCTTTTCTTTCCTGCTCGGCAATGCGCCCTGCCGTCTCTCGCTGTGCGGCTGCAATCCTTTCTGCATCCTCTCTCCGGGCACGTGCTTGTCTCGCCTGCCTCTCTTCATAAAGACCGCGTCCGATCTCTATACCTGTGCGTACAATCTTTCTCACTCCCATACTTCCATTTAATACCTGTCAGATGTAGTCGTCAACCATGCTTAAACTTCATGCTTGGTAGTAATCACGAAACCGTGTGATTTAGGTCACGGATAGCATTTAAGTGGTGGAGTTAAAGAATAGTTGGGAAAAGGTGTATATAATACTGGTTATGAGTACAGCTACATACACCTTTTCACCAACCTACAAGTTCCGCGATACTGATATGATCTTTGGTTCGCAGAACGATAGCAACAATGAATACATTTTACGAGTACGGGATTTGCCCGACAATGATAAACCGCGCGAAAAATTACTAAACGGCAATGCCAAGCAAATGACCGTAGCGGAATTGGTTGCTGTACTATGGGGTGTAGGCACCAAAAAGGAAGATGTACTAGCTATGGCGCAACGCGCCACACGTGAATACGGTGAAAAAGCTCTAGCAGCAACTGATAATCCTACAAAACTCGCTGAAGCTGCGGATATTCCTATAACAAAAGCTTGTCAGATTGTAGCCGGATTTGAGCTGGGCCGACGATTTTACTCCAGTAAAAATGGTCAGCCAGTATTTATCCGTAATGCCGCCCAAGCTTATGAACACTTAAAAGGTATGGCTAGTAGCAAAAAAGAACAATTACGCGGACTCTACCTAAACAGTCGTTACCAAGTAGTACACGACGAGGTAATTTCTATCGGTACTCTTACCTCTAACATTGTACATCCGCGTGAAGTCTTTCAGCCAGCCATTGAGCATGGTGCCATTGCAGTGATTATTGCGCATAACCACCCGTCGGATAACTCCACACCGACAGATGATGATCTAGCCATTACCAGCCAACTGGTTACTGCCGGTAAAATTTTAGGCATTGACCTGCTTGACCACCTAATTATTACTAACGATGATTTTGTCAGTATTATTAATGGGGACAATACCGATGTATAGAACCTACCAGCTCCAAGCGCACGATACTACTTTGACCCATAGCGTTTTCAAGCAGTGGTTTGTACGAGATTTTGACGATAATGATTATGATGAATTGCGAGCTCAAGTAGCCTCAGGTGACTATTTCATCACCTTAGCCACCAAGCTAGATGACCTTAGTCAAGAGCTGGCGGACATTCATCCGGATGGTCATATAGCTCTAGAAAAAACTATAGCCGACCTTGAAAAACTCCAGAAAAACTACTACATACGTCAAAAGTAGTATCAGTTTGTAGACTGTATAATTTTTTGGAGCGTTTTAATATTTCTATTAGTATTAAAGGTTTTGTATTTGGCTTTGGTAAGCACTTTAGCAAACGAACTTTTCAGTGTTGAGCCTTTGTCTATCTGCCAATATACTACACCCTTGCCTGGTTGCACTTTTTCACCGAGAGCCAATGTATACGCTTCGCGTACAAGGTCCTGTTCCAAACCACTTTCTATAAAGATTACGTAATCATGTTGATTATTATCTGCTGCATCGAATGGGTAGTCTGTTACGATCTCTCGTAAAGTAGTCAGGTTGTAAATCTGCGCTTTGGCTGGATAGCTGAACGTATTCGTAAGTGCTTGTTCTATGTGCTGCTTTAGTTGGTCAATATCGGTTTTTGGAGCGGTAAATGTAACGTTGCCAGACTGCAAAAAAGTAACAACCTGCTCAAAACCCATTTTCTCGAAACAAACTTTCAGATCAGCCATTTTTATAATTCGGCCACCTACATTAATGCCTCGAAGAAACGCTACATAATGAATCACCCTCATACTATAGCATGAGGGTGATATGCAGTTGAGGAAGCAGGCTACTTACAAGTAAGCGCTGTGGTATCCCATTCTTTATTCTTTGCAGCACATCCTAACGCATCCCAACCTATTTTTTTACTACCTGCCACAATCTTGTTGTACGGGTGATTAGTTCCTTTGCAGTTGGTGGGGTGACGAGTAACACCGTACCACATATAATTTTTACAATCTGAAGTGGTGTAGTCACGATATTGGAAATACATGACCGCATCTACACGTCCGCTATCACGAGCCCAGTTTATGAAATTGTAAAGATTATTAGCTTGCTCTGCTTCTGTCCATTGAAGACTATCTCCGGTTGCCGCTTCATCAGTTGCGGTTGGCCAACCCACTTCAGTTACATAGACCTGTTTGGTGTCACCGCTAGCTTTTGTAAAGTCATAGGCCTTGTTAACGAGGTCACGGTTCCCCAAAGCAGAAGAAGATTTACTAGATTTTCCGCCATATGGATGCACAATGATGCCGTCTACTTTATCGTGGTTAGAAACTACCTTGTTATCTATTTTTGCTGTCCACCAACCCTTACCAAACTGTACTGGATCACCATTATTATAAGAGCCGTCAACGGTTGCTAAAATTTTTGGTGCGCTACTGCCATACTTGGCGTGAAACGCATCATAAGTGGCGTTGACTACTGCTGCATAAGCTCCGGTGTTGGGGTCTTTAAAGGCGTTACTACCCCAGAACCATGTTCCTGCTGGCTCGTTGAGCACTTCAACCATCGGACACCAATTAGTGTCACATCCCGCGTTTTGATAGTTTTGAACTTGCTTATCAGCCCATGCCCTAGCCAATCGAGCGGTTGCGTCAAAGGCAGTCTCTACTACCACAGTTTTCCCATCTACAGTTTGGGTTTTAGCTTTTGGACTACCAATGAGGCCATATACTCCCCCTGTTGTATAGCTACCTGCAATGCTGTAATCTACCTTGACGCCGGCATTCTTCCAAATACTAATTGACGTTGGTGATCGTCCGTCTTCTATACGCACATAGTTAACTATTTTTGCCGTGTCGGTAGCAACACTCTGACCCCAGGCATTGGCAGTTTGCAGGCCAACGATCATACCGGTGTTTGGAGTACCTCCTCCGGCGCCCCCTCCATCATCTGGAGGCGGCGTAGCTGCAGTAACCGTTACGTTAACGGTGGCGCTGATTGTAGCACCGCCCTGGCCCGTACACTTTATAGAGTAAGACGTATTGCTATTTAAGGCAGACGTTGATTTTGATCCGCTCTTTCCTACAGATGTGCCAGTACTTACGTATGGAGACGTGCCAGCCCACCCATTATTAGCTGTACAATCAGTAGTATTAGTACTACTCCAATTGAGTGCTACAGGACTACCCGTCGCAACATTGATAGAACTGCCTGAAACAGCGTTGCCATCAGCATTTGTGCCAGTGCCACTGAAGCTAAGACTTGGTGCCAAGGTATTGCCATTAAAGGTTAGCTTATCAACAAATAGGCTACTTCTACATGAGCTTGTTTTAATAAGGTTATCACCCTGCACAAATATCGTATAGGTACCTGCGGGAAGAGAGTAATCGAACTTGCTATCGCCCCAGGAAAGGTTCGTTATATATCTTTGCTTAACGATTTTTTGTTCCGTAGTACTACCGCTTTTTACTGCAATGATAGTGATATATGGCTGGCGAGTGCTACATTTTGAAAGAGCTTTGACTCTGGCTGTTACACTTGTCACCGGACTATTTAATACTACCTGCCCTCGTATTTTGGTTGCCCCATTATGTGATTGCTTCCAGCCAAGTTCACCGGCATTGTACGTACCAGAACCAGATGCGGCACTATCTTTATAAAGCGTAAAGGTTTGCAGCCCTGAAGTATATACTTTTGACGCAGAAACCACTTTGCTTGATGAATTTGGCAGCTGCATCGTCTCTGCGTCAAGCGTAGCAACTACCGATTCTGCTGCGAAACTTCTTATTAAAAGCGCTACACCAAGAACCGCCACACAGATAAGAGTGATAATAATCTGTTTACGTGTTAAATTAAAGCGCCGTGTTAATCCTGAGCCACCCACTACTTCAGGTTGTTGTGCATCCATTCTATACCCCTTATGCTATTCCTTATAGATAATAAACCACGTCCACTCTATCCGTGTCAATAAGCATAACAACGTTTATGAGCAAATGTACTTAAATTTCTTCGGAAGTTTGGCGTTGCCATAAGGCATGGTATTTGCCTTTTTTGGCTAACAAATCTTTGTGTCCACCCTCTTCGACTACTTTCCCGTCGTCCATAACTATAATGCGATCTAAGCCTGCGACAGTACTGAGACGATGCGCAATTATTATAGCCGTGTGGTTGCCAATTATTTCTGGTAAAGCCTTTTGTATTATGTGCTCGCTTTCACTGTCCAAAGCACTTGTTGCTTCATCGAATAAAATGATAGGGGCTTTCTTCAGCACCGCACGAGCAATCACTACGCGCTGTTTCTGCCCGCCACTGAGCTTAACGCCCCGCTCTCCCACGATAGTATCGTAGCCATCGGGTAAATCTTTAATAAATTCATGGGCATGGGCAGCTTTAGCAGCTCGAATGACAGCCTTATCATCAGCCTCAAGGTTGTGGTATGCAATATTTTCTTTAATAGATCGGTGAAAAAGCAACGGCTCCTGCGGTACATACGCAACTCTTGCATGTAAATCGTCCTGTTTTATATCCTTTGTATTAATGCCATCGATAAGAATTTCGCCCGATTGGATATCATCAAAGCGCATAAGTAAGCTGGCAAGTGTGCTCTTGCCAGCACCGCTGAGTCCCACTATGCCAACTTTCTCGCCACCTGCTATGGTAATATTTAGATCTTTAAATACAGGCTTTGCATGTTTGCTATCAGTATATCGAAATACCAAATCTCTAATTTCTATTTTTGCCGAAGTTATATTAAAATCTTTTGGATTTGATGGATCGCGTATTGTTTCGTATTCATTACTAAGCACATCTAAAGTCGGATACAGTCGCGTCACCAGATCGTCATGTTGATTAATAAGTTCCGGTAAGTCATCAACGTTTCTAATGATTTGAAACATATACGTTATAGTTAGGACTAACAGCCCGACTGTTTGCGATGTTTCTCTATCTATACCCAGCACCACCCAAAAAGCAGTAGCCACCAGCAGCGTGGTTATAATTGTGCGAGGAATATTGAGATAAATTACAGTTGATCTGCGTTTCCAAAAAGTTAGCAGTTCTTCATTAATAAGTGCTTTGATCCTTGTAAAGGCTAGTTTTTGATTTCCAGCAGAACGGTACGCAACAATATTGGTAATATCATCAGCAATTTCACCAGACAGTCTCCGATATAACTCATGAGATTTTTCACGATATTTGTTCGCTTTAGACGACGACCAGGCTATGTAGTAAAGTTGCGAAACAAGGAGTAAAAAAGCGACTAAACCTACTCTCCAATCAATAACGCCCAACACTATAATAGGTATGGTCAAAGAAATCCCTGTGCGCACTACGTCACCACGAAATAGGCGCACCAGCTGCATCATGCTATCTACGTTTTGCCTGTATGCAGCCGTTAAATAGCCTGTTTTGTTATTTCTGTAAAATGCCATGTCTTTGTTTGAAAGTTTTTCATAAAGCCCTAGCCCAACCCTGCCATATTCTTTATTCTCTGCTTTATGAGCAAACAGTTCACCTATTGCAGCTAGCACGCTGAAACATACTGTAAGCCCAGCCCACCATATTACATTTTCACGAGCTCGCTCAAAATTACCTGCCGATACAGCGGCAGTCATATTTGCCAGCAAAATAACTGTAATAACTCGCCCCACTATTGCACGCGACGTTTCAGTGAGCAGCCCAAACCATATTCCCGGCCTTTTGCCATAGGTTATTAGCAAATATTTGTATACTTTTTTATTCATTTCCTATATCTTATCACCTCTGTTACTATAAGTAACGTATGAGTTTATCTATAGGAATCGTGGGGCTGCCGAACGTTGGGAAGTCAACACTATTTAACACGCTGACAAACAGCAATATTTTGGCAGCAAATTATCCGTTTGCCACGATTGAGCCGAATACCGGGATTGTACCGATCCCCGATGACCGGCTGCAAAAGCTAGCTGATTTATATAACAGCAAGAAAATTGTACCGGCTACAGTCACATTTGTAGACATTGCCGGGCTTGTTGCTGGTGCCAGCAAAGGTGAAGGTTTGGGTAACCAGTTTTTGGCAAATATCCGTTCCACAAATGCTATCGCGCACATTGTACGGGCATTTGATGACCCGAATGTAACCCATGTAGCCGAAAACCATGACCCGAAAAAAGATATAGATATCATTAATACAGAGCTAGTGCTTGCTGATCTGCAAACCGTAGAAAAACGTCTGCCTCGTCTAGAAAAAGAGAGTCGAGCCAACCCAAAACTAAAACCTTTGACCGAAAAAGTTGCTCGTATGAAACAGCTGCTCGACAACGGTACGCCGCTTCACGCTGTCATGGATCCAACAGAGTATGAAGGAGTTGAGGATCTTCAGTTACTAACTATGAAGCCAGTGATCTATGTATTTAACGTCGACGAAGCTGGTCTAAGCGATCAGGAAAAACAAGGCGATTTACGTTCATTGGTAGCTCCTGCTGAAGCAATTTTTGTGTCCGCAAAGCTTGAACACGAGCTACAAAGTTTAGACAAAAGTGACCGTATAGAACTACTTAAAATTTATGGCGTTCATGACTCTGGACTGATCCAACTGATCCATGCCGCCTACAGTACATTGGGCTTACAAAGCTATCTAACCGCCGGCGAAAAAGAAGTTCGAGCCTGGACCATACCAAAAGGCTCCACTGCTCCGCAAGCTGCTGGTGTTATTCATGGAGATTTTGAACGCGGTTTTATTGCGGCCCAAGTTGTGAACTACACAGACTTACTTACAAGTGGCTCGGAACAAGCAGCAAAAGCCGCAGGGAAAATTCGCACCGAAGGCAAAGACTACGTCATGCAACCAGACGATGTCGTTGAGTTTAGATTCAATGTATAAGATTTGCGGTTAGTAGTTAGTAGAACCGTGGAAACTTACTTCGCCTACTTATAAATGATCCTCTGGGGTAGTGGTAAGGATTGACCCGCGGAGGAGCAGCGAGTAAATCAGGAACTTGCTCTGATTGAGCCGCAGGAGTTGGGCTACTGCCTTCTAGGGCAACTTGCGCTAAGCCTGTAGGCGCATAGGTTTGGGCTGACTGTGCAGGCAGCGGTATGTTAGAAGTATATTCCGGTACTTGCGCGAATTGCTGTTGCATCATCGCATGTTGATGTTGATTACGGATGAAGACTACCCTGTGCTGTAAGTACTCGATAAGTTTGCGCAAACGTTGGTGGTTCCAGCTCGTAAATATTAGTGATTTATTGGTTGAGAATATTCGCACCGTTGCGTTCAATAAACGGTGGTTGAAATCTATTTCTGAGATCATATCAAAGCGGAGATCTTCAATGGTTAGGTACATAGGTTTTCGGTCAACCAACAGCAGTCTATGATCGGTCACACATAAAAGCGCAATGCCGCCCTCATAATAACCGTTGGTACACTGGGCAATTGTTTCGCCTGGCAATAGTATCTTCGTAAGTTCTTTGATTTCTGGACGTCCAAAAAACCGAAAGTTACAGCCGATGGCTTTTAATTGTTCTTCGATGGTATGTAAATGAACCATGACTTTCTCCCCTTTCCTCCGCAGCCCGTCACTCTCCCGGGCTGTCCCTTTCATAATACCTGTACCTCAACATTAGGAGAGTTATTTTTCTTACAAATTTTTTGAGATTTACGTCACAAACTTCTTTCACGGCAACCGTGCTTGCCGTACAAGTCTCATGTATGTCATAATAAACATATGTCCATCAACCCAGCACACCAAAAGGTGCTGGCCGACTTCTTTCGCCAAGGAACACGGCTCACCTACAAGAAGGGGGAGTTCATCATTCGCCCAGGTGAGACGCCGCCGGGCGTTTTTTTTATAGAAAAGGGACTTATTAAGTCTTACGATATCACCAAATACGGAGAAGAAAATTTATTAGTTATTCGACATGATGGGGAATTATTGGGCATGACATGGGCCCTAACCCACCGGCCCAAAGAAGTTATGTACGCCGCCTTAGCACCAACTACGGTATGGTTATTGCCGCGCGAGAAATTTGATACGCTTTTAGAGGCAAACCCAAAAGTGGCCTTACCACTCTTGCATCTAGTGACAGATATGTATCGCGTCCATTCCGAGCGAATTTTAAATCTTGAATATCGCACGGTCCGTGAACGACTAATTTCGTTTTTGCTAAGTATGGCAGATCGATTCGGCACAAAAATTCCTGAAGGGGTGCTAATAGACGCACCTTTGCGACATCAAGATATTGCCAGCTCAATTAGTGCTACGAGGGAAACGACAGGCCGAGAAATTACCGCCTTAGAAAAGAAAGGTTTACTGAGCAATTCCTCTTCCCGTATTACCTTGCACGATCCAAAATCGTTGCGTCAATTTTTGGTATGACCTTAGTGCTTCCACGAAGCTACCATGTGTTCTACGGTAGTTGTAACTTTTTCGTGTGTCGGTACATCAGGCGCGTCATAATAATGGTCAATCGTAAAAAATTCTTCAACTACATTAAGGCAGTAGATTTCATCGGCGAGTACGTGCATTCTATCGACTGCCCTTATATTGGCTAACGGTGTCGCAACGATAATTTGCTGGCACCGCACTGGTTTCAAAAACTCAAATGCCAAGTCCACACCAAACCCATCTTGCAGCCCATCACTCACTAAAATAATATATCTGTCTTTTAAGAGTTCGCGACGAATAACGTCACCCTCACCGCTCACCCGGTGCATTTCATTAATACGACGGAGTTTCTCTTGTTCAATAAATCCATGATATTCCATAGTCATTTCGTCGATATACGGTTTGGGGTAAGCATTGTTATAAGTAAACGTCCCGTCTATCGTTATAGCTCCAATGGCCTGGTCTTCGTGCGGCAAGTCTACTGTAGCCGTAGCAAGTAACATAAGTACACATCTAAGCTGTTGGGCAATTTGCATGCCTACTATTACGCCGCCATCATTCAGCGCAACAACGGCACATGGGTGGTCTTTGTGTTTTTTTGCTAGTTGCCCAGCAAGAAGCTTGCCCGCCGCTTCACGACTCTTGAAATACATACTTTTAGTGTAGCATTTCTGCTTACGCTTAGAATAAACTTTATACTTTTTTATCAAGTTGCTGCTTTTTGGTCCGCAAATGATAAAATCGTTCCAAATTGCCCTTCTCACCTGCTACCGCAGAATCAGCCTTGTCTACAACAATAAATTGCTTATCAGCCCATTGCTCAAAACTTTTTAAAATATCCCGACGTATTCGATCATTTTTAATAACGCCCTTGTGTTTTAAGTTATCTGCCACGGCCTCAAATTGCGGCTTGACCATAGCAAGAATATCAGCCTTTGACTTAATAAGCGTCGTTACGTGAGGCAAAATTTGCCGCAGCGAAATAAATGATACGTCAATAACTACAATATCAATCTGCTCGTCTGTTCTATAATTTCGAATATCGGTTTGTTCGTGAAGTTCAACGCGCGGATTTTGGCGAAGCGTAGGATGAAGCTGATGAGTGCCTACATCGACAGCGATACTTTTAGCTGCACCGTGCTGTAAGGCATAATCCGTAAAACCACCAGTACTACTGCCTACGTCTAATACCGTTTTATCTTTAAAATCTACATGAAACTGCTCAGCTATACTGGCTAGTTTAAGCCCGGCACGACTAACGTATTGCTCTGACGCTGTGAGTTCAATGTGAGCATTTGTAACCACCAAAAATCCAGGTTTAGTAATAACCTTACCGCCAACCTGAACTTTGCCGAGCTTAATATACGTTTCTGCCTGACTTCGCGTACTCGTAAGCCTTGCTTGAACTACAGCTTGGTCAAGACGGATTTTTTGCATAGATTTTAGTCACTCAATAACTCAATACCTGCGCCGAGTAATAGTAGCGCGCCAAGAGCCACCGTTACGTTCCATGCAAACTCGCCAAATGAATGCGATTTTTCTTTGCTAGTAGAGCTTGCCATATGCTTACTCCTTTACACGTTCACGGTATGCACCAGTGGTAGTATCTACGGAAATAACGTCGCCTTGTTTGATAAATGCAGGTACTTTTACGGTGATACCTGTTTCTAGTGTAGCATCTTTAAGCACGCTACTAGTGGTGTCACCCTTTACTACATTTTCAGTATATGTCACCATAAGGGGAACATTCTTGGGTAGCTCAACGTTAATAGGACGACCATCAAAAAACTGTAGTTGTAATCTATCGCCTTCTTTAAGATATCCTGCTCCTTCACCAACCAAGTCTTTTGCAACCTCAAACTGCTCAAAAGTCTCTTCGTTCATGAAGAAAAATGTACTGTCGTCATTATAAAGATACTGTACACTCTGGTTCGTAACGTCGGCACTATCAAGCTGCTCGTTGCCCTTAAACGTTTTTTCTAGCACCTTGCCATCGATTAAACTCTTGATGCGCACATTTACAATCGAACCGCCGCGGCCCATAACTTTCTGACTATACTCAACGACACGATACGGCACTCCTTCAAGCTGAAAGAGCGTTCCCTTTTTTAAATCCGTAATGTTTAATGCCATAGCTACTCTACAACTAATTATTTGCTACGAATGGCAGTAGCGCAATGTGGCGAGCACGCTTGATGGCGCGTGCCAAATGTCGTTGCTGGCTTTCAGTCAGCCCAGTTTTTTTACGGGTTTCAATTTGCCCGTAAATATTTACAAACCGTTGCAGCGTTTTAACATCTTTGTAGTCAAAATAAGCAACGTCTGTTCTATGTTTAAAAATCTTTGCCATAAATTTAAATTTCCTTTCTACTGATTAAAGAACTTTTTCTAGATGTGAAGTGCAAGGCAGAGCCGAGTACTGGAATGAGCTGTATATAGGATACAGCGAGTGAAGCACGGAGGTTCTAACGCAGCAATTCGCTCTAGAAAAACGTTCGCCCGTTAGAATGGGATGTCGTCGAGATTAATAGGCTCATCAGTGATATCTTCAATCACCACATCGTCTTTTTTCTTCGACGAGTTAGCGTTTGCCGTATCACCTGCAGTATTACTACTGTTGTCATCGCCACCGCGGCCATCGAGGAAGGTCACATCGCTCGCAAGTACCTCAACTTTACTGCGCTTTTGCCCATCCTGTTCCCAGCTACGACTCTGCAACCGGCCTTGCACCAGACAGCGACGGCCTTTACTGAGGTACTGTGCAACACGCTCGCCGAGGGGTCCCCACGCCACGATATCAATGTAATCAGTTGCTTCTTTCCATTCGCCGCTCTGGTCTTTGTACGCGCGGTTCAGTGCTAGGCTGAAGCTACACACACTTTGGCCGCTTGGCGTGTTCCGAAGCTCTGGATCACGCGTTAGATTCCCCATTAAGATGACTTGGTTGACACTTCGTGCCATATATCCCTCCTTAGCCGGGTTTTCTAGGTTGTGGTACTACCCTGGCTGCCTAATTTACTAATGTGCTTAGTATATTACTTTTCTTCGTCTTTGTCTTCTGCTTCTTCGTCATCGTTGTCAGAACTGCGGCGGGCTGCTTGCTTGGCTTTTTGAGCTTCAGCCTTTGCAATTGCCTTGAGGTCTGGACGCGTTACCAAGAAGCGGATCACTTCGTCGGTGATATTGAGCGTGCTTTCGATTTTACGCACGTTCTCACCTGGAATCTCTACTGTGTAGAATACATACACTGCAGATTCATTCTTGTTAATTGGGTACGCTAATTTACGCTTGCCCCAATTGTCTACATTAGTGATTTTACCACCGTTGTCGGTAAAGATTTTCTCTATCCGTTTGGTAGCTTTTTCCAGATCAATTTCTAGGTCTGGATCATACAAAATAGCGATTTCGTATTGGTTCACGAATCCTCCTTTGGTTAAAGCCCGTACACCATGCGTTACGAGCTGAGTTAATAACTCTGTTATTTTACTAGAGTTACCTCTGTTAGTCAACTATGCGGCTACTGCGCCAACAAGCTGGAGGGCTTTTGGCACCACTATCTTGCCCAGTCCCTTAGTCAAATCTTCTTGGGTAGCGTCAGGTTCAATAAGTCGAAATTCGGGCGGTATTTCATATAGCAGCTCCAGATTGCGTTCAATATTTCTAAAGTTATCACGTATCGTATCTTCTAGTACCGCTCTGCCAATGAGGTCTTCGCCCTCGAATTCTTCTGGCAAAACGCTCGGGTTTGCTCGAATAAATGCGTCACGACGTCTAGCCCGTTTTTCCCATACCACCGCTTGGCGTACGCTCTTAAAAAGATTCTTAGCCACCGCCCAGCTTTCTACTCGGTAACGCATAACTTCCGGGTCAGGTACCGGTGGGGGTATAGTGACTTTATGCAGCCAATTTTCAAAAACGCGCGGTACAAGCGCTTTATTAATCGGCAATTCACGGAAAGCGTTTGCATACGGTCCGGCAAAACCACTTTGATACCACCACCCTTGCCAATATAAGTGATGGACACTAAGGTGCATCGGCCATGTATACCCGGGGTCAATAGTATCTTTTACGACTTGGATGAGTTCAGGTATTGCCACTAATCCTCTGTCATCAAGTGGCGTGTCGATTTTTGTTTTTTCAGGATCCGCAATAAGCCATACTTCTTGAGGTGGTAAGCCTGATTCTCCCGGTTGATCTCCTCTGTAACGAGCAAGATCAATGACTGCGGCTGTCATGACTTGTTACCTACAAAACTAAAAACCGGCCTCTTGCAGGCCGGCGTAAGCATTAGCTTATGTGTTACAAAAATGACTGTACCAGGCGGAAGGATGGCGCAAACGCTGGCAGCAAGTCTCTCAAATACTACAGAACGTTCGCGCATCAATCCTCCCTATGTTTGGCGGTCTTTGTTTTAATTCTATAGTAGAACGATTGCGCTTATGCTGCAAGTCTAAATTTACTGTGTTAGATACTCGTCTCTGGGTGACTGTTCGGGTGTCGAACTACTTCCAAAGACATCATCCATGCTGCTCACAAGTACTTCTCTGGGCCGGCTGCCATCTGCTTGCCCAATAATACCCTGTTCTTCCATGGTTTCAATAAGACGCGCAGCGCGGCCATAGCCGATGCGCAATTTGCGTTGCAATAGACTAGTGCTGGCTTTGCGCGACTCTACAACTACATGCACTGCGTCGCGGAACATATCATCATCAGCGTCAGAGCCGCCCATATCTGCAATGATCCCGCCCTTGCCGTTTAATTGCACTGGCTGGCTGACTACTTCATCGTCATATTGTGGTGCACGCTGTTCACGGATAAAGTTAGTTACTTTGCCTGTTTCACCATCTTCAATTAAAGCTGCCTGCACACGCTTTGGTTTTGGCATTTCACTTGTCAAAAGCAACATATCACCGCGACCCAAGAGTTTTTCTGCACCGATTTGATCAATAATAGTACGTGAATCAACTTGACTTGATACGGTAAAAGCAATGCGTGCAGGCACGTTTGCCTTGATAAGTCCGGTAATAACGTCAACTGACGGACGCTGCGTTGCTAACACCAAGTGGATGCCAGCCGCACGGGCCTTCTGGGCCAAACGTACAATCAAAGCCTCTACGTCACGAGCTGCCATCATCATAAGGTCAGCCAGCTCATCAATCACAATCACGATGTATGGCATACCTTCTTCTTTTTTGAAATTATTGTATTCGCCAATATTGCGCTTGCCGACTTCAGCCATAGTACGCAAGCGCCGCTCCATTTCGGCTACTGCCCACTTGAGTGCGCTGATGCATTTCTCCGGTTCATTAATTACCGGTGTTAGCAAATGTGGAATATCCTGGTACGGTGCCATTTCAACTTGTTTTGGATCAACCAAAATCAATTTTAGGTCTGCTGGTGAATTACGGTACAAAAGGCTCGTCAAGAACGTATTAATCATAACTGACTTGCCAGAGCCAGTCTGCCCAGCTACCAAAAGGTGTGGCATTTTAGATAGATCCGCAACAATCGGCTTGCCGGCAATATCTTTACCAATCACAAATCCAAGCGGACTCTTGATCGTACCGAACTCGTTGGACTGCAGCAGCGAGCTAACACGTACGGTAGCCGGCTTAACATTTGGTACCTCAATACCAACTGCTCGCTTCCCGGGAATCGGCGCTTCCATACGGATAGAGTGTGCTGCTAAATCGAGTGCTAGATTATTTTCAAGTGCCGTGATTTTTGTAAGCCTGACTCCAGTTGGCGGCTTCAGCGTATATTGCGTTACACGTGGGCCGACATTTGCACCTTCCATCTCGACATCAATATTAAAGTTTTCAAATGTATCGTGAATAATCTGAGCGTTACCATTTACATCACCGGCGTCAGCTTTGTCTTGTTTTTGGTTCAATAAACTAATTGGAGGCAGCTGCCAGTCTGGGTCACTAGCAGTGGTAAGTGCTTCGTGATCTTCTTTAGCCGACAGCTTAGTGGCAGTATTTTTAAGAGAGCTTAAACGCTGCTGAGACTTCTCATCGTGATGCTCCACCGGTACTCCCTCGTTAAGTTTGAAGCCCGTTTCAGCGGCTTTGGCCTTTAGCTGGTTAATATCGGTGTCTTCCTCGCCCTTTTTAAATAAATCAGCAACTTTAAGGAGTACTTTTGGCGAAACACCAAAAGCATAGAAGATCGCTAATACACTGGCTATGAAGAAGATGATCGCTGCTGGAAACTTATCTAGTGCTTGCAATATAGCCGAACCCACAATGGTACCTGTCCAGCCACCGTGACCACCGTCCCAACTGCCATCCGCCTGAGCTTTGGCGAATGCCGTAAAGAAAAAACTAGCGCTAAAAATCAAAACAGCAATCATAACAAAAAGCTTAGGAAGTGGGATGCGCCGATCTTCACTTGTAAACTTGTATACGCCCCAATATACAAGAGCGATGGGCGTCATATAAGCTGCCCAACCCAGAGCCGCATAAACACCCTTAAACATACCTACCGGCAGGTCACCTCCGGTGCCGAAGCCACCCAAAAGCAAAAAGAGTGCCACAATACATAACAAGATTGCCCCACTATATGCCCAAAAAGCTGAGCGTTCGGCGGGTGCTACGGCTTCAACTTTCTTCTTTGCGCGTGTTTGTTTTTTCTTTTTTGCCATTACCGTATTATTTTAGCAAATTTATGCCGCTAAATCACTAGGTGGACTTGGTGGTTCTCCAGTATGTCTTCCTCGCCTACGCATTACCTCGTGTTCGAGGGCCGCTTCGGCATACCCTAACACTTCTAGGCGGTGCTCGCCATCTCGAGCTGCAGCGTCAACATGCGGCTCAATGACTTCTAAAGCACGTTCTGCTTGTTGCGCACGTTCTGCGTCTGTTTGTCCAGTAAAAAGTCTTGGATCATCATGCAGAGGACTACGGTAGTCTCTATCTTCATCCGCATGTGATGCTGATTC
This sequence comes from Candidatus Saccharimonadota bacterium, assembly GCA_029288365.1. Taxonomy (GTDB): domain Bacteria; phylum Patescibacteriota; class Saccharimonadia; order Saccharimonadales; family UBA4665; genus CALBGR01. Next base: position 78,039 of record JARIHI010000007.1, read on the forward strand.
TAAAATCGTTGCACTCATAGTAAGTGCCTTTGTTTAACAATTAGTAATTATAGCAAATATTACAATGTTTGTCAATATTGCTTATGCTTGCAACAGGGGTGAGTTTTACGTACAGTTGAGCAACAGATGCACACAGTAACTAGTGAGACAGACAGAGCCAGAGGTGAAACACTTATAAACCGTGCCCACGCCCTCACAGAGTTCCGACGCAGAAGCGCACAGCCTATCGGAAGTATAGCCGCTGGTGACGGTAATGTGGTAGCTGCTGTAGCAACAGGAGCTGTAATGGCAACGGACGGCTTTGACGGCAAATACGCCCGCGAAGGGGCTGAATTATTAGATATACCAACCTCCCCCGAAGGCGCCATAGCAGATCCTGAAGCCGATAAAGCTCTAATTGATGGAATTATGCGTGGCTTGCTCGCTCGGTTTATTCGTCAAAGAGATTACTTTTCTGCAGCTATTATGGGCGTAAACTTGGCGGCATCTCACTGGCGTGACGGCAATATGGCAGAACATAGAGCTCTCGTAGAGGAGCACGGCATTGCCCCCAGAATGCTAAAAGCAATCCCCACCAATAAAGTTAAAGCTGCCGGGCAAATGGCTGCTAGTCTGGCTGCAATAAGCAGCGACAATAAGCAAATGCGACGCAGTGCACTTTGGGTATTTTCAGCTGCAACTTTTACTGGCATAATCGGTGAGCGCCAATACCGGAGACGCGTAAGGAAACTTATTAAAAATAATACATAGATCCAAATTACTCCGACCCCGCACAGTGGAGAAGTTAGGCATTTCTCAACTTGTATTAATCTGTTCGGGCATCTTGGGTAAGGAGCTTGGCGCGAAGTTCTTGGAAGCGTTTTTGTTGTTCGGCTGCAATTTCTTCGCTGGTCTTGGTGCGATTACCGTTCGTTGCTGTCTTAACTTCGCCTTTCCCGCCGATTACATTTACAACCGGAATAACTATCGGACTACGTTGGGTATGTTCAAACAGATAATGTGTAACATGATCTTTGAGTTCGGCTTTGAACCGATCTAGATCAACCCGCTTGAAGCGCTGCCCTACTGCTCGGCGCAACTCTTGGCGCAAACCATTCATGATCTCTTCACTACCACGCATATAGATAAACCCGCGACTGATAATATCAGGACTAGTTAGCAAGTTGCCTGTCTTTTTGTCTACCGTTAGAATTACCGCTACTAAGCCTTCTTCGGCCAGTAATACCCGGTCTTTGACAACAATGTTATTAACGATCATACCAGTTTGGTCAACCAAAATCGTACCATGTGGAACTTCACCGATAATTTCCATTTTGTCCTGAGTCAGCGCAATAACATCCCCGTTCTCAGCATTTAGTGTATTAGCTCGTGGTATGCCTTGATTAATAGCAATGTCATTATGGCGTTTTTTAGAACGGAACGAACCATAAATCGGAATAAAGAACTTCGGTTTTAATATATCAATAATTTCAGCGTATTCGTCGATGCTTGCATGACCTGACACATGGAGCGGCCCAATACCATCAAGTTCATGGTTACGATGCTCAAACACGTGAACGTTTTTGCGGATTAAACCATCCACCATGTCGCCGATAAGCGAATCATTGCCGCTCTCTGGAATCGGCGTGCTACTGAGCACTACGGTATCTTGTTCTTTAAGTTTAATATGGCGGTGTTCACCGCTGGCCATACGCTGCAATGCCGAACTTGGTTCGCCCTGTGAACCAGTACACACCACTACGATGTTGTCATCCTTCATACTCGGTACGCTAGCAATTGGCACGAAGGTACCTTTTGGTACTTTCATAAATCCATGACGAATAGCCATTTCCAGCGTACTGATCATACTGCGACCATCCATAGCAACTTTCTTGTTGTGATGTACGGCAGCATTAACAAGCATTTGGACACGGTTCATATTAGTCGAGAACAAGCCGATGAAAATACGGCCTGGCGCACGGTCCATGATATCAACAAAACTTTGTTCGATAGTCGACTCTGACGGAGTACGTCCCGGACGTTCGGTGGTGGTGCTTTCAGATAACAATGCCAGCACGCCCTCATTGCCGAGTTCTTTAAGGCGATCCGTATCGCTGCGCTCATGGTCAAGCGGGTTGGGGTCTAAGCGAAAATCGCCAGTGTTTATGATACGTCCAACCGGCGTATCAAGTACCACCATAGTGCTGCCAGGGATGGAGTGCGTAATACGTACAAGTTCTACGAAAAACGCACCAATTTTTAAGCGCTCGTGAGTATTTTCGTTCATGGTCACGGTGCGCAATTCAAAACCTTCAGGCATGGGTAAGCCAAAGTTTTCAAAAATTTCTTCAACGCGCCCAATGGTAAATTTGGAACCATAAATCGGCGCAGGAAATTCTGGCACAATATGCGGTAAAGCGCCGATGTGATCAAGGTGACCATGAGTTATGATGTAGCCACGAAGCTTGTGCTTAATGCTTTGCAAGTACGACATGTCTGCGATACCGTAATTAATACCTGGCAAGTCAACACCGAGATCATTCCCTGCATCAATGATAACGGCGTCATCCATATACTCAACAAGCATGGTGTTCTTAGAGCCACCACCGTCCATACCACCAAGACCAATGATCTTAAGGCGTGGACTCTCGTCTATAAAATTGGCACGTTTCTGGTGTTGCGCTACTAGCTCTGGGTTTGCTGCTTGATACTGATTAGCAATACGCTGGGCATCCATTTGGGTACGCTTTTGGGCGCGTACAGCGGCACCGCGTGAAATCTTATTACCGTTGCCATTACCATTAGTCCCGTTTTGTGGCTTGTCTTGGTTTCGCTGATTTTTATTGCTGTTATTAGTTCGTTTCGGTTTATCGTTTCTTTTCTGATTCGTTTGGTTCATAGTCGTTTTCCTTTCTGATTCAGGTTTAATATTAGTTGGTTTCTTTCTTAATTTTCTTGATAATTATTGGGATAGCACTAAAGTCTTCAATAAGCGTTTCGCGCATACTACCGTTATATAGCGCTGCTGCTGGATGGAACAAAGGTAAGATGACAAGCTTATGATCCCCAAACGCCACTCGCTTCGGTTCGCCATGGATTGCTGAAATGCGTTGGTTGGGCAAAAAGTATTCCATGCTATGCCGTCCAAGCGTTACTACGACTTTTGGTTGAATTATCTGTAGTTGTTTTACCAAATAAGGCCAAAAAGCTTTCTTTTCTTCGGGTAACGGGTCGCGGTTGTTCGGCGGACGGTATTTTACGATATTCGTTATATAAATATCCTTTCGCTCTAAGCCAATACCGGCAAGCATTTCGTCCAAAAACTTACCGGCGGCACCGACAAATGGCAGCCCTTGTAAGTCTTCATTCTTGCCAGGCGCTTCACCGATAAATACAATGTCGGCATTAGCATTGCCGTCACCCATCACAAGGTTCGTGGCCGTCTTAGCCAAATCTGGGCAGATATTCTTGTCTAAAATATCTGCCTTAATCTGATCAAGAAGTTGTTGTGTATCTTCTGTGCTCATTCTCGTTATTTATTTAATTCGCGGGCGGCGGCTTTCATGGAAAGCTGTAATCTGCCGCGGTCATCAATAGCGACTAACTTTACGGTGACTTTATCACCTTCCTTTACTACATCGCTTGGCTTATTGACACGTTCTTCACTCATTTCGCTGACATGTACCAGACCGTCTTTGCCAGGCAGGATTTGTACAAACGCACCAAAGTCCATAACGCTTACTACCGGTACGTCGTGGTAAATTTTACCTACCTCTGGTTCTTCAACGATAGTGGCGATCCACTGCTTGGCCGCAGCAATACTTGCGCCATCCGGGCTGGCAATCATCACTGTACCATCCTCTTTAATATCAATTTCAGCGCCGGTTTCGGCGGTAATCTTTTGGATTACTTCACCACCCTTACCAATGACTTCACGGATTTTATCCGGATTAATGGTAATGGTCTCGACACGCGGTGCATACGGGCTTAGTTCACCCTTTGGTTCAGCGATAGTTGTAATCATATGGTTAAGGATAATCTCACGACCTTCTTTACCTTGTATGAGCGCCTCTTTAAGCGTAGCTACAGGCAAACCATGTACCTTCATGTCCATTTGCAGTGCTGTAATGCCGTTTTTGGTACCGGCAACCTTAAAGTCCATATCACCAGCAAAATCTTCGGCGTCAGCAATGTCGCTCATAATATAGGTCTTATCGCCATCAAGCATCAGACCCATGGCAATACCGCTCACCGGAGCCTTCAAAGGTACACCGGCATCCATCAGGCTCAAGCAGCTGGAACACGTCGCCGCCATAGACGTCGAACCGTTTTGGCTCATAATTTCGGTTACGGTACGGATGGTATACGGAAATTCTGCTTCGCTTGGGATTACTGGCAATAACGCACGCTCCGCTAAAGCGCTGTGACCGATTTCGCGGCGACCCGGGCTACCGAGACGGCGTACTTCACCGACTGTGTAGCCTGGCGCGTTGTAGTGGTGCATAAAGCGCTTCTCTACATCATTGCGCTCCATAGTATCAAGCATTTGTGCATAGCTCAGTGGTGCGAGCGTGGTAATATTCAAAGCCTGAGTCATACCACGAGTAAAGATGCTGGAGCCATGCGCACGTGGCAATAAGCTAATTTCACTTGAAAGCGGACGAACTTCAGTGAGCTTACGGCCATCTGGGCGAATACCCTCTTCAACGATGCCTTTACGGACGTCTTTGTGAAGTGCCATGGTAAATGCTTCATCATATTCTGGTTTCAGATCTTCATAAGTATCCCCGTGCTCTAATTCAAAAGCTTCATGGAATGCCTTGCGCAAATCTGCAACGAGTTCATTGCGCTCTGGATATGGCGCACGAAGCGCTTCACCGAGTTTACCTTCAACCCATTTATCTACTTTTGTCTGAATTTCTTCATTGGGCTTGACCAGTTCATATTCAATTGACTCAACACCAACTTTTTTAACTAGTTCCTGTTGCAACGCAATGGCTGGCTGCATCGCGTCATGAGCAAACTCTAAAGCTTCGGCGATTTGGTCTTCAGACACTTCACGCGCACCGGCCTCTACCATCATAATGGCATCTTTGGTACCAGCAACTACAAGGTCTAATTCGCCTTCTTCGAGTGTTTTATGACTTGGAAATGCTACGAATTTACCATTATCGATACCAATACGAAGCCCAGCAACCGGACCATCAAACGGCGTGCCAGTGAGACTTAGTGCTGCGCTGACAGCAATCATAGCCACCATATCAGGCCGGAACGTCGGATCCATGCTGAGCACAGTTGCTACACCTTGGATTTCTTGGCGGTAACCTTTCGGAAACAACGGACGGATTGGGCGGTCAATCAAACGGCCAATCAGGATTGCTTCATCAGACGGGCGGCCTTCGCGCTTAATAAAACGGCTGCCGCTAATTTTGCCTGATGCATAAAATTTTTCTTCATAGTCAATGCTTAAGGGGAAATAGTCCATGCCCTGAACACTTTGTGGTTTCACCATAGCCGTACCAAGTACGACAGTCTCACCGTAGCGTACAATCACGCTACCGCTGGTGCGGAAGCCAACGCGGCCAACTTCAAGGCTGAGCGTTTTACCGCATAGCTCTGTTTCTACTTTTATAATGTCTTTACCGAAAGGATTTATTGTTGCCATTCGTCCTGTCTTTCTCGAGATGTCATTCATGCGCTTGAGTCCAAATATAACGGCTACTCGTGCTTACTAGTTTTAGCGCGGTATATCTGTGGTCCAACGCGCGAATAGTTATCTCGTTTTAATGTGCACAAGCTGGGCACCTCGATTATTCGAGATGCTTAAGTTTATGCACGCTAACGGATACCAAGTTTTTTCTTAAGATCAAGATACGCTTGACCATCTTTGTGTGCGATATATTTCAAAAAGCGTTTGCGCTTGCCCACCTGTTGTAATAGGCCTCGGCGGGCAGCAAAGTCTTTTTTATTCACCTTTAGGTGCTCGGTTAATTCTTTGATACGCTCAGTCGCTACGGCAACTTGCGTTGCAGCAGAACCAGTATCGTTCTTATGAAGCTGAGTATTCTTGATAGCAGCTTGCTTTTTCTCGCTAGAGATCATCCACTTCCTTTACGTTAAATTAGAGATTTCTGATGGCGTTACCCACTATTCTAGCATACCTTTATCTGTTATGCAATCTCTGACTCTGCGTGAGTACCTGTAACCCCCGAAGTATTGCTGCCTCTTTGAGAGAAACTTTGTAACGTTGAGAAATTTTTAAGACGCTTTGAGCGGCTTTACTGAGGTATTTATACAGTTCTTTGTTCACCTTTTCCTCTGGCCACTGTTTGCCACTGCGATTTTGTGTCCATTCTAAGTAGCTGACAATAACACCGCCGGCATTCGCCAATATATCCGGTACCACTGTTATGTCGGCTTTTTCAAGGATTTCTCCTGCTGTATCGCTCACCGGCCCATTCGCAAGCTCTAAGACGTATTTTGCTTTAATTGTATGGGCGTTTTCTTCGGTAATAACGTTGCCAAGCGCCGCTAGCACCAACACATCTACATCTTGCCCTAACAGTTCAGAGTTAGTAATTTTCTGAGCTTCCCCAGCGTAATTTGCAAATCTGCCGCGTTTTGCTTTTAAGTCAGCCAGTTCTTGTGCTGGTAAGCCGTTTTTGCTTACTAAAGCTGTAGCTGAATCACTTGCAGCTACCATCTGCCAGTTTGGATGATCTTTTAATGCTACAGTAGCGAAAAATGATCCGACATTACCAAACCCCTGAACCGCATATGTTAGCGGTTTCTCAAGCTTTCCTTGGGCTTTTAGAAGCTCTGCGAGCACTATTACACCTCCGCGGCCAGTCGCCGCATCACGCCCCTTGCTTCCACCCTTTTCGATGCTTTTACCGGTAAAACTGGCTTTGGTGGTATCACCGGTCAGGCGTTCATATTCATCAACCATCCAATCAATAATCGCTGGATTAGTGTTAACATCTGGCGCCGGTACATCCTTGTCCGGACCAATGTGGCTTTCGAGATGACGTACATATTTGCGGCTGACTTCTTCAAGCTGCTCGGGATTAAGCTGTCGTGGATCTACTGCCACACCGCCCTTGCCACCGCCAAGTGGCAGCCCAACCGCTGCGGTCTTAAAACTCATAAGCGTGGCAAGTGCCCGTACTTCATCCAAGTCTACTTCTGGATGAAAACGGATACCACCCTTGTACGGCCCCCGCTTGTTGTTGTGCTGCACGCGATAAGCTTTAAATGTTTGGCCGTCAGCAAGAGTTATTTTAAACTCATGCTCAGCATTTGCCCGAACAATCGCCTCAATAGCTTCATCATCAAGCCCCAGTTTTTTGCCTGCTTGGCGTATAAGTTTTTGCGTAGTTTGCAGCACGAATACCCCGCTTTCTCCGTCTATTGTACGCCTGAGAAAGCCTAGGCATCAAAGTATTTATAACAATTATGCTTGCAGGGATTTCGCTATATCCTCGGCTGTTTTTTCTCTTATATCTATGGCTATTTCGATAGAAAAATCACCGACTTTGGTGCGGCGAAGGTCAGACATATATGCACCAGTGCTGAGTTTTTTAGCAGTATCTTCTACGAGCGAACGGATATAGGTACCGCTTGATACCTCAGCTGTGAATTTGACATATGGGTGGCTATAATCTGCTAATTCGATCTGTGAAATATATATGGGACGGGCTTCTAGCTGCACCTCTTTGCCAGCGCGCGCTAATTTATATGCCCGCTGACCGTTAATTTTCATTGCCGAAAACGCCGGTGGCACTTGCATAGATTTGCCCAAAAAACTTTCCAGAGCGTGTTCTATTTCCGAACTTTTAAACTTTTTGGTCGGTATTTCCGTTTTTTCGCCTTCTTCGTCTCCTGTTGTGCTGGCTTCGCCCAATTTCATTGTTACTTCATACGTTTTGTTGACTTTGGCTAGTTCTGTAGCTTTTTTTGTATATTCCTTGCTCACAAGTAACACTAGTAACCCTGTGGCCATCGGATCTAGGGTGCCGGTATGTCCCACTTTGATGTTTTTTGGTTTTTTCCCAAGCTCTGTAGCTACAATTTTGCGAACATAATTAACTACGTCAAAGCTTGTCCACCCTTTTGGTTTGTCAACACACAGTATGCCTTGCATGGTTATTGAGGAGGAAATGGAGGAATAATCGGTGGCGGCGCTGAAGGAGCGGCATTAGATTGGTCAGTTTGTTGATCGTCCTGAGTAGGTGGTGGCACGGGAGTGCCAGGCAACGGCATAGTCATGGGCTGATCAGCAGTAGGTGATAAAGGAGGGTTGGGAGGCTGAGGAGGTACAAGTTGGTTATTCACGATAGGCTGCTGCGGTGCTTGTGGTACCGAAGGTGCATGTAACGGCTCCCCAAGAGGTTTAGCGTTCAAGGCAGTTATCGGATCAAGTGGTGTTTGCGTATCGGCCATCGCCGCCTCAACTGCATCCCGGGCAGCATCAACTGAACCTGCAGAGGCAGGCTCATCAATACCTTCAGGTCGTTGTAAGTCTTCTAAATTAAGTTCTTCTGGATTATTTTTAGGTGTGTCTGGTGCTGGCTGATCTGAAGGAGTGATTACGGAAGGCCGTGGAGATTCATTGTCATTGGCATGGAGATGAGGACTATTGACTTCTTGTTCAATGTCAGTGAGCGTATCGTGTGAATGATCACGTTGAGACGCAGCAGGAGACGGTACATCGTGATGCAGTATCGGTTCGGTTGCATCAACGGGCGGTAGCGTTAAAGGATCTACGAATGGCTCTTGTGCGCCTGCCAAGTTAGGATCTGTATCGCTGCTAAACGGTGGCGGGCTGACCGCAGTTCGCGGATTTTTATAGTGCGGGGTCTGCTCTTCGAGGATGCCTGTTTGTTTTGCTGACGAAATTTTGGGCTCTTCGGATTCTCCAAGCTTTTTGGCCTTTTCAGGCTGCGAATCTTTTTCAGGAGAAAGTTGTTCTGCTTGTCTTTCTTCGCCAGATGGTTGCGGCTCGTCATGCTCATCATCGGCATCGTGGTTAATTTCCAGAGTGCCGTCATCATTGACGCGAGCGCTTGCTTCAGGCGCTTCGCTTGTATCACCGGAGGTATCTTTTACCTGGGGTGATTCTTGTAGTTTATTGGCGACCAGCTGCTGGTTAGCGCCGGCAGCTATAAGGCTAGCACTGATACTCATGGTATCCGCACTTGTTTTTTCATTGCTAAACCGGCCCGTTTCAGCAACTATACCCGTCAGAAGCGCGGTAGCAATTTGCTGATCAAACACATCCTTTGACAACGCAAGTCCAAGCACCGCTGCCATCTCAGAAAGGCTGCTTGCAGCCGTGTCAATCCAGTGAATACTACCAAGTTCTCCGCCTTGCTCTTGGTTGTTAACGGTAACGACCGTGGCATCATGCAAAATCCGACCATGTGCTGTCACCGCCTGATCAAGTTCTTTTTGATCCTGCACGCCAATGGCAAGCACAACATCAACATTAAAGTCTCCTTGGCTAAATTCAAGGTCATTGTCTGAAATACTGGTACGATACGGTGTAATAAAAATACGTACTAGTTTGTCTTCTACCTTGTAGCGCAGTTTATCGGCTTTAGACTTATCAAGGCTAATAATGAAATCACGCAAACTGTCGGTATTTTTTTCAATCGTTTCCTCGGGCTGCAAAAACTCAATCGTTGAAGGCACATTACCACTGAATACAGCTGTGGCGTGCTTACCAAGCTTATTGAGGGCCAGGCTTAGTCCAATACACGCAGCCAACTGATCAACGGATGGATCGTTACTCACGGTGACGAGGACATTGTTCGCCTGCTTCAATCGGTCTATGACTTGTTTTTGAGTATCCATGTTTTTATTTTATACCTTTATCGCCAGCCTACCATAAACCATAAGCATTTGCAAAGTGTTTTCCACTTATACTTTACAAACAAGGGTCAGTCTAGTATAGTCTCCTTTGATAAAACCATAAACTAAAAGGAAATTAATTTAATGCCTATTATCAAATCAGCAAAAAAGCGCGTGCGCGTGGCTAAAAAAGCCTCCGTACGTAATAGTAAAACCAAGCGCTCACTAAAGACCGCTGTAAAGGCTTTCCATGCTAGCTTAACCGGTGGCAAAAAGACCAGCGAAAAGCTTAGCAAAGCTCAAAGTGAGGTCGATAAAGCTGCTAAGAAAAAGGTAATCCATAAAAATAAAGCAGCCCGCAAAAAGAGCCAACTTGCTAAAGCTGCAAAAGCTGCCGGCGTTAAGCCAGCCGCTAAAAAAGCTGCAGCCAAGAAGCCTACAGCTAAAAAAGCTCCCGCTAAAAAACCAGCCACAAAGAAAACTACGAAAAAATAAAGTTCCTCACTAAGAGAGCCTACCGACTCTACGCAGGGTCAGTTTTTTCAATTCACCTTAAGATTAAGGATGGCATTTTTTAAGGTAGCGATAGCAGCAACTTAGGAGATTCTTAAAATATAACTTTGTAAAGCTTCGTCAAGGTCAATTGATTCGCGCTTGCTGCGGGCATCGATTTTTATAAGATCATACACAAGTTCTTTTAGGCGTTGAAGTGTCAAGTGGCTGGCAATTGCTTTGGCTTTGCTAGCACTGTAGGGGCTTATTTTGGCTTCGTGAACAATGTCGTGTTTTGTCCCAGCTGTTTTGGCTAAAGACACTTGACGAAGCTGCCAGCCTATCATGGCTAGAATTTCTTGGGGTTCTACTTTCATGTTGCGCTGTTCTTTATATAGTAGTAAAGCTTTTTTGGTGTTGCCATCAAATGCTGCATCGAGCAAGTCAAAGATTTTGCTCTGCGGCGTTGGTTCAGTCAAGCTATCAATGGTATCGCGAATAATTTTTTTATCCACTAATATAAGTTTCTTGATTTCATTGCTTAGATGCTGCTGGTTTGTACCCAGTCTTTCAACTAAATAATTGGCGTCACTTATGGACAACTCGGCATCCTGCTCTTTCGCAAAATCCACGGCCCAATTCGCTAAACTCGGTCCGTCGAGCTCGGCAAAATCTTTGAATTCGGTGTGCTTTTTGAGCCACTTATAATAGCTTGTACGTTTATCGAGTTTTGGTTCTACCAGCACAATATCGGTGACTTCCGAAATATCAGCAAGCAGCGCTTCGGCCTGTTCTATAAACTGTTTATTCGCACTGGGGCTATACAGAATAACAAGCTTCTTGCTAGCTAAAAAAGGGAGGCTTTGCACAGCTTCAGCAATTCGCTCGTAGGTACTTTCTTCACAATCCAGTCGCTCCAGGGCCATATCGCCATGCATAACAACAAATGAAGTAATGAGCTTATCTAATTCAGTGTGCACCAAGAAACTATTTGATCCAGCCAGCACAGTAACCATGTTCTTAGTATACGTGACTTGCGATTAGCTACATATATCTGTCGTCGTAGTGAACGGCTGCAAGACGTTATTATAAAACCAAGCGCCATGACGCAAACGCTTATCCGGAGGAGCGGTGAGCGGCTTGGTGTCAATAGTAAGACTACTCACTTTTGCGTTGTTGGTGTTAAGCGCATCGCGAAACGTGCCAATTTGATTATCGTCAAGGGTTACAAGTATTTGCATGTAGTGGCCCGCTCCTGACTCAGAACAGCTATAGCCATCGGCTATATTTTTCGTAGACCCAAACACGCCATCATCTCCCGCCAGGCGGTAAGATATGCTTCTGGTGCCACCAGGAAGTGTGCCTGTATAAGCAATATTGGTAACGTTACTTGGAATACTAAAATCAATGACCTTCGAATATCGAGAGGTTCTTGGCATAGAGTTAATAGGAGCGTATTGGGTAGTATTGTAATAACTGCCATCATACCCACCCATGACGTACATATAGCCGTTGTAGATTGTGAAGCCATGTGCCTCGCGGGCCGTCGTAAAACCTGTGGTGGACTGCCACTGCCCTAATGTACCGTTGGTATTAATGGGAGCATACTCGGTACTATTAAGCTCAGCGCTGCCATCATACCCTCCTGAAACATAGAGATATCCATTGTAAACAGCCGCAGCATGGGTATACCGGGCGCTCCTTAGAAAAGTTGTATTAGTCCAGCTCCCGATGGTGCCGTTGCTATTGATGGGAGCGTATTGGACTGTAGCTACATATGTAGACGCGAAACCTCCGATGACGTACATGTAACCGTTGTAGGCGACGGCGGCATGATAATAAGTGCCTGTTGAATAAGCAGTAGTAGAAGTCCAACTACCAATCGTGCCATCACTGTTTATAGGGGCATAATAAATGGAGCTGAGCCTCCCGCCTGCACTATACCCACCCATGACGTACATGTAACCGTTGTAGGCGACGGCGGCATGACTTGCCCGGGCTGTGGTAAAACTAGTTGTAGCAGTCCAGCTCCCGATGGTGCCGTTGCTATTGATGGGAGCGTATTGGACATCATCGTAATAGCCGCCATCGTACCCACCCATGACGTACATGTAGCCGTTGTAGGCAACGGCAACGAGACCGTAGCGTGGTGTTGAGAAGCTTGTGGTTGCCGCCCACGTACCTAAACTTCCGTTGCTATTGATGGGAGCGTATTGGACATCATTACACTCATCGTCTGAGCCAGAAGTACGACACGCTGTGCTTGCAGAGCCTTTTAGCCCGCCCAGTATGTACATGTAGCCGTTGTAGGCTACTCTACCGGAGTAAGATCGGGCAGTTGTAAAAGCATTGCTAGCTGTCCAAGAACCAACGCTACCAAGGCCTCCATTATTAATTTGAGTATACTCTGTGGTGGCCAAATAACCTCCACCGAAACCGCCAAGCGTATAAATATATCCGCCGTATACTACCGAGCTATGGGCCGAACGCGCTGTCACTAGTGTGGACGTTGTGCTCCATGTGCCAGTACTCCCGTCAGAATTTATAGGAGCGTATTGGAAATCATTTGTCTGGCTACCCGTATTGCCGCCCATGATATACATGTAGCCGTTTTGGGCAGCTGCGGTTAGTGAGTCGCGGGCCGTAGAAAAATATGTAGTGGTTGTCCACGTGCCCACTGCACCTGTGCTTGGATCCAGGGCAGCGTATTGGACATCATTACATATTGCAGCAGAGCCAGAATCCCTACAAGCAGTGCTACTAGTACCTTTTGTGCCTCCGATTACATAAATATACCCACCATATACCACTGAAGCATGATCTAGACGAGCCGTTGTGAAAGCTGTCGTAGCAGTCCAAGTACCTATAACACCAGTAGAGGTATTGATTGAAGCGTAACTAACCGTATTAGCTGCACTACCCGTATTACCTCCGAGCACATACACGTAGCCGTTATATACAACTGCCGAATGTTCTCGTCGCGCAGTGCCAAGCGCCGTGTTAGCGCCCCATGTGCCTAAAGCGCCTGTACTAGCATTGATGGTCGCAGACTGAACACTTGTAAGATTGCTGCTGCCGTCATTACCACCAAGGATGTACATATAGCCGTTGTAGGCAACGGCGGCAATGCCATAGCGCGGTGTAGTAAAGTATGTCCCTGTTGTCCACGAGCCAATCGTGCCATTAGCATTGATCGGAGCGTACTGCGTATCATTACAATAAAGTGCTGACCCTGAATTGCGACATGCTGTATTACTGGAGCCTTTGCGTCCAGCCATAGTATATAGATAGCCGTTGTAGGCAACGGCTGCTCCACGCTCCCGCCCCGTGGTAAAAGATGTAGTGGAGGCTCCTGCTGTGGTATATCCTGGCGGATTGATTGCTGCATAACGAATTTGGTTTGTTTCGCCACTACCGGTCTGTCCACCGAAATAGTAAAAATAGCCGTTGTAGGCAACGCTCGCGCCAAAATACCGGGCGGTCGGTAGCGCAGTAGTAGTTGTCCACGTGCCGAGCGAGCCGTTGGCATTAATGGGCGCGTATTGGACATCACTTAAAAGAGCATCGGGGGTTGGCCAGCCATATCCCCCGCCAACATAGATATAGCCGTTATACACAGAAGCGCTTAAGCCGGATCTTTCATTTGTGAAACCCGAGGTACTTATCCACGAACCAATTGTGCCGTTGGCATTAATGGGCGCGTATTGGACGTTATTACTCCAATCTCCACCAATAACATATATGTAGCCGTTGTAGGCGACTGAAGCAAGCCCTGAGTCTACCTGAGTTAGTACCGTAGTATTTTGCCACGTGCCGAGCGAGCCGTTGGCATTAATGGGCGCGTATTGGACGTTATCAAGGTATGTATCGCCGGTAGTTTGCCCACCCAGTATATACATATAGCCGTTATAAGTTACCGTTCCTTGCCAGGCACGGATTGTACTAAATGTAGAGGTAGACGTCCAAGAACCGCCCAAGCTGCCGTCACTAGTGTTTATCGGTGTATAATAGACGCTATTAAGGTACGTGGAGCCGCTAGAATAATACCCTCCAACGACATACATATAACCGTTGTATACAACCGCCGAATGTCCTCTCATAGTACTTGGTAAGTTTGTAGCCGCTGTCCAGGTTCCGAGTGCTCCAGTACTAGTATTTATGGAGGCATAGTACACCGTGTTAAGATCTGAGCTACCGCTATACCCACCCATGACGTACATGTAACCGTTGTAGGCAACTGAAGCGAGGAACATCCGGTTTGTGCTTGTCGGTAAGGTACCGTTACTATAACTGCCAAGGCTTCCTCCTGTTACAGTACCTCTATTCAGGTCACCGCTGCTCACAGATAAATTATTGTCCTCCATATTACCTGTTTGGAAATCACTGCTACTGTCTACGGTAACCGTCGGATCGATACTGAGTGGGTATTCTGCTTTATCCAAACCTTTCGTGACAACTCGTAGCGTATCGCCGTTTAATTGGAAGTGACTATCTACCGGAGCTACTGACTTCTGGTTTATACCACCTGTGCCAAGTACTATCGGAGCAGGAATTTTAAACGTCAGATACGTTTTTTTAGAATTATTACGCGCGGCCTCTACGCGCGCCTGATCATCACTAGAGCCATAGCTGATGTTCCCAAACAATGCCGGGTCGGCAGAGTATATACCGATCTCACCGGTTTGGGGTATGAGCCGCGCTTCCAAACTCTTTGGCAAGTCCAGCTTATAGTCCATTACAAAACTATTTCCCGGACTTTCATAAAGCACTACATTTTCTTTTAATCCACTCGCATCTGTGGTGTAAGCTAGCTGCCCTTTTGTCCCGTTAAGCGGATATATCAAGTGCCCATCTTTTTGTTCGCCAGGCATAGTATTGAATTGAGGCACTAACTTAAAGCTCAGCTGCATTTGATTGTCATAATATGTCACGCCTTTGGACAAATCTTTAGCAATATCGACACTATAGAGTTGGTTATCGTCCTCCCCGCCACCGCCTACTTGTGATTTGAGTTTTTCTAAGGGATTACCATCAGTAATCGGTGTCTTTTTACCGTCTTTGTTGAATTGATATAGCTGATTCTGATCATCGTAGGTTAGCTTTTTTACCAAATCTTTATCCGCAGTGCCTAATAATTGCTGAGCTTGAGCGTTTAGTTCATAGCGTTTGCCTTGCAAGTAAGGCTGCAAGACTGGAATAGCCACTCCCGCTACGATTAGTATGGATAGTACCGCTGCTGTAATGCGATAGTGATGATGTACAAAACGGTGTACTGGCCTAACAAGGGGACGCAGGAATTTTACCCGATATATTACACGAAAAAACTTGGTAAAACTCAGCTTTATACTACGGTCAAAACGTTGTAAGGTTTTTCTCGCCCGTCGCAATCCCCTGCTTAGCACCCTCTTTATTTTCGTCATAGCATTCCGTTTATGGTTCTCTTGAGAAGTATTATAACACTTTTCAGGAACTAATTTGGAGCAGGTTGGCAATACGGACAAATATGTGTCCCACGCCCGGCCACCCGTGTCTTTTCTATAACTGTGCCACAACGCGAGCACGGCTTGCCTTCACGACGAAATACTTGAGCAAAGCTAATGTAGCTGCCCTTTTTACCCTCAGCATTAACGTAATTACGATCAGTGGAGCCGCCTTTTTCGATAGATAGTTTTAACACCGAGATAAGTTCATCGTACAGCGCAGCAATTTGTGTTTTTGACAGATTTTTCACAAGTGTAGCCGGGTGAGTCTTAGCTCCCCACAACCCCTCATCTGCATAAATATTACCGATACCTGCTAATACCGATTGATCAAGTAGCGCAGCCTTAATGTTGCTGTTTTTGCGCCGCTGTAAACGCTCATACAGTAAGTCTGGAGTAAAAGAAGAGTCAAGTGGCTCTGGCCCAACCTTTTTAAAAAAATCAATATTCGGCACTTCCGTGGTCGGAAATACCCGTACCCAACCAAACTTTCGCTGGTCATTAAAAAATAGCTTGCTGCCATCCTCAAAGCTGATAGTCACATGGGTAGTCTTATCTGGTAATTTTCCAACCAAGCTATTGTTCGGATGCCCCGCCCCAAAATTTTGTTCACCTCGAAAGACTAGCTGACCAGTCATTTTCAAATGAATAACTAACGAGTATTTGCTAGAGAGTTCAATCAGCAAAACTTTGGCTCGTCGAGCCACTAACACCACTTTTGCGCCAACAACAAACTGAGCAACATCTTCTGGTGTATTCGGAAAGCTTTTCGGGTTATCAAATTCCACTTGTTTAATTACCCTTCCGGGCAACAGCTTACTTAACCCAATCCGCACTGTCTCAACTTCAGGCAATTCTGGCATAACTCTTTTTATTGTAGGCTATAATTTAGAATAATGGATGACTTAGGAAGTATACTCGCCCGTAAAGATTTCGACGAACCAGGGGAAGTTAGTAGTATCAAGCGTTACGTACAAGAGCATTTTAATGTGAGTGTTGGGGTAAAAGTCCAGCCAAATAGTATTGTTATTATCGCCCGTAGCGCACCGCTTGCCAGCCGCCTGCGCATGCATACTGTGGCGCTACAGCGTGCATGTCAAACAGACAAACGTTTGATTTTTAGGATAGGCTAGAGGTCCAGATTAGTAGTAAGTTCACTATAACCAGGTATTTGTGCTTGGAACAGCTGGATAATATCTTCTGTCTGGCCACGAAAGGTGCCCTCTCTATCACCGCAAGAAGTTGCCCAAAATTGCTGCTTAACTTTAGTGCCGTCTATTATTTGAAATATATACCTGTTTCCAAACGGACAGTGGCCTCGATAGTCTGCACGTTCTTCGCTTGTGTCACCATTTGTATAGCCCAGTAGATCAATCGCCCTTAAAAAATTACCATACGAAGAAGAATTACTATCAAACTGCTCTTCGTGAGTGACTTCGCCCTGATACCCTCTAACAAGCTGGATTTCATTATCATCTTTCCCAACTTCAATATAAACTTGGTGATGGTCTTGATTGGCAGTAATCGGACCCTGGGCAACCATACGCATAATAACGTTGGTGTGCGCATAGTCTGCTAAATTCACTTTACTCTCAGGAGAATTATTATTCCCACCAAAAATAATTTTCAACAATAAAATGATGAATAAAATAATCAGCCCGATGGCTATCAAAAAACTAACTATGTAACGCATAAAGTTTCTATTTACTCTAGTATGATACCATATGTTGTATAAAATTGCAAAATACTTACTGGTCTGCTAACAGCTTTGAGAGCTCGCTACGAAACTGATCAAATTCTGTGTATAAAATTGCCTGCATGCCTGCATGTATTGCGCCTGCACAGTGCCGAGGTTGGTCATCAACCATTACGCACTGCTTTGGTGTTACGCCTAATCGCTCAGCGATCAACTCATATGGCCGTAGGGCTGGCTTCACAGCCTCAGCTTCATAAGACAGCACGCTAGCATCAAGCAACGCAGCCTGTCCAGGCGTAAAGAGTAAGTCAAGTACATTATAGCTGGCATTACTAAGCAACCCAATCTTGTACTGTGGCTTTAATTCAGACTGTATATACGCAAACAATATTTCGTTAGGAACCTGACGCTCGACGGCTTTTCTTACAATAGACTCATCCACGCCAACTACCTTTGCTGTTTCGTGAATCATGTCTGCAAAACTTCGTTTACCGCTATCGACTTCCCTGCCGAGGAGCTGCACTGCTAAAGCTATTTCTGGTTTGCCTTGTATGTATTTGCGCTTAAACGGCGTCCATCCATCTTCTGCCAACACACCAAAACAATCAAAAACTATAGCTTTAATCACTTCTATATTGTACGTAAGTTGCCACATACATAAAACTGCTTATATTTAAGGGTGGACGCGGTATAATACATCCTGATGACATTACGCTATCAAACTGCTACCGCCACTTTTATACAGCTTGCCGTTATGACTTTGCTTGTAATAATTGGTGGCATTAAAGATGTGGCCTCACATTGCGAAAACAGCAGCGAGTGCGTCACCAACTCGTTCCTCTGGATAATTATCGCTTTTATGTTGGCTGGTTGGTACGCTGTGCTGTTTGGCATTGGTTATTATGCCCAGGAAAAACGTAACTATAAATTTGCCCGTCTGCTTATTGCCGGAGAACTATTCACGGCGTTTATTGCCTTGATGCTTTTTAAGAATCCCTCAAGTTTTTACAGTGGAATGGCAGCTCTTGTTAGTTTACTTTTTGCAGTATGGATCATAATTCTTGCTTATCGAATCTACAAAGCCCGTGGCAGTCGCATCACAACGGCAACGAAATCCTCAAAACGTCCTCGCCGCCGTTTATCAGACCGTTAACGGCCTAAGGCTTTGTCAATAATATCTAAACCACTTGATTTAATGGCGGTGGTATTTTGTAGCGCTTCAGCTACTTCTTCGATAGTGCCACATACAACATCGCAGGTCGCAAATACAAATGGGTCTTGGTAATTATCAATTATTTTTCCGAACATTTCCCTTGTAGCTCCGTTAAACTTCCCGCCTTTAGGCGCAAAACCAATGACAGGTTTACGAAGATAGCGAGCTATCATAATTTCTTGTGAACCGCCGACACTTATATCATCAGATAAATAAACTACTAAAACTTCTGCTTTAGCAATAAGTTGACAGTCTTTTTCGAAAATCGCCATTGGCGAAACTGTGCCAACCTCATATTTAAGAGGGTCTATACTTTGTAAGGTTACCCCCTCCAGATTTTTCTGTAGCTTGGCACAAAAATCGTCACGCCAGTGATGCGTTTTAAAGACAGACTCTTTTGATACTTTTCCGGCAATGTATATCTTCATGTACCAACCCAATGTTTAGTTATGGACGTATTTTAACATTGAAAATCTGGGCTGTATATTTAGTGATCAGAAAGTCTGTGGCCAGGAATACTATTTACCAACATCCACGGTGCTAGACGATCATAAGGACCTATTGTATCCCGAGGAAATTCTTCAGGCAGATACGTATAGTCTGCGATAAATAATTTACCAACAGCCGAACCACCTATGCAGCGATAGGTAAGTTGCTTCACTTCACTTAAGTACACGACTGTTTCGTACGAAACAGTCACGCTTGATGAGCACGTTCCCAAATCTTTTTTCTCATACTCTCCTCCTTTTCTATTTATAGTTTTGAATCCTGCGAATGAAAGAAACACGGATAGCACACAAAGAAAAAGTATACCCGCCCCTTTGCGGCTACTCTGTAAGGTTTTTGATAAGGCTATTGTGAAGTTAGTTACTTGACTTCGGGGAAACGTTCAGGCTGTGAGGCGTAATATGCTGCCCATTTATTATCTGCTGGCAAGCTGACTGTCTCTATAAAATCACCGTTCTTGAAGCCACCGTTTTTATTCCGCTTTTCTCGCTGAATTTTAGCAAATACTTCGGGCGTAATTTTCATGTTGCGGCACAGCTGGTCAATGATTTCTTTCAAATCTGCCAGCTCTTCAACTGATAATTCAGCGTTTTGTAGCTCAGTTGCTTCCTCTATAAGTTTTGTGACGAGGGCTTTGTTAAAGTCTGTCCCTGCCAGCTTGGTGGCTTCTACTTCACCCCCTTGATCTACTGTGAACTGGATAACTTTATCCCTCACTAATTTATGAAGCCGAAATGTCCGCATAGCACCATCCATTAAAGTTCACCCCAGTTTTTTCCGGTAGTTGTATCAACGTCTAGCTTCACAGGAAGTTTTGGATAAATATTTTCCATAGTACTTTTAAGCAACTCTGCTACTCCCTTGGCATCTGCAGCATCTACTTCAACCAAAATTGAGTCGTGTATTTGCAGTAGCATATCTGCTGTTGGGTAAGCCTTTTGCAACTTTTTATCGATTTCTATCATGGCCAATTTCATGAGATCGGCTTCGGTGCCCTGGATCGGCATATTTATAGCTGCCCTTTCAGCTGCTTGCCGCACCATAAAGTTACTCGAATGAATATCCGGCATTGGCCGACGGCGCCCAAAAATAGTTTCTACATAACCTTCTTTGCGCGCGAATTCTTTGATACGGTCAATGTAATCAAACAAAGGCTTTCTAAGCTCTTTATACCGTTCAATAAAGTGTATAGCTTGTTCGTACGTCATGCCAGCCGCCACCGCTAAGCCGTGTGGACTCATGCCATATAAAATACCGAAGTTGATCACTTTGGCTGCACGGCGCATATTTTTTGTTACATCTTCTAACTCGCGGCCATATACTTGGGCAGCCGTGGCTGTATGAATATCCGCGCCATTGTTAAACATTTCAACTAATTCTTTGTCGCCTGCCATAACCGCCGCCAAACGCAGTTCAAACTGGCTATAGTCAGCACTAACGAATGTTTTGCCTTTATCAGCCACAAAGGCCGTGCGAATATGTCGTCCTAGCTCAGTCCTGGTTGGAATGTTCTGTAAGTTGGGGTCATTCGAACTCAAGCGGCCAGTTTGGGCAATTGTCAAGCGAAACGTTGTGTGTACTCGCGAATTTTCATCGACTTGCTTAGGCAAAGTATCGACGTAGGTATTTTTGAGCTTTGTCACTTCGCGATATTGCGTAATAAGATCGATAATTGGATGTTTATCGCGCAGTTTATCTAGTTCACTTGCTGCTGTAGAATAGCCGGTTTTGCCTTTTTTGATACCTTGTTTTGGCAAATCAAGCTTCGTGAATAATATGTCTGCCAGTTGCCCCGGGCTAGCTATATTAAATTCTTGATCGGCGTAGCCATAAATTTGTTGCTCAAGGTCAGAAATAGCATCATTAATCTCTACTGAAAACTTTGCTAAATACTTCGTGTCAAGCCGAATACCTTCGTACTCCATGCGTGCTAGTACCGGAATAACCGGCCACTCGATAGTTTGCAGGAGCTCTGGCAATTTTGAAATAGACGCCAATTCATTCGTTTGCTGGTCGTATAAATCACGCAATATCGCTATGATTTCCGGGGCGCGTTGTATATATTCTTCGTCCGTTAGCTCTTCAAAAGGCGAGCCGTCGTAACCTAGGTTACTACTGGCAAGCTCTGTTAATGTTTGTTCACGGTTGAGCGGGTTTAATACAAATGCGCCAATTAATACATCATGACCTACCGCTGGCAAAGTTTCTACGCCTAGGTCAATTAGCACCTTCAAAGTAGTCTTTATGTCGTAGCCCGCTAAAGAATGAGCGTTTTGTATCAGAGCAACTACAGCCGACTGTGTAACTTTAGTTAGGTCTATGGTATACACCTGTTTAGCTTCCGTGCTCAGCACTAAATACTTTGGGCTGCGACCATGTTTGCCCGCCGAACGTGAGTGTACAAACACCGGCTTTGATTTTCCTAGTTGCAGTTCTTTCAAAGCTTTTTCGGTAGCAATAATCGCATTTTTACCAGTCCGTAAGCTACACGCCCCATGATCATTGGCTCCGTGCTCCTCGGCAATTTGCATGACTTCTGGCAGTTGTCGCACCAGGCTTCGAAACTCCAGTTTTTGCAGGATGTCACGAATTTTTTCAGGGTTTACTTTGCTACCATCAACCTCTTTAAGATTTAGTTTGATGGGCGCGTCAGTCCATATAGCTGCTAGTTTTTTGCTCAAGTACGCTGAATCTCTACCGGCTTCTAGTTTCTTGCGTGTACTTTCTTTGACTAAGACTAAATTATCGTACACGCCATCCAATGTTTTATATTCTTGCAATAGCTGGGTGGCTGTCTTTTCGCCAATACCCGGCACACCTGGAATATTATCCGATGAATCACCTTTTAGTGACTTCAGGTCCAGAAATTGATGCACGTCTATGCCATATTTCGCCTGAAAACTATCCGGTGAGTACAATTCTATATTACTCAGGCCTTTTTTGAGTGCAAAGACTTTCGTATGACCATTTACTACCTGAAGCAAGTCCATATCAGAAGTCACAAGTAGCGTATCAATACCCTGTTTGTCAGCCTCTATAGCAAGTGTGCCCATGATATCATCAGCTTCGTAGTCATCGAGCTCATACAGTGGCCACCCAAAAGCTTCTAGCAGTTCATGAAGTACAGGCACTTGTTCGTAAAAATCCGCTGGTGCCGGCTTACGCCCCGCTTTATATGCTGGGTATAGCTCCAGGCGCTTCCGGATATTAGTTTTTGGTTTGTCCCATGCCACCGCTACATAATCCGGCTGTAATTTACGGATAACTTCAAGAGCCATGGTCGCAAAGCCAAATACACCGCCAGTGGGTGTACCATCTTTTGTACTCAAATTTGGCATCGCGTAGTAGCCCCGATAAAATACTGACTTTCCGTCAATGACTACGAGCTTCTTCCGCTTCATTTGCTCCGCCTCTGCCATATGTTTTAGTATACGCCAAAGTTTCACAGAAGCTTATTGGTTATGATTAAGTATATATTTAAGTCGTAGGTAGATTTGCCCTACCTACTTAAGCTGCTTCAAGTTCGCGAAGTACCTTAGGACTTCCATCCGCGTGGTAACTTGTTGCATTACGAGCCATCCCTGCCCACATACCGGTTTTTGGTCGCTCTTCTATCACTACTGCTTCACATGCTTCAAGCAATGGGCATGCTGCACATATTTCTTTTATACGAACTTCTCTTGATTTCAAAACTTTCATAGGATTATCTGCACATGGAACCCCTTGCCAGGGATTTTCCATGCCCATAACATCGTTTAAAATACTCTGAACTGCTGGATGTTTTAGGCCTGCCTTTACGCGAGTAACCCGGCGTGCATCCGTTGCACTTAAAGGCTGCCCGTCACTCGCCATCCTAAAAGCCCAAATCTCAGCTGGCGCAAAAGCCCTGGTTAATGCATCGTATACAGGCCCTAACTCTTCTTTCCTCTCTGTATCATCAACGAATATTTCCTCAAATGCTTTTTCTGCTCGAGGGTCGGCTACAACATGATGAAGTGCCATTCTCTCTGAGCTTCTCATCTTTGCATCAAGCGATTTTGTGTTACGGGTAATATAGGCTGCATCGTAATCTTCTCGCTGCCCAGGGGTTAGATTCAAGTCTTCTGCCACCCTTTCTTCTGACTCCCCTTTGTCTCTTTTTGTTTCGTAACTCCTAAACTTTCCTTTAACGTAAAAATTAATTGGTACCCCGATTTCACGGGCAGCTTGCTGCGCATAACGCTGCATCGATTGTCGAATCCACCAAACCGCATAGTTGGAGAACTTGAGTCCTCTTTCTGGGTCAAACTTCTTGACTGCCCGTTCTACACCCTTCACACCAACATTGATAAAATCCATAACCCCTATTCTAGGGTACGTATCGTGATAGGCCCGCGCATATTTGATTGTAAGTAACTGATTACAATCCCGCATAACCTCAAAAGCCCTTTGAGCTCCTGCGACAAGCTGTTGGTCAACTAAGCGTGTCTCATCTCTTTCATACTCATCAAGCTCAAGTCTTGCTACTGCTGCTGTGCCTTTATGGATTAAGCGTCCAAGAATTATCTCTTCTTCAGGTAAGAGTAAGCCTTTCTGAGCAGCTTCTCTAATAAATGTTCTCACCCCTTCTGTGTCTGCCCCGTCAACCCATCTGGGCATTTTATTATAGGTTGGCTTATACACGGGCCGTATCCGAGTTAAGACAATTTCTTCCTCACTACTCAGCAAATAAAAAGAACGGGTACTGGCATGAGTCGGTTCGGCCTCCTCTAAAGCTTCTTCAATAGCCTCACCTTCAATACGTAACTCTTCAGGAAAGTCCGCCAACGACTCTATTTCTTCAACTTCTGGCCTCGTATCAAGGCATGCTACCAACTCAGACATAATTATAGTTATATTATAACATCTTAACATATTAATTACAATATATACCTCTGTTGATGCTATACTTGTAAATAACCATGAGCGATACTCGACTCCCCAAGCGTATGAAGCAGGCTGAAATATTTTGGCAATCGCTGGATATAGCGGTAGTTTTGGCAGTAGTTTGTCTGATACTCGCACTATTCATCAACAATTTTATCAGTAGTATATTGCTCTGTACTTTGGCGCTTGTCAGCATAGTCGCTTACTTGATTATTGAACACAAACTTGAGTATGGACTGGTAAAGTCCCGTCGCATCACGCAAGAAGCTAGCCCAGCTATGGAAGAATCTCGGGCTAACTTACTACTGTGGGGTATTGTGATTGCCGGTTTGGCTATCGGGAATTTTTTGCTGCATTTTGTTCGTCACGGCGTAGTTGCTAGCGATATACCTGTGACTGCCCCTCTCTATAAGGATGCAGTTGCACTTATGTTTCTTACCGTTGTCACCTGTTTGCTCGCCCATGCGTTGCACCAAAGCTACTATTTTTCTAAAAATCTTGGTCTCGCCGGTATACACCAGGCGCGCACCATAAAATCTTATATTTTAGCTTTTGCATACACCTTTGCTAGTGTGTACGTGATACTACTCGCCTTTTCACGGCACACGGATGTAAGTTTTGCTCTGCTGGCAGGCGTCCTATATATCGGCTTTCGCGAATTCCAACGCTACGATCGCAAACAGCACCGTAAGTCGCTACAAAAGCTTCATAAAAAAATCCACTCTACCAAGTAATTTTGCGAAGCTTGGCAAAGAAATTTTCAATATTCACGCTTTCCCCGTGTACAAGTTGTTTGCCAATATCTGTCGAAAGCGGAGTAACTGCATTATTAGCATCACAGTCAGAACCAGCCAAAACTTGGCCGACATGGACTGGATTGAGTGTTAGCTCAGTAGCCCGCCAGCGTAGCTTATCTCCTTCGGAAGTACTGCCAAGCTGGGCTAAGTTGGCAAGCATAAGCGTACGATTGGTAATACCAAGCGCTTTTATACGGTACTCTGGATCAGTCTCGAGTGTGGCCATAATAATTGTAGCTTCGTGTTGACCACGCAAGGCTTGAGTGGTATCAATCCCCTGCTCCAGACATCGAACGTACGTATGAGATAACTCGATAGCCAAGGCTGCTTTTTCAATCATTTTTAAGTCTTTACCACCACAAAGCTCATAGCCAAGAAGTACTAAACTGCCTTGCAGTCTAGTAGGATTATCTCGCAGTAGCTTTAAGTAAGTGCTGTTTTGAGCAGCAGGTGTCACATTTTTACAATACTTTGCTACGCAAACCTCTACGATATGACTATATTGCTTTATAACAGTACTCATACCCAAAGATTATGCAAAACCTAATGCTGCTTCAGCAGCGTCTTTAAACGTCTCAATACTTTGACCGTCGTTTTCTAAAAATATGTCAGCCATAGCTTTTACCCCACTCATGTTTAGGGTGGCTTCGTCGCCAGACTGATGCATTTCAGCTTCCTCCTCAGCAAGAAATTCTTCGTAGGTTTTATTATCTTCAGCAGTGCGTTGACGAGAAAAGATACGATCATAACGTTCATGGGGGTTGGCATCGACCCAAACTAGTTTGCCTCCTAGATCTTTTAGCCGTTTTGCTTCACCAACATTACGCATAGGTACTACTGCAAGTCCGGCATATTGTTCCTTTGAATTACTGAACGCTTCTACTGCCTTATCTACTAAGACACCCAAGCCAAAATCTCGTCGCCACTCCGCACTGATCATTCGTAAGTTTTCACGCTCAACTGGCAGCTGACGCCTCCTACACTCTTCACGCAAAAAGTCAGATACTGAAACAAACAGAAAACCATGCCGCTCAGCAAGCATGTGTCCAACAGTATCTTTACCGGAACCATTTGTTCCGCTAATCCCAAAAATTACCATGGCCCCATTGTAGCAAACAAAATACTCCACAAACCCCTTGTGCAAAATATTACAGCAACTTGTACGTGCCTAGTATTAAATACCTGTACTTAAGCAAGGAGAGTTTTATGGCTGATATAACTGCAAAACACGTTGCACTGCTTGTTGATAATCATTTTGAGCAAGTGGAGTTCACGAAACCAAAAGAAGCGCTTGAAGAAGCTGGGGCTTTAACCACCGTTATCACCACTAGCAACTCAGATACGCTACACGGCATGGAACACGCAAAAATTAGTGGTACATTTATGCCTGATCTACACATAGAGGATGTTCATTTTGAAGATTATGACATGCTCGTTATACCTGGTGGTGTTATCAACGCCGACAAGTTACGCATGAATGAAGCTGCCCGTGATTGGGTACGCTACTGTATAGAAAATAGAATTCCTCTGGCGGTTATTTGCCATGGTCCTTGGCTGTTAGTTTCTGCTGATGTAGTTGATGGCATGCGTCTGACAAGTTACTACACGCTCCAAGACGATATTCGTAATGCCGGCGGCGACTGGGTCGATAAAGAGCTAGTTGTGGATGGGACTGTCATTACCAGCCGCAAACCTGATGACTTACCGGCTTTCTGCAATGCTGCCATTGATATACTCAGCAAAGCCCCCATAGCTCGTTAAATCAATTACTCTCTATTTAATGTAATCAAGGAGTTTTTTAGCGTCTTTGTGGCGACGCAACTTGGCTAATGCTTTAGCTTCAATTTGACGGATACGCTCACGAGTCACAGCAAATTCCTGACCAACTTCTTCCAAAGTATGATTACGTCCATCTTCTAGCCCAAATCGTAGGCGTAAGATTTTTTGCTCACGTTCAGTTAGTGCGCCTAGCATGTCTTTGACCTGCTCTTTTAAGAGCTGTCCCGTTGCAGATTCTTCCGGTGTGATCGTATCTTCATCTTCAATAAAATCAGCCAGTACTGATTCTTCTTCGTCATCGCGGATTGACGCGTCCAAAGAAGAAATATCCTGCTTAATCTTCATAATATGCTCAACTTTATCGACGTCAATTTCCATGGCTTCGGCAATTTCTTCGTTAGTTGGCTCACGATTCAAATCTTGAGTTAAACGACGCTGCGTGCGAAGCAACTTGTTAATTGTTTCTACCATGTGTACCGGAATACGGATAGTCCGGGCTTGGTCAGCAATTGCACGAGTAATAGCTTGGCGGATCCACCAGGTTGCATAGGTACTAAACTTGAAACCCTTGTCTGGGTCGAATTTTTCAACAGCACGTAGTAGTCCAGTATTGCCTTCTTGAATCAAATCCAAAAGATCTAAACCACGGCCTACATATCGTTTCGCTATCGAAACAACCAGACGCATGTTGGCTTCAGCCATTTGGTCTTTAGCATCCTTGTCTCCAGCGACCACACGACGAGCTAGCTCCAGCTCTTCTTCACTGGAAAGCAGTGGCACCTTGCCGATTTCACGCAAATACAGACGCACCGAGTCATCAGCGATGTCATCAAGATATTTTTGATCTTCGACGACGATTTCTTCATTGTCCTCGGCTACCCATTCATCTGAAAATCCGGACGCATCAGGTTCGGTAGTCAGCACTTCAATGTTTGCTTCGGCTAAATCCGTATAGAGCGCGTCTAAAACTTCAACGTTGTCAGGCGTGTCCGGAATCACTTTATTAATGTCTTTTTGGTCAATATGACCAGTTTTTTTAGCTTGCTCGAACAAGTCTTGTTTAATTTTTTGTAAATCCACTTTTGGCTTATCTTTATCGTTCGGCATTAATTGCCCCCCTTATACGTATTGCGCAAGGCATTAAGTTCTTTATCTTTTTCAAGTAACGCACGCTGCTCTTCGGCAGTAGCATTTTTATAGGCTTCTTTTATATTCGCTTTTTGGGTCTTCACATATTGCTTTACCAATTCTGACTGCAGGTATTCAGCATCGTTCCGCAGTTCAAGCAATTCTACGCCCTGGTAAAGCTCTTCATATTGTAATGATAACATTTTAACATAATCTGCCACCTCTTTCAATCCGGCTGCTTTCGATGGCGTACCGTCAAAGTCCGGTTGTTCTTTTAAGAAATTGAACACAAACTTTGCATTTTCTTCTGGAAGAAATTCAGCTCGCAGTGATACTAATAGATCGCGCAAATGCGGTTGTAGCAACAAGAGAGCAATCAGTTTATTCTGTTTTTTTATAACTTCCAGATTTTCCTGTTCGATCTTGCTCAAGCGCACGTCCCGATGCGGCTTAAGCGGAGTTGGTTTCTCGGTATGGTCTAACTTCATCTGCAGTAGCGCTTCCCGGCTAACGTCTATGATATCTGCTACTCGCTGTACGTAATGTTCTTGTTCAACCCGATCACTTAACGTGCGAACTACTGTTAAAACAGTGTCGCTAAATACTAGTTTATTGCCCGGCTTTGTTAAATCTAGCTGTTTTTGATAATAATCAATCAGCCAATCGAGTACATACTTTGGCTCGTTCACTATACGTCCCCAGGCTGCTTGGTCTTGGCGGATAAGTTCGTCTGGATCTTTGCCGTTTGGAATCGTAATAACACTCAAACGCACACTGACTTTACTGGCGATAGGGATAGCTCTTTCAGTAGCAGCAATGCCAGCGGCATCCGCATCAAAACTGAGACGTACATCACCAGTAAAACGCTTGAGCGTTTTGAGCTGCTGCTCGGTCAGTGCCGTGCCGGCTGTAGCGACACACTGCATAATACCAGCTTGGTGACTGGCAATTACATCGAGATTGCCTTCAGCCAACACGACAAACTTTGTTTTACGAATAGACTCTTTGGCTAGATGCAGCCCAAAAACATGGCGACTTTTATCATACAAGGCTGTCTGTGGCGTATTGATATATTTAGGGGCCTGCGGATCGTCAACAGCCAATAACCGAGCTGTAAATCCTACCACCCTACCCTGTTGGTCTTGCAGCGGTACCATTAATCGGCCCCGGAACATGTCGCCGCCGAACCGGTTCGTAAGGCCGGCTTGCTGGATTTCCCTTTGGTTGAAGCCTTGTTTTTTGGCAAAGTCTACTACTGCGGCTCCAGTATTTGGCGAGTAGCCAAGCCGCCATTGTAGTACCGTTTCTTTGGTAAATTGCCGCTTTTGCAACACATAGCTCAATGCGTCTTTGTTGGCTTTTAGGTTAGCCTGATAAAATTTCGCCGTTTGCTCAAGCAAGTGGTACAGACGCTCTTTTTGCTTGGTGTCATCACGACCCTTTTTATATTGTTCCAGCTCAATGCCTGCCTTGCGGGCCAGCAGTTCCAGCGCGCCGCGAAAATCCAAGCCTTCCATTGCTTCTACAAAAGTAAACATGTCGCCGCCTTTACCGCTACTGAAATCGTGCCAAATTTGTTTCTCTGGGCTTACCACAAAGCTCGGCGTACGTTCGTTTGTAAAGGGGCTAAGACCTTTGAAATTACGACCAGCACGTTTCAGTTGGACATACTCGCTAATGACATCCTCAATCGCCAACCGCCCCTTAATTTCTTCAACCGCATCCATATACGTTTAGTATCTAGTAACTGGCCTCTGGCCGCAAGCATAAGGGTCTAAAGTAAAACGCTTCACTTTATACTTTATAACTTAACCACTTTCGACTATCATTAAACGTATGCCTCCGGGGAACCAACAGCAACAATACGACTTTATAATGAGCGGCGGCCAAAAGGTCAAAAAACCTGGCTTTTCTTTGCCAACTGGCAATTCCCAGGGTCAGCGTATCGCTATATTTGCCGGAATCCTTGTGGTACTACTTTTGTTTTTCTTTTTTATAGTTTCTATCGCAAGTGGCGGCGGTGAAAGTAAGACCAATTATATAAACCTCGTGCAGCAACAAAGCGAACTTATTCGTGTAGCCGGACTGGGTAGTGTCGACACTTCAACCAGTCAAAATGTTAAAAACGCTGCCGCCAGTACTCAGACTGCTTTATCCAGCGACAAACAAATACTAGTAGCTGCTATGCAAGAAAAGGGCATAAAACTAAAAGAACAGCAGCTAGCTGGCACTCCTAACACGACCACCGACAATCAGCTAGCAGCAGCAAAAGCGGCAGCGAACTATGACAGTACTATTCTCAAAATACTTACGCAGCAATTAACTGCTTATCGCGCTCAATTACAAACAACCTACGATCAAACAAAATCAAAGTCATTGAAAACTTCCCTATCGCAAATATACGAACATAGTAACCTTTTGCAAAAGCAACTGGAAACTACGAAGCCGTAACTAACTGGTACGAGTGACGGATGAGATCTTGCACTTCTTCCCAGGCCAATTGGCCGCTGAGCACAATCGTATTCCAATGTTTTTTATTTAAATGATATCCTGGCATGACTGATTCGTACTTTTCTCGCAAGACTGCACTGAGCTGGGGGTCACACTTTAAACTGACACGTACTGGGTCACTGCCCTCCTGAATAAGCGCAAACATTTTATCACCTGCCTTATACACTGCGGTTCCCTCGCCAAAAGGATACCCTAAAGTTGCGTTAGGCATGCTCAAAATATACTCTTCAACAGTCTTGTGGTCCATGGCATAGCATTGTAGTAAAAACCGAAATCCTTTACAATCCCCTGCCCAAAAAGTTATAATTAAAGTACCGAAAGGGTGTGATCAGGGAGCTCATAATGTACAGGCAAATTCAGTACATACACAGGCATACAAAGATTACCAGCATGTCTCTTTTATTATTGTTTAGCGGTCTTTGCATAAGTATGCTCTATCCCCCCGCTCCAACTTCAGCAAGCAGCCTCACACAACTTGTACCCATACAAGTTGTCCCTCGTGTCAAGGATTTGTTAAATTATCCCGCACCTCAATCAAGCTCTTCGAATCCGCCAGCTAACAACAGTGGTCAACAACCAGCAAGTACGCCAGCTACACCTTCTACTGAAACTACCGCTACAAATGATGGTGCCACAACCCTGGAAAAGAAGAGCAAGGACAGCAATAATGACACAGCCTCAACAACTCAACCAAACCCCAAGCCTACTGTGCCAGTTGGATTAGTTGTCAACCTATTTAATAGCACTACAACATCTGGAACTCTCGGCTTAATCTCGGCGTCTGCAAACCCTGATAGCCTAAACACCGATGTCGATCAAGAAAACACCACAAAGAACACCGTTACATCATTGGGTGCAAACGATTTCTCTTGGTACTGGGACTTTTTAGGCATAGCGGCTATCGTCGCAGTATATTACGGTTATCGTAATTGGCAACTTAGCAAAGAATAATCTCGGCTAAGGCTTCAGAACACTACACAAATAACTCACCCTGATGTTTAATGAATGCGTGATCTTCTTGCTATTTGTCTCGTAGCCGAACGGCGTATACTAAACTTATGTACAGACACCAACCAAAGCGCCGATATTCCCACAAGCGTTACTACTTTTTTATAGGATTGGGTCTGGTTGGTATTCTTCTGTTTGCTAGTACATTACTTTGGCCGCATACCGCAGTTACTCCCGAAACACCAAAACAAGCTAAAGCCACACACCACAAGGCTGTTTCTAAGCCAGAGTCATCTCTGCCAAAGGTTGATTTACAGCCCACGGTCGATGCCTGGCTGACTAGCCAATCAGGTGATTACGGCATCGTGGTCTATGATGCCGCTAATAAAGCAATTATCGCTAGTCACCAGGCAGATAAACAATACTTTACTGCCAGTATTTATAAACTTTTTGTTGCCTACCTAGCACTTATGGACGTCCAGGCAGGCACACAAAATCCTAACTCTGTCGTGCTGGCCGGTCAAAGCCTGAAAACCTGTTTGTATAAAATGATCCACTCATCTGACAGTCCATGTGGCGAAAAGGTACTCAATACTATGGGACAAGCCGCCGTTACCAAGCGACTGCAAGATACTTTTGATCTAAAAAATACTAACTTCCCTGGCTTTGTTACCAGTGCCCAAGATGCTTCCACGATCCTTGAGCGGTTGCAGGCTAAACAGGATTTAAACGCTGAAAATACCAACTTTTTACTTGATGCTATGAAAACTCAAATATATCGTACAGGGCTACCAAGAGGCATGCCAGCGGCCACAGTAGCAGACAAGATCGGTTTTAACAGTCCGGAAAACTGGCACGACACCGCTATCGTTACTCTGCCCAATGGTCGGGAGTACATTGTATGCATTTTAGGCGGAGGCGGCGTCAGCAGCAAAGACATAGCTAGCTTTGGCCAAACAATTTACGCAAAATTAATTGAAAATTAATGTTTTTATAATCTGTTAGGTTGATACCTATATTGACATAAGCATGATAACGTGATAATATCATTAACGGAAAGGTTAATAAAAATTTAATCAAAAATTTATAAAAACTTAATAATATGAGCCGAACTGAAACCCAAATAGCAGTTGACGAGATTGATGAAGGCACTACCCCCATCGCAGTAAGACGTGGTCTCGGAGCACGAGTTAAGGATTTTCTTACCGTAGACCCCGAGGCGGCAGGTGTTATCCGGACCCATCAAGCACAACGGGCCGAAGATTTAGCACATGGCGGCGTAGACTCACTACCTGAAGGGGCTGTAGTAACAGCCGTTATGGAAGAGCGTGCGCAAGCTATCCGCGACGTACCTGAACGACATTAAGCTAGTAAACTCTTATCTGGACAGACGACCCAGATAATCTCGTAGTTCGGCGATTGATTCGTGAATGTCGTCGAAAGCGCGGTGGGCTTTCTTTTTTTCAAACTCCACGCCATATTTGCCCTGCATTAAGATTTTGAACGACGTCACATCAAGCATCCGATAGTGGAGTTTGGTGTCCAACGTTGGCCACCATTGTTTAATAAAATTTCTGTCATTATGGATCGAATTCCCCGCCAGAATTGCTGGCTCTCCCTGGAAATGCTCCGTTAGCAACGTTACTAATTCTTGTTCAACCACCTCACTCGGTTTGCCATCAGCGAGTTTCTGGATAAATTCGTCGCGATTTTCCGGATAGTCATTCCACCATGGCTGCATATTCATCCGTTCAATAACGTAATCTCGATCTTGATGTACATGGGCCTCGTAGCTGGCAACTGGATTAAAGTCAAAGTCAGTAATTTCAGCGGCAACCTCTAAAATAACATCGTGTTTCGGATCTAATCCAGTCATCTCTAAGTCAACCCAAAACAGTTTGGTCGGAAACCCATTTGTATCACTCATTGCCCTGTATTATAGAGGAAAATATCAAAAAGACTACCTCGCCCGCTCTAGATAGTTGAGCAAGTTCTGCTCCCAACCGCCGACAAAGTCGGTACCGGCGGCCTAATCCAAAATTTTTGTTGGTATTTACTGCTGGTATGATGAGTAGCTATGCTATCGATTATCACTGTTTCTCCTTGAAATCCAGAGCTATGGAGTTTATGCAGTAGCGTTGGCCTCCCGGCTTATCATAGGCATCGTTAAATACATGCCCTAAGTGACTGCCGCAATTTGCGCAGACAGCCTCCACTCGATCCATGCCGTGCGACATATCACGTTGCAAGGTTACGGCACCTTTATCCACCACATCATAGAAGCTCGGCCAGCCGCTGCCTGAATCGAACTTGGTATCGCTGCTAAATAGCGTTGCCCCGCACGCCGCACACACATACATACCGTCTGCTTTATTATGAAGAAACTTACCAGTAAACGGCGTCTCGGTAGCTTTTTCACGTAGCACAGCGTATTGCTCTGGAGTCAGCACCTTTTTCCACGCAGCGTCGCTTTTATCCATAATTTATTCTTTCTTTTTATCCAGCCGATCAAGCTTCAACCCCAAAACTACAAAATAAATGACAGCTGCGATAGCGATAAATTTTATGAGTGCGTCAACTAAGTTCCCGAAAGCGAACAGCTCCGAGCGGTCGCCGATAGTAATAGTTGTGTTCAATCCATCCAATCCTTGCTTACCAACGATCAAGCCAACGCTTGGCGTAATAACCGCATTGACAATTTGGGTGACAAGCCCGGCGGCTGCAGTGCCTATAGCTAAACCAACCGCCAATCCTACCACGCCTTTTTCGCGAATAAATACCAGAAATCCCTGAGCTTGGCTTCGTGGAACCGTAGACATTTTTTTGACTTGCTCTTTTGACTTAGTGCGTACTGCTCGGGTTTTAATTTTTGTAGTAGCCTCAGTTTGTGTGGCCATAGGTAAAACTCCTCTATTTGCTTACTTTTCTATTGTAGCGTGATTTTCAGTAGTATGGAGGAGTATATTTTACATTTTTTCAGGTGTAGGTATGCCCAGTGTACGCAAGCCGTTTTTTAGAGTGTCAGCATATTGTTTTACTAATGCCAGCCGCGTGCTTTGGCGGGCATCACCGATAACCCGGTTTTGCTCATAGAAGCGATTGAACTGCTGCGATAGCTCATATAAATAAGTGCAAATATAGTGTGGCATAAGTTCGTATGTAGCTTTTTCGGCAGTTTCCGGATACTCACTGAGCTTGCGTGCCAAGCTTCGTTCAGCCGGATCAAAATCTATTATATTTGCATCTGCTTCGCCCGCCTTTTCTAAAATACTTCGCGCCCGGGCATGGGCATACTGCACATATGGTCCGCTATTACCTTCAAGCGCGATAGACTCATCAACGTTAAATACGATATCGCCGCCAATACGCTGCCTCAAAAATGTATATTTTACTGCTGCTAAATATACTTCTTGCTGCACCTTCGAGTCAGGGTACGAACCTTTTACTGCTTCGCGTACAGCCTGAAGTAATGTTTCCGCTTCGTGAACTTTGCCGGTTCTGCTACTCATCTTGCCTGTCGTAAGGCTTAAGAAACCGTGAGCTATGTGCTGAGTTTTTTCAGCCACTGCTGGGTCAAACTTACGGAGCGCTGCCAGCATAACCTTGAAATATTCGGTTTGTTCGTTGGCGGTAATAATGATAGATTGCACAGCCTCAGGATAATCTTGCTGCTTTAACTCAGTGAGACCTAAATCTTTAGCTTCGTAAGTAGGTCGGCCTGCAGAATTAATAAACACGCGAGTATGTAGTCCATCCTTTTCACCGCGATACACAATAGCGCCATCACTCTGCTCAAATACCGTGCCTAAATGCTCTTTTACGTACGAAATACCAATGGGTGATGCCTGACTTTCCAGATAACGTTTTTTATAGTGCACACCAAGTTCGGCAAAAATTTCATCGAAAAACGCAAAGCTTTTGGCAACGCCCCACGTATAAATGGTGTTTACCGTCTCGTTATCTTGATCGTACACCTGACCATTGATTGTTTTGATAGCCTGCTTAGCCTCGTCTGACTCTTCGTAAGCTTGCGCGCCTTTGGCATACAGCAGTCCGATAGCCGTACCGATGTTTGGCGCAAGGTCAGCAAACGGATTTTCTTGCTGTAAGCGATCTGTTTGCCACTCAATAGTAGTACCAATACCGTATATAGCCTTAGCTACGTGCATACCAACATCACCGTGATAACTGACACGCTCTACATGAGCACCCGCAAGTTCCAGCAACCCTGATATCGCATCTCCGGCTATCGTGGTATACAAATGCCCTAGATGCATTGCTTTTAACGGATTTGGGTCACCAAATTCTACTATAATCGTTTCACCATCATAAGTTTTTGATGCGGGCTGGGCTAGACTATCACGCAGAGCAGAGTCTTGAAGCCTTACATTAATAAACCCCGGGCCAGCAA
Organism: Candidatus Saccharimonadota bacterium; assembly: GCA_029288365.1. Lineage (GTDB taxonomy): Bacteria > Patescibacteriota > Saccharimonadia > Saccharimonadales > UBA4665 > CALBGR01. The sequence goes on from JARIHI010000007.1 coordinate 113,737, forward strand.
CTGAGACATCCTGTACTTTATCTGCCAAAATTTTTTGTAATAAGGCCACTATTTCCTGGGCGATTTCACGCGGATTTTTACCAGTTTTTTGCGCTAGCTGCAGCGCTGCGTTAGTCGCATAGTCGCCAAACTGCTCATCAGGACGTGATAACTCAACGTTTACCCCAACATCAAATAACTCCTTGCAGGCTTGCGCAATTGCCGCCTCTATCTCTTGTTTCATCACACCTAGTATAACAGGTTAGCGACTAGCACGAACGAGGTTAGCAACCCGCCATAAACAATAATATCCAGCGCTTAAAAGCACAAAATACGTTGCTGCTGTTGTGAAAGTTTGCAAGTGAGCCATCGGATTAACGATACGCTCCGATATATCAAACAAGATACCAGCTGGGCTAGTAATGATATCCCAGGTATTCCAGCGTAAATCCCGCCCCACATAAATAGCAAAACTTGTAATAAGTAAAATGAGTGTCACTACTCGCCAGGCGCCCGCATTGGTTAAACGCCTTCTTAATTCCACATGAACCAAAGCAAGACTGGCAAAACCGATACTTACACCAGTAGTGATTAAAGCCGTAAACATTGCCACATCATAAATCGGGTCAACTCGGCTAACATCCTGTAAGTGGATATAGTCAGTCAACATATAAAACGTGTTTGGCAGAAAGCTTAGCCATACCACCGTTACTAATAAAGGGAGCCAGTTGGCCCAATGCTGGGTGCGCAGTATCGTACGTAGCCAAAGACTTAAGCCCAAAGGCACCCATGCAAGCAGCAAGTTCCACAGCAAATACCAATACTCAAAGCTGTTATTACTCCAAGCTCCTATAAAGAAAAATCCTGCCGCAACACCTGTGGCTACCACAAACAAGCCGACAACTTGATGTAATGGTGATGATGCTTGTGTTTTCATCATGTAGTAAGTATAGCAATTCTCTCTTGAGATATCTCTAGTGAGTTTGACTTAAAGTAAAATCAGTTTATAATTAGTTTATATGCATATGGGTTTGGAAAAGTGTGTGCAACGTATTTCAGCTACACCACCAGAAGAAACTGGTGCATACCAAGCTACTAGCCGGCCTTTATACGAATTGGAGAATCCGACAGCCCCCGAAGATCTCCTTCAGATGCCTAATAGGTTTTATGCGCCGCTACACCCGTTTTCAAACGACCAGTCAGCGCCGTATTTTGTACAAACCTACGCTCGCCAGGCAACTCATGATTTCCAGCGATCGCCCAATCGAGTTGCCCTACTTATAGGCGAAAGTTCTCTGGCGCCTGCATTGCCGTTTATCCCTGAGGATACTATCTTACTGGTCGACTCCTGTGCAGACATAAATTTTTATATGGCAAGGTATGTAGCGGCACTGCGAACATTACCAAACGCTGCAAGTTGGCAAGAATACATGTTCCAAAACCAAGCGCCAAACTACGCTAAACTCGAGCGGCAAATAAGCCACTGGGAAGCAGCTGGTGCTACACATCCGCTTGCTAGCCAAGATACCGATGCCACTTATCAAAAAGCCCAAGCTCTTGCCCGACAAAAAGCAATTATTCCTTACAACCTAGACATTACTGACGCGCGTGAATTACAAATCCTTGGAGATATGTTGCGGGCTCATGGTGCAACCCTTACATTTATGAATCTCTCAAACGCTATCGTGTACCGCGATAATTTTTCTAAGGGAAGTCCTTATAGAGGCGTCGCTTGCGCGGAGTTACTAGCACAAACATTGCCAGTCTCACCGGAAGCTCCAATTTTGGCCACTTCTCAATTACAACTCGCAGCCGAAAGCGAAGAAGATAAAATTGGCTGGTCATTACTTGGCGCTACCGGCCCTTTCTTTGGGCTGGCGAATCTTGCATTGAGCGGAGCAGCAATTGGCGATACCAACCGAAGCTCAGTGGAATGCCGCCAATATGTATCTCCGGCACTCCAAGAAGCGGCGTAAGGCTACGTATCAAGTTCGCGCTTAAATTTTTCAATCAAATCAACTGGTGTGGGGTTGAGGCCATTGAGTAGTGCTAGATATAATGAGACAAAATCACCAAGTATCGTTGTCCAAAGTAGTTGCTGTAATAACGTTTTCCCTTCCGGAACAATGATATGCGGCGCGGGGCGCACACCGCTCAGTAGTCGCTCGCTTACTTCAAAACGTTTAAGTACACGCGGGTGGTCAAGATTACTTCGAATATCAATGATTGCATAGGGCTTATCCGTTGGCTGCTTGGTCCAGCCAATAAATTCATTATGATTAAATTCCGGGTATTGATTCACCCAGGCTACATGCTTAGCATTTTCATTGAAACTAATTTTCCACTTATAAGCCGCTGGATAAAATTTTGGTCCGGCATACACCACAATTGATTTGCCGATTAGTTCCAAGGCTAACTGTTTGGCAGGATTACTTGCAGTTGGCACTGTTGCCACCCATGAAATAATATGACTTTTCAAATATTCTATATTACCTACAAGCTCATCAAGTAAAGCCTTCTCAGCTAGCCCGGCACCAACTAATACCGACACAAACGCCTTCAACCCTACTAACATTGCGTATCGTGGCTGGCCAGTATCGGGCAGTTTCAAAAACGGATACTGTTTTTGCGTAGCTATTTCCTCTAACTTACCGCCGTGGGCAATTACTACAATCACCGCGTTTTTTGCTTCTGCTTGCTCTAGGGCGCTCAGTGTTTCTTCGGTATTCCCTGAATAACTCGACGCAATAAAAAGCGTTTTTTCAGAAACGTATTCCGGAATGTCGTAATCGCGCACAATCTGAAAAGGAACACTCAACCCCGGCCACGATTGCCCGACTAAGGCCGCCAAAGCCGAGCCGCCCATGCCGCCAAGTACGATATTTTCATACTTGATGTTACTCAAATTGCCGAAATCGGTTGCAAACTCATACTCTAACTGCTGCCATTGTCGCTCGGCTACACCCAGCGCATCTTGCACATCTTTTTCATGGATATATTTCAAATCATCAAGCATTCAAGCGCCCCCTTGTCTTATTTCATAGGTGTGTATTATAGTATAACTTAAAGACATAAGGGGGATGAATGTTCGGGCACCAAAATGATGCAATAAAAGAGGACCAAAAAGCCGACGCAGATGTACCGCTACCAGATGCAGCTTTAAGCGCGCTTACTAACCCACCGGCTACGAATCCACCAACTGATAATCCTACGCAACCTGCCAGCCCCCCAGCTATCACTACATCTGATGAATCTCCGGCTCCCAGTGCTGACGACCCAGACGACGGCGTTACGCTTGATGATTCCACAGCCAACTCGGAGGACAGTGAGGATGAGCTAGAGTCCTCGGTTCAAGAAGAAACAATTATCACCAAGGCAGATCCAGCACCAGTAAATATTCATGCCGATGACCTCTTAGACATTAAACATGAAGCTCTGCAAGATCTTTCTCCTCTTGTCGATAAGCTGGACTTAAGCCCCGAAGATAAATTCAAAACAATTATGATGCTTATCCAGGCTTCAGACGACCAATCGCTAATTCCTCAAGCCTACGATTTAGCAAAAAACATTGAAGACGAAAAAATAAAGGCTCAAGCATTACTTGATGTTGTCAACGAAATCAATTATTTCACTCAAAAAGATTCCTCTAAAGAATAGTCTCTTTTAGAAAATAATACGAGAAGCACATTTAGCCACCGGTAGAAGGCAATGTAGCTGGAGGCTGATCTGTAGGATTATCGCCGGTTGACGGAAGATCACTCGGATCGTCACCAGTACGCGGTACCGTTGATGGATTAGAATTCGTAGCACCCCCAGCTTGGCCTTGAGGTGCGCTTTCACTACCTGCCTGATTCTGGCTGCTTGAGCCACTCTGTCCGGTAGTTTGCTTCTGTTCTTTATTCCCCTGCTTTGATTTATCAGTTTCTTTAGGCTTATTCTGAGAAGTCTTTCCAGTCTCAGTATCGCCTGTGCCGGTTACGCTACGATATACTGCTCGCGCCAGCAAAAATAGTGCAAATAATACAAAGACAACAATGATGCTAACAACTACGTATCGTACCCATTTACGCCAACCATCGCGTTCGTAGTACGGCTCCAATTCCGCTGGCACCGGATGCTCAGCAGCTTCTTGTTTCCCTCGTCCAAATAACCTTGCCATGCTAACTCCTTTTTTACAGATTATATCGCCCTTCTTCAAACTGCAAGCATGAGCAAAATAGCTTACTTGGTTACTCGCTATGCTGCAACTGCTTCTTCAAGCATTTGATCAAACGTATCAAGCTCTTTTGCAAATTTATCGTGTCGAGCGATGGCTGCACCAGGCGGTAACCATAAATTCGCAGCAGCTTGTATACTTGCATCAAATGCACTGGGACCTTCGGTAATAGCTCGAAAGTCATTACGATAGATAATGATTGGTTTGCCAAAGCCGGCAGCCGCACCAAGCTCTACAAGAGTACCCACATCACTTGGCTCACCGTCCAAACAGGCGATGAGCATCCTGGCAGTACGTATTCGCTCGAGATGACCAATACCTAACACCGTCCAGGCAGCAGCCTGTTTTTCCGGGCTGGCTGTCAGGGCCGCAGTTATCCCGTCACTTATAAGCGCTTTATCCCACGGATCAATAAAATCTATGTGGTTTTGTACTATAGGCAATAACTCTTTATAGTAAAAACCTTTCGTTGAGCTGGCAAATCCGTACGGATTTGCCACATAGGCTTTTGTCCCCCGTTCGGCTTTGGGCAAAGGACGCCGCGGAGCGCCTGCGCTTAAGAAGCTGCTTATGTCTAATCTTAGCTCTCGCAAGTTTGCAGCAATGGCTATTTCACTGTCGTGCCCAAATGACTCGTTCCTACTGTAGGCAGTAGCCGCATTAAGCATCAAGTTAAACGGTATACCATTTTCGCCCGTTGAGGCCTGCGACTCTGTGCGCAAGCCAAAAATCGGGATACCACGGGCCGCTGCGAACCCAGCTGCTACTGCTAGCCGACTTCTGGGAGGCTGACCATGCAACCACAATGCCATCATACCGGCACTTTCGGCAATTGTATGTAGTCGTTTTCGCTCTTCTTCCGCTTCGACTGTCGGATATTCAGGCGATGGCATAAGCGAACGATCACCGATAACTTCTACGCCAGCATCTCGCAACACATCAGTAAACAATCTATGCATCACGATCAGTTCAGCATCATGTTCAAAGGCTGTATCTACGACACACCCAACTCGTTCTGTCATATTCAGAACATATCATAACTACACAAAGTAACAAAGATTACGACGTTGGTGCTTTATTTCCAAGCAATTGTTTGGCGCCAATCTTTGCCATATTAAACAAGTCTCTCAGAGCATGAGCAATTTGCGGACTTTCCAAAATAGTACCCACTGCTTCGTCTCCAAAAGAAATAATAGACACCTTATCGCCATACACAGCAATTTCCACTGGCGCCGTATAAGCCTCGTGCGGGTACCAGCTGATTTCGCGCTTCAAACGCTTGTCATGCTTCTTTGCCCAGGCAAACGATCCTGGATCAAGCGGTAACAAGCCGTGAGTAGTAATATCTCGCCTGGCTCGATCTTCCATATAGTCATATAGCTCTTTGCCAAAATACCCTTCGTCGGCTTGGGTACGCACCAAATAGACATCTTTGCCGGTTTGTAGGTGGTCTTTGTATATTTCCTGCAACCCTGCTTTGCCCTGGAAATACTTAAGTCCTGGCTGGCGCTGCTGAGCGTAGTAATACGCCAACATATCTGAAAGTCCGGCCCTGTATTCTTCTTCTACTTCTGTTAATTCGCGTTTCTTTTGTTCGAGATACTTGTTGAGTTGCGACGGGCTGGTTGGCGCGAAGGTTTGTTTCTTTTTGGTTTCTACTTTTTTAGCTAGACCAATTTCTTCTAACTTTGCCAGAGCCATATATGCCGCTGTGCGGCTTTCGTTGATTGCTTTGGCCAACTGCGGTGGCGTAAGCTCGCCCTTTTTCACCAGCTCAAGATATGACCGCGCCTGTGACTCTGTTAAACCAATCTTTTTTAGAAGTTCTACATTCATAGTTACAGATACAGTATAGCGGAAAGTTATTATTTTGTAAAGTTCTATTTTGACATTTTAATAGATAAATTAATTAAATCAACCATAAGAATATTGACAATATATAAATATTATGCAATAATGTATACAAGTCAGCAATGGCTTGAAAGGAACTATTATGCCAGAACAATTCAAAGAAGATTTCTCTATTAGAATCGATGCCAACGAGCCAGAAACTCGTATTGCCGATGAATCAAAAGCACGTTACTTAGCAGACGAAATGAGCTGGCCAATGGAGACGGCTTTAAGGGCAGTGCATGTCGGAGCAACGGCATCTCATAAAGAGGCTGTGATCGGAATGTTAAGTGCGATAGATGAGGTAGAAAAAGGACTACAGTATGCTGAAGAAACAGCAGAACGTTACAGCAATACGTACGACAAAGAACAAGAAGTCCAAGCAATGCGATTTGACTTGCCTCTCGACCAAATAGTTGAAACCACTTCCACAGGAGCAGACTTTACGCCAAAAGGTCAACAACTGCTTTTCCAAGCGTTTGAACCAAAAATTGGCTGGTGTTGGCACCGACTACTTATAGCACGCGATGAAGCTGGAAAAATGGTAGATTACACCATTGTAGTAGGCAACAACGGTTCCGTTAGCCGGCTAGTGCGACCTGACCCAGAAACCGGAAAATTAGCACTTGGTGATGAACACCATAATTTTACCTATGACCTCAAAAAAGGTATCTTTATTGGTAGACTTGGCGGTGGTTCACACGATCTTGACAGCTTAGGCCGTAATATAAACAACGACGGATACTACCTTAGTGAGGAAGAGCGCGAAGCAAGAAGTATAGTTTCACTTGATATGGTTGGGCACCCTGTTTGGCGCTAAGCTACATCATGCCCATGCCGCCGGGCATACCGCCTGCGGCTGGAGCAGCTTCTTTTTCGGGTACTTCTACTACAAGCGCGCCCATGGTCATGGATGTTCCGGCTATCGAAACAGCATTTTGGATAGCCTCTTTGGTTACGCGGGATGGGTCTACTACGCCGGCGGCTTTGAGGTCTACCAGCTTGCTTGGGTCGTTGACGTTTACGCCCTGCCCTGCTTTGGCACTCTTCACTTGTGGCAACCACTCGTCAGCATTGAGACCAGCGTTTGACAGCAAAATACGGAATGGCTGTTCAAGCGCTTTTTTGAGCAGTTGCTTACCAGCAGTAATGGCATCATCGTCGGTGGCTGAGGTTTTGATAGTAGTCGTTAGGTTAACTAACGTTACACCACCACCTGGCACAATACCTTCGTCCAGAGCAGCTTTTACAGCCGCTACAGCGTCATCAACGCGGAATTTCTTTTCTTCGATTTCGGTTTCGGTAGCACCACCCACCTTGATAACCGCTACTTTACCACTGAGTGCAGCACGGCGCTTTTCGAGGTTTTCTTTATCATACTCACTGGTTGCAGCAGCTACCTGAGCATTGATTTGATTGATACGGGCTTGAATTTCCGCAGCTGCGCCAGCGCCCTCTACAATGGTAGTTTCGTCTTTAGTAACCAACACTTTACGAGCACTACCAACTACATCGATATCAACGTTTTCAAACGTCATGCCGCGGTCTTCGGTGATTACTTCACCGCCAGTTAGTACGGCGATATCATTCAGCACATCTTTACGACGATCACCAAAGGCTGGCGCCTTAATAGCTACGGTGTTAAATACACCTTTCAAGCGGTTCAAGATCAGCGTGCCAAGCGCTTCGCCTTCTACGTCTTCAGCAATTAGTACGAGGTCTTTCTTGCCAGCCTGGGCTAGTTTTTCAAGCAGCGGCAAAAACTCTTGGATAGAGCTGATTTTCTTATCGGTAATTACGATAGCTGGCTTGTCATAGACTGCTTCCATGCGGGCAGTATCCGTCACCATGTACGGGCTGACAAAACCGCGGTCAAAGGTAAAGCCTTCGACTACTTCGCTCTCGAGTTCAAGGCCCTGACCTTCTTCAACGGTTACCACGCCGTCTTTGCCAACCTTATCGATTACATCAGCAATGAGCTCGCCGATTTCAGCATCGCCAGCTGAAATAGTGGCCACTTCGGCCACGCGGGATTTTTTGCCCTGAATATCTTCGCTCAAGGTATTAAGCTTAGCGATTACGTCATGCGCCGCAGCTTCGAGACCTTTGCGAAGCAGCATGGGGTTATGGCCAGCTGCGATCAGCTTATTAGCTTCGTTCAAAATATTGTAAGTAAGCACAGTTACAGTTGTAGTGCCATCACCAGCGACATCGTTCATTTTAGAAGCAGCTTGCTTGATAAGCTCAGCGCCAACTTTGTAGCCAAGTGTCTCATCGTCTTCATCAGCAATTTCTACGCCTTTAGCCACGGTTACACCGTCGTGAGTCACCGTAGGTGCGCCATAAGACTTGCTGATGACCACGTTGCGGCCCTTTGGCCCCATAGTCGTTTTTACTGCGTCATATAAAATTTGAGCACCAGCCAACACTCGGCGGCGCGCATCATCGTCATAAAAAACCTTTTTTGCCATCAGTATTCCTCCTATTTAACCGTCGCGAGGACGTCTTCTTCTTTCACTAAAATATACTCTTCGCCATCTACCTTAACGTCGGTCGTACTGTAACTTTTGTAAATAATACGGTCACCGACTTTTACCTGGCTAGCCTGCTTACCAACAGCTACAACTTTAGCGGTCTTCGGTTTTTCTTTAGCGTTATCAGGCAAATAAAGCCCGCTGGCGGTCTTAGTTTGAGCTTCTTCAGCCTGGGCGACCACATAGTCAGCTAATGGTTGTACGGGTACACTCATATGTCTTACTCCTCTTTAGTTTAATCCACCGTTAGCACTTTCGTAGTTAGAGTGCCAACCTTCAGCACTCATAATACCCAAGTGCTAATTTCCCTGTCAACCCCATGCTTGCATACTTTAAGAAAAGTTTAAGTATCACTCTGATATGTTCAGAGCTTAACCGTTGCTTAATTGTGCTAAAAATGGTACTATAAAGACTTCCTGGCTATCCAACCTGGAGGGTGCGCATGCGCATCGTTGATGTAAAGTCGGACAGAGTGGTGGAAGAGCTCCCAGGCACGCCATGGGAGGAGCAGACCACCAGAAGTACCAAGACGGAGTACCGCTACCTGAGACTCACCGGTCCCAGAAAGGCAATCCTCTTCCTGACGACGGGGCTCAACCCTCGAGTCGCCAAGAAGATCAGAACCGTACTCGGCAAGTCCCACCAAGTCCGCACGGTGCAAGAGGTCCGAATCAAGTACGGCGAGGGCAAGGAGAGCGAGCTCGCTCTCTTGGCGGAGATCCGGCCCAACGGCTGGGAACGCCACATGAGAGATGTCCTCAACCGCATCGACAGAGGCGTGGACAGAAGCATGAGAGCGGCAGCGCGAGACGCCGCCAAGGCCGGAGATCGGCAACCGGCCTCTGCAGCCACCGCCTAGCCCAGCAGTCAGGAACACGAACGAGCGCGTTGACAAACGCCCAAGAAGTTGAATCGCGTCGTCCGCGAGTCGTTCAATAGCCGGGTTTAGTGAGAAGAGACTAGCGCGAGACTTTACCGTCTCTTATACATAACCATCTTTTACACTAACCCGGCAGTTCCTATGAAGTATTATCAATTTTCTTAAATCTTAACTCTTGCTTAATTATTATATAAGTGGTATTAATAAAAATGTCCTAGTCAACTACTATCTACTGGGGGCGGTCGCACATTGTCTCGCAAAAGGGCTCGCGAGTTCCAAGAACTCCGCAAACGGTTTGGCGCAAGCTTTGACCGTGAGACCTATAAGGTCACGTTGCAGTGGCCTTGCACCGATGAATTTCGGCGCGAGGCCTGTAGGAAGCTGAGAGCACGCTGTTCGCGCGTGGTCGACGCCTATTACACCAGTGGCTGCATCATCCTCAAGCTTTCCGAGTCGCATGCGCGTTCGGACGAGGCTCTGATGAAGCCGATCCTGTACGAGCTTCAGCGAATCGTCAAGGATCAGAAGTCAGCAAGAATGGAGCGGCGCGCTACCAAGCGGCGGCGGCGCAGCAGATACAAGAACAAGCAGCGCGCGAAGGGACGCTACTTGCCGAGACCGGCGTTCCACGAGATGTAGATCGGCTTTGGACATCGAACAGCGTGCGTACGCACGAACCAACCTATTTTAAGCGGTGCAGAAATGCACGTTGTTCGATAGTCCGGGTTTAGTGGGTGAAAGCTCGTAGCTTGAGACATCGTCTCTCTCGCTTATCACCATATCTTACACTAAACCCGGCAACTCTCTACTGCTGTATAATATTTCACCTTTACACCCTGATCTCGGTGCTACAATAACCGGATAATGAGCATACCCGCCACACTACTCGGCATACCACTTGACCTCGGTGCCAAAAACTTAGGGGTAGACATTGGCCCCGATGCCTTTCGATATGCAGAAATTGTGGATAAACTCACGCAAGCCGGTTTTGCTATAACAGATATCGGTAATACAAAAACCGAACATCGCGAAAACCTTGAACCTGGCAATCCAAAGTTACGGTATTTAACAGAGATTATCAGAGTATCAGAAGAGGTTGCAGCCTGCACCGAACAAGCAATCAGAGATAAGCAAAAAGTTATCGCACTCGGTGGTGACCATGCAATATGTCTCGGCGCAGTCGCTGGCGCCTCAACTGCGCTGGATCACAATATCGGACTAATTTACTTCGACGCCCATGGTGACATGAACACCGATAAAACTACGCTAACCGGCAATATCCACGGCATGCACTTGGCATCCCTGCTTGGTTTTGGCGCCTCAGAGTTAGCCCACGTTCACAACAAAAACATAAAAGTACCAAAAGAAAATCTACTGCATATTGGTGGTAGCGACATTGATCAGGCAGAGCTTGATCTCATCGCCCGCGAAGGGCTTAATACCTTTACATTATTTGACTTGCTAACCCAAAGTCTTGGTCCTTTACTTCAAAAAATTGATACGCTTGCAGCGCGCATACCTAATATATGGGTCAGTCTTGATCTTGATGCCATTGACCGCATCTACGCACCTGGCGCCGGTATGCCTAATGCTAAGGGGCTAACCTATCGAGAAATCGCCACTATTGCCGAGTATATTGGCCAAAACTGTAACGTTGTCGGTATAGACGTCGTTGAATATAACCCTCTGCATGACGAAGACCTAAAAACTGCCGAATTAGGCATTGAACTTATTGCAAAGTTTTTTGGGAAGCGATACAGCTGGTACGAAGACTACCTAAAACGTAACGAACTATAAATCACTTAAGCTGCTTCAATACTTTGCGAGCCACAGCAATTTCATCCCAAGCGCATTCAATAACTCGCTCAGGATTGGTATCATCTTGGGGTAAATGACGTAATTCCGCCGCTCTTGGCCCATTGCGCAAAATGTTTTTTTCATGCCCTTTTCCAAGTAACAGTACCGTGTCGTCTTTCTTCGCTTTTTTTAGAGTAAACGCTACAGCCTTGTCGCGTTCATGCACTAAAAACAAATCTTTCTCGCGAGTTTTCCCAGCCTTTTCTGCAGCTTCCGCAATTTCGTTCATAATTTCTATACCGTCTATATCACGATCATCTTCTTCGGTAACTACCACTATATCAGCGTATTTACCGGCCAAATGCCCCTGCACAGCTCGCTTTTCCGAATCTCGTCGTCCAGGTGAGCCGAACATAACAATCAGCTTGCCCTTCACCACCGGCTTTATGTCTTTAAATAACTTTTCGAAACTATCTGGCGTATGCGCAAAGTCCACAATCACACTAAAATCTTGGCCTTCGTCAACTCGTGTCATACGCCCCTCGACACCATCCAGAGCTGCAATCCCCTGCTCTATTTGTTTTCCCGTCAGACCAAGTGCTTGCCCAACACCTACCGCTGCCAAAGAATTATAGACATTAAAGCTACCTGGCAACTTACATGTTATATGCAACTTTTCATTAGCTACCGTTACATCGTATGCCACACCACTAGGACTGAGTTGAACATTTTCAGCCCTTAAATCAGTACCCGCCACGCCATAGGTAATTGGGTAAGCAATATCATTCGCAAACAATTCTGCGCTTGGATCTTCAGCATTGATAACCCCCGCACGAAGACCTTTTTTGTTTTTGTTAGCCATCTTAAACAACATACGCTTAGCATCACGATATTTTTCAAACGTACCGTGGTAATCTAAGTGTTCGTGCGTAACATTTGTCATCACCGCCACCGAATACGGCACACCCCAAACCCTGTGCTGGGCCAAAGCATGGCTAGTAGTTTCTAGCACCAGCCAATCGACTTTTTGTTGCTTCATAGCCTTAAGTCGTCTCATAAGTACCGGCACTGTCACACTGGTCATATGTTCGGTCTGCGGCTTAATGTCTCTGCCCACTCCGTAAGCTACAGTGCTCATCAGTCCGGCGTTATAGCCTGCCTCTACGAGCATCCTATGGATGATGAAACTTGTACTGGTCTTGCCATTCGTACCAGTCACCCCAATTACTTGCATCCCTTTCCCCGGAAAACCATATATCACATTAAAAACTACCGCTTCGGCCAGATGTCCAAGCGGTTCGATAGATTTAAACAAATTTTTAGGTATTGCCTTTTTTACAATTGTTCGAATATTCATGCGTTCAAGTATAGCGAGTACGAAAGTAGCTTACAAAAAGAAACCGGTTGTCATACTGGACAACCGGTTCAGGCTAGCTATTTAGTATACTAGGCTGCTTCTGCCTCTTCTCTTTGTTCTGGGCGAAGTGTCAAGTCTGGAGGTAGTATGGCCGAACCAACTGCCTGCGCTCCAACTACGGGTGCAGCAGCTCTTTGTCTGGTCTTATTATCCTTTTTTTCACCTCTGGATAGTACTCTTTGTAGCCGAGCGCCTGCTGCATACCAAGCGTCTTTCATACGATCACGTACATCTTGACTATTTTGAGGGTCAACTGGCTTGTCACCATTACCATTAGTAGGAGCACTTTCTCTAGTAGCCGTAATAGCCCCCATAATAACTCTTTCGTTGCGAGTAAAGGGATCTTCTTCATCTCGAAGTTCGTGAGCGTTAGTTTCTATATTGGTAGAGCCTTCAGCAATTTCCACAGCCTCTACCTCACCAAGCTCGGTGTCGCCTATTTTTAGGTTTTCGCCTACAACAATCTTGATGCCATCAAGTTGCTCTTGGCTCATTTCAGCAATGTTTTCTAAGGTAGTCAATCTTTTATCATCTACCGTGCGGTTTGAGTCAACCATTTGCCCACGATAACCCTCTGGCAAATAGTACTCACCGCCGTCTTTTGTCAGCACTATCATAGGTTTCTCAACCTTGGCGAGTGGGATAATCGTACCTTCTTGAGTGAATTCGCTCGCAAGTCGTATATTACCAGTTGCTGTATCTCGTTGATATCTTACTGCTTTGTAGCCTTGAAACTCTTTTTTTCTTTCTTCAGTTCTTTGTTGGCGCTCAGCAAAAGATTCACCTTCATCTTGAGGTTTTGTAGCTTCAGGGGTAGTAGCGCTTGCACCTCTATCACGGCGAGCTCGTACTCGGCTTACTAGCCCACGAATTCTTCCCTGACTAGCAGCAGAACCATCGGTATTAACGGCGTCTAATTTTTGAGTATCTGCATCGGCGGTATCATCAACGTCCTGATCTGGCTGTCCCCCCTCGGCATTCCTTAATCGCTTGAGTTGTTTATCTTTTAAGCTCATCAGGCTGGCCATACGGGCTGCTCGTCGATCTTCATCCGAGCCTTCATCAAAATGCTCAAGATTTATATTGTGTTCTTTACTAAGGTCATCTGCGTGTTGTTTTTCTCGCTCTACAATTCCGTACACTTTCCCTGCCAGAACAGCCTTCAAATGGCTTTGTAGCATTGGGTCAGTGCCTTCAAATTCTGCTTGTGCCAACTCTTTTGCCACTTCTGCCGGAGTTAAGTTCTCATAACTGGCCTCTGCTTCTGCTTCAAGTTGGGTATCCATAGCCAATGCAGCCTCTTGTGCAAACCACTGATCAGCGTTTATTGGTTCTCCATCTGGGGAAAAATGTCCAGCTTCAGTCTCATAAGGTCGAGCCTGTGCATATAGGGCAGCTTCCTGCTCCATGCGTTGCTGCGCGTGACGTTTTTCATAGTCGAAGCCTAGTTCGAAATCAATTTTTTCTGGCATGTAATTATTCCTTTTTTAATTAATCTAATTTTTTTGTTTTTGTTTGAACTGTCGTTATATTAGCAAATTATTGACATTTTGTCAAGCATTAGCATAGCTTGTTGTTAATTTGTCAAATATATAATATCTCCGATTTGCTACACTATGTACAGATGAAAATTTTGGGTATTGAAAGCAGTTGTGACGAAACAGCTGCCGGTATTGTAGAAGATGGACGCATACTGCTAGCCAATGTAGTGGCAAGCAGTATGGAATTGCACGCACAATACGGTGGAGTGGTGCCGGAAATTGCCGCCCGTAGCCATATTGAAGCAATTATTCCTACGATTCAAGCTGCCCTTACTCAAGCTAACTGCACCTGGGGTGACATAGATGGTATAGCGGTAACGTACGGTGCCGGACTTGGCGGCTCGCTACTTATCGGCACCATGACAGCTCGTACTTTGGCTATCACTAAGAATAAGCCGCTTTATGCTGTCAATCACGTTGAAGGACATGTGTATGCTAATTTCTTGACTGAGACTTCCCTGCCCGGATATACATTACCTCAAAAGCAACCCGGATTCCCCTTGCTCGCACTCATTGTCAGCGGCGGACATAGCCAACTAGTGCTTTTTCGCGATCACTTTGACTATACCTTACTCGGACAAACCCGCGATGATGCCATCGGTGAAGCGTTTGATAAGGTAGCGAAAATCATCGGTCTTCCCTACCCTGGTGGTCCAAGCGTGAGCAAAAAGGCGCTCGAAGGTAGCCCTTATGCGTTTACATTGCCTAAAGCGAAGCTTGACGATACATATGCATTTTCATTTTCTGGGCTTAAGACAGCCGTATTGCGGCTTGCACAAGCCCAGATCGGCCAGGACTTCACCTTCCCGTCTACAAAACTGCCAGAGCGGCTCTCAGAGGCTCAAAAAGCCGATATTGCTGCTGTGTTCCAACGCGTAGCCGTGGAAACTGTCGTAGATAAGACTATTCTGGCATACGAGGAGTTTCGCCCGAAAAGTGTCGTGATTGCCGGTGGTGTGGCCGCAAATGAAGACTTACGCCGCCAGCTAGCTGAACGACTGCCCATTTCGATAGCATATACCGATATAAAACTTTGCACCGATAATGGGGCTATGATGGCCACTTTAGGCTGTTTCAAAGCCCTCCATAATCAGCCAATCGCTGATCCCTACTCTCTTGGTATCTCTCCAAATTTATCAATGTAGTTAATTGTAATTTAAGATTAAAATTGTTACGCTTAGAAGGTAAAAACAAAAAGTGTGATGGGACTTTCGCTAGCCCAAAAAGCGAATGTACTTTCCGGAGACAAATCTAAAAATTGTGAAAATTTAGGATTGTTTTGTGGTGGGCTTTAGTTTGAAAAGCCTAGTATTAAGTTATCTTGATTCACGTGAAAATTTTTTAAGAAATAGTTAAAACTTTATTAAGATGTGCTTGCAGTTTCGACTTGAACCTCCCAAGTCTCATCAGTAGCTAAGCTAAACTGCACTCCTAACTACTTGACCTCTACCCTATGGGGGAAATCTGTAGCACAGACCACAAAACTATTCGTAATGTGAGGAGCGTGTCTGTGTGTGCGGTCCTGCTCGTTGACGAGAGGGTGAAGGTGAAAAGGGTTTGGGACCCGATCCGTCATCCCCTTCATCATCATCGCCCAGGATGTCGCCATGACCGTAAAATACCGACAAGACGACCAGAGCACCTGAGAGCAAGAACGCTATGACGCACAGTACCACCATTGCACTGTACACACCCCAGTAGGGCGAACCGGCTCTCTCGATGAGTTTACTGGCGGATCCCAGAGCGAGCTGGAAGACCAGATACAGCGGTCCTGCGAGTGCGACAAGGTGAGCCAAACTCACACGGAGAACTCTCCTGCGAGTGTTGAGTCTCATTGACGGCGCCCAAAACGCTGTCACAATATTCACCAACGAAGGCACTACAAGAATCCCCAGCGCCACAAGGAACGGCGGATTCTGAAACATAACACCGTCCCTTTCCTAGAAGATGAATGTGCGAACCACAATCTACTATGCGTAGTTTGGTGCAGTTTGTCAATAACATAACAGGGGTGATATACTTACATCTGATGAAACTACCAAAAATCTATGACCCAAAAGAGTACGAAGCGGATATTTACGCTTTGTGGGAAAAATCTAAGGCGTTTGCACCAAGCGGAAAAGGGAAGCCGTACAGTATTGCCGTACCGCCACCCAATGCCAATGGTGACTTGCATCTGGGCCATGCCCTCACGCTAGCACTAGAAGATATTGCTATCCGTTTTCATCGATTGCGAGGTAACCGAACCTTATTGATACCGGGTGCCGACCATGCCGGCTTCGAAACGCAAGTAGTTTATGAGCGGCGACTCGCCCAGGAAGGAAAAAGCCGTTTTGATCTTACGCGTGAGGAACTCTATAAAAATATTTGGGACTTTGTAGCTGAAAATCGAGATAATTTCGAAAACCAATATCGCCGACTGGGCGCTAGCGTCGATTGGGAGCATTACACCTTTACTTTAGACAGCAAGGTCATTAAGCGAGCTTACAAAACTTTTAAGAAAATGTGGGACGAAGGACTTATTTACAGAGGCGAACGCCTAGTTAACTTCTGTACACATCACGGTACAGCTTTCGCTGATATTGAAGTTGAGTATAAAGAAGAGCAGGGGCACTTGTGGTATATCCGCTATCCGTTGGCTGATGGCAGTGGAGAAGTAGTGGTGGCAACTACTCGACCAGAAACCATGCTTGGCGACGTAGCGGTAGCAGTACATCCAGAAGATACACGTTACAAAGGTTTTATCGGTAAAACTGCCAAATTACCTCTTACAGAGCGGGAAATCCCAATTATCGCCGATGATTTTGTCGACAAAGACTTCGGTACCGGCGCCGTGAAAATCACGCCCGCGCATGATCAAAATGACTTCGAAGCAGGCGAACGCCACGACTTGCCGAAGTTAACAGTTATTAGCCATGAAGGCAAAATCACCCACGATGCACCAGAGCCATATCCTGGTCTCACCGTACAAGAAGCTCGAAAGAAAGTAGTGGCAGATCTGGAAGAGCAGGGAGCTTTGGTAAAAACTGAAAACCATACGCACAGCGTCGGCCACTGCTATAAATGCGACACTATTATTCAGCCGCTCATACGCGAACAATGGTTTATTGATATGGAGCCACTCGCCAAACGGGCAATTGACTCGCTCGAAGCAGGGGAGATCATCTTTTACCCGGAGGCCAAGAAAAAGCAGCTTATAACGTACCTGAAACAGCTAAGAGACTGGAATATCAGCCGCCAAATTGCTTGGGGTATTCCGATTCCGGCCTTCCAAAATGTTGACGACCCTGAAGACTGGATCTATGACGAGCGTGTGACAGAGGAAATCATCACCAGAGATGATAAAACCTACCACCGCGATCCCGATGTGTTCGATACGTGGTTTAGTAGCGGTCAGTGGCCGTTTGCTACGCTAGAGTATCCGGATGACGAGACAAACGCTGAATTTTACCCCTTGAGTCTTATGGAAACCGGTTTTGACATCCTTATGCCGTGGGTGTCGCGTATGATTATGCTGGGGCTCTACGTCACCGACCAAGTGCCATTTAAAGCTGTCTACCTGCATGGCCTTATCTTGGACGAACATGGCCAGAAGATGAGCAAAAGTAAAGGCAATGTTACAAACCCGCTTGAAGTAGTAGACAAATATGGCTCTGACGCACTGCGTATGGGTATCATTAGCGGCCAATCCGCCGGTAATAATCAGCCGTTTGTGCTTGGAAAAGTTGTTGGCGCTCGTAATTTTGCTAATAAGTTATGGAATGTTTCACGGTTTGTAGAGGGAATAGTTGGCGAAAACTATAGTCCTGGTGACCCAAAACCCGAAACAGCAGCCGATCATTGGATATTGACAAAATTACAACATACAACAAATGCGTTAGCAAAGGAATTGGAACAATATCGCTTCAGTGAAGCGTACGAACGTATCTATCACTTTATATGGGACGACTTGGCCGACTGGTATATTGAAGCCTCTAAAGCTACGCCAAACACTGATTTGCTGGCTTATGCACTGGAAAGCGTTCTCACATTGGCCCATCCGTTTGCGCCATTTGTAACCGAGACTATTTGGCAAGCACTTGGCTGGCGAGAAGAGTTGCTTATAACATACCATTGGCCCTCATCGATTTCGGCTGACAAAAAAGCCGCTCAAGATTTTGAAGATATCAAAATTATCGTGACTGAGGTCCGCTATATCACGAATGTCCTCAAAGAGCAGGGCAGAACGTTATACTTTACCGATGCGCCGCTGCTGGCCGAAAACGCACAGTTAATCACCCGTTTAGGTCGCTTACGTGCTGTACAGCAAATAGAAAGCGGTAAGGGGCTACACCTTACACAGACCCACCATAACGCATGGCTTGATATAGACCAAGCAACCGCCCGCAATTATCTGGAAGAGCTGGAAGTTAAGAAAGCAAGTCAGACAGAGGTTATTGATCGTTTAAAAAGCCGCTTGGGCAACAAATCCTATATTGATAACGCGCCAAAAGAGATTGTCAAACAAACGCGGAGCCAACTCAAAGAAGCTGAAGCTGTTTTGGAAGGTATAAATCGCGAATATAATCGTTTTAGTAACTAGATTGACTTTTTATTAATTTTATGCTATAGTGTATTAACTGTTCTTTCGTATGTTAACTTCTTGATAAGGAGTTCACAAACGAGAGAGTTCAACTAAATTCTCCCGCGGCGAGCTCTGTGCTCAATAGGACTGCTGCCGACATAGCTCGTCCCGGCTATACGACTGTTTCGTACATCGAACCTTCACGAGGAATACTTGTAAAACACGGCTGGAACCCGTAAGAGCATGTTGGTCATGCACTTATTGGGAGTTAGGTACTGCCCATTTCGATTTGAGGAGCCGCTTTATGCGTCGTCTCGCTTTGGCAGCTTTCGCTGCTTTCATGCTGACCTGCGTGCCTGCAATCGCCACGGCGGCCAGATGGCACGCACCTTCGCACCACAAGTCCGTGAGCTGTCGCTACGGCGCCACGATCAGCACCTGTTCCCTCTACTCCCAGAGAGGCAGTCTGGTCGCCAGACTCACGCGCAAGAAGGAGACCTCGCCGAATGCGTGCTTCACCTCCACCTACACGGACGTGAAGATCATCACCTGCGACGAGACGATCACCTTGCGGTCCTACCGCAGAGGGCGTGTCACGGACATCGTGTACTGGGGAGGAATCTCTCAGACGGTCAAGCCAGTGACGCTTCCCGGCCCAGAGCCGCGCGTCGACTACAGCGGCATGTTCTGCAAGGGAAGTGCCTGCCAGGTGTTCGACACCGACGGCCAGCTGGTCGCCGAGTGGCAGTACGGTCTGCTGTTCGAAACCTGTCGAGAGCTCGTCGACGGCTTCACGCACTTCGAGATGTGCACGCAGCGCACCGAGACCAAGGTCTACGGCAAGGACGGCCACCTGCTGGTATCGGACGTCAGGCTCACACCTGTCCTGAACACCGGCAAGCCGCCCCTCGTCGAGAACCCACCCGTGCTTCAGAGCACGAACTGATACATCGACGCGCCACCACTTGAGCAACAAGTAAACCTCAAATGAATCACCAAGGAGGTGATACCTAAACTGAGATAGCTCAGATGAAATCCCCGACCCGGGGTGGGCAGGAGGTGCCAAGACGAGCTCTTGCGCATTTCCGCCCTCAGAGGGGTATACAACGTTGCGAGTCTTTACTCCACGTGCCCCCTCTTTCTTTCACTCTACGAATGTGTATTCGTACTGACGAGTCCAAAAGGACGAAAGTGAAAGATAAGTCCTGGCAGTTATTCAGTGAACTCAAGCGCTTGGCGTACAGTGGCAATTGATTCTTCGGGGCGATATGAGTCAAACCAAATGGTATGCCATTCAAATTTTTTGGCAGCTACCAAATTAGTGCGGGTATCGTCTACAAACAGTATCTCCGAGCCTGCTACACCAGCCTCCCTTTGAGCAATCTCGTAAATAGTGCTCTCGGGTTTCATGGCCCGTACAACAGACGAGTCAATAATGTGGTCAAATTCTATAGGAGGGATCTTCCCGCGAGCCTGGAGAGCTTCTACGAAGCCTGGCATGATGTTTGTAAGCAGCCCGACATAGTAATGTTGCTTAACCCACTCAAGCAGACCCAACATACCGGGAATCGGCTGTACAGTATCCAAGTAGTACTCCATCCAATCAAAATCGACGTTAAATTTCGCGCTAAAGAGCGCGTTTAACTCGTCGATTGGTTTCTCGCCACGGTTAATTTCGTCGTTATTATCCCAAAACAGTTCCTCAACTATATCTACAGGCAAGTTATGCTCATGGGCAAGCTTGCTAAAGATTTCACGGGTAAACTGCACGAGGCAACCATTTATATCAAAGTACACAAAGCGTACACCACGACTAGAGACTTGCTTGGTGCGGCTTGGTGCGGGAGTGATTTCGCGTCCTATGAGCGCGTCAAGGCTCGTATGTATGGCTTCGGCAATACTTTGGATTGTAAAAATAGAAGGAGCTTTTATGGCGCCGCGTTCGATTTTGGCAAGCGTAGAGTAACTTAGCCCAGCCTTTTGGCATAGTTCTTGTTGTGTCAGCCCAGCCGCTCGGCGTGCCTCTTGTAGACGCTTTCCTAAAGCTTGTTCCGGTTCTTGCTTACCAGGTTTTCCTGCAAGCAAGCTATTATTTTCACTATCTATAGTAGAGTTCTCTGTTGCTTCCATTACCACCATTACCCCAGTACTTACATTACTGGATCCATAGCCATATAATATCAATAAATATACAAAATACCAACAAAACTAGTACCAAATGGCTAGTCTACAAAGCTATTGAGTAGAGTCCAGGTCACAAAAAAGACAATCAACCCCACCACTGCGACAACGGTGATATCGCTCCCTGTATTGCCTCCTGTGCGACGAGTAATTTTACTATACACCCAGCCTGATGCTCCAATAGCTAGAAAAAGCGCAACAACTATACTTGACATGCTTTTAGTATACCTCGACAGGGTTAAAATACTAATTTTTGAGCAAGTTTGGCTAATGCTTCGTGGTCAGGTTCGGCATGTAGATCTTGGGCAGCTTTGTATTCCTCCGAGGTATTGAACGGTATCAGCTGAACGTGGGCGTGAGGTACATCTATGCCAATAACTTTTACGCCCACATAGCTTACTGGAAGAACTTCTCGCATACGTAAAGCCACTTTTTTGGCAGTAGCCATCACGGCTTGGTATGTCTCGTCGTCTAAATCCCATACAAACTCCACCTGTTTTTTAGGAATTACCAATGTGTGCCCTGGCTGTACTGGGTGGATATCCAAAAAAGCAAAAGTCTGATCGTCTTCGTATACTTTATGACAAGGTACCTCGCCTTTAATGATTTTCGTAAAAATACTATCGCTCATATAGCTAGTGTAGCAAGCTAGGAGCTAAAAAGGTTATAAGCGGGGCAAGAAATTGAATTATAATTACTAATATTGTATAATAGTGAAAGATGAGTGAGCGAGTAATCACTAGCGGTGATCAAACAAGTAGTCCTTTTGGGGCTAATCATGAAACTGAGCTGTACGAAGGTCAAGAGGCGTGGGTACACCCCAGCTCGCGGGTCCTTGAAAGAGGAGAAGTTGCTGAGAGATTCGACTTAGTCGGCATCGGTGTTTGCAGCCTTAATCTTGGAGGCAAGGACTTCTTTATTATAGATACTCGCGCAGAGGACAGAGCAGATTACGATTTCCTGATAGTTGATGAAGATTGTGGCAAAAAGGATGGGCCACCAGGTTATAAAGCGGTTCAGCTCAATGAAACTGTCGTGCTTGGACGCCGCCATCACAAAGATCGGTTTGCATATCCTCCCACTGCATCACGCCGCCACGTTGCGGTTGCCTACACAAGTCAAGGATTGTCTATCAAAAATCTAGCTCATACTAACAGGCCGGTTGTACATGGTCTTTTGGTCAGTGGCCCACTCGGAAGTGCTGGCGAAGGTAATGATGTTCGTACTATGCGAGTGGTATCCAGAATGGTTGAGAAATCTGAATTTGATGAAGCGGATGCTACCGCACCATATGGACACTATAGGGGATACCCTATTTTAGGGCGAGAATCTCCCCGAATTGATGGTGGTATCTCTTTGGGAGCTAGCCCACGTGA
The DNA here is from genome assembly GCA_029288365.1 of Candidatus Saccharimonadota bacterium. GTDB lineage: Bacteria > Patescibacteriota > Saccharimonadia > Saccharimonadales > UBA4665 > CALBGR01. The sequence continues at coordinate 136,112 of JARIHI010000007.1, forward strand.
AGCAATTATTGCAGACGGTTCATCCGAAATTATCCAAGCTGCCTACGAAGATTTTTTGCGAAAAGTAGGCTTAGTGGCAAAAGGCAAAGAAGGCGCTACCTTTACAGAAAAGGGCATCGTGACAGCTGTTAAAGATTACGTTCGGACAGCAATGGAGGCAGACGAAGCAGCAGTGGACGATTTGAGCTGGGCATATGAAGGAGATCAGCCCGTAACGCTCAGCACTTACCTGATCGCTGGCGTAGGAGTTTGTCGCCATCATTCTCTATTGGCTGGACTATTTATTGAAAACTTGATCAAGGACGGGTTTTTGCGAGGCAGTGTACGACTGGAACGCAACGAGATTCCCGAGCTAGGCGGAGCGCACGCCTGGCCACTGTTTGTGGGTGGCGGTGAACCGCTCGTAGTAGATGCAACGCTAAATTACGTGGGCACCAAGACAGATGCACACCGAAAAGGCCGGTGGCATTATGAGTTATCTTCTGAAGAGCCTCGTATATCCGTATATCGTTCTAGGGGGTCGGCTGGTCTTAATGGTTTACGGAAGTATCTGGTTAGCCTGAGACAAGGTCGATAAAATACTTCTTGGCGGAGGAGGCGAGATTCGAACTCGCGATAGGGTTACCCCTATACTGCTTTTCGAGAGCAGCGCCTTCAGCCACTCGGCCACTCCTCCAGCAAAAAAATTATAACAGGTTGTTTTTAGCGAATATCTGCTACTATAGGGTGATGAATTTGCCATATCCCGTGAACATTAACTTCAAAATTATTGCTTTAGCCGAGCAGATGAGCGTTACAGACGCTGCCGGGAAAGAGTTGTTTTATATCAAACAAAAAATGTTCAAACTAAAAGAAAAGATTGAAGTCTTCACAGATAGGAGCAAAACTGAGCTTTTATATACCGTCCAAGCTGATCGAGTATTGGACTTTTCGCCAGAATACACCCTGCGCGATGCAGCAGGCATCCCAGTAGGCACTATTAAGCGTCACGGCAAGCGTTCTTTATGGAGAGCAAGTTATGATATTACTTTAGGCGGGCAACACATAGCTCATATAGGTGAATTAAATCCTTGGGCGAAAGTAATGGATAATATGTTTGGAGAAATTCCGATCCTGGGCTTACTCACAGGATTTCTGTTTCATCCAATGTACAGCATACGAGCGGCAGATGATTCAGGTAGGGAATTGGGGCGCATCCATAAACAACGTGCCTTTTTTGAAGGAAGGTTCGCTATCTACGATGGTGGCTTAAGTCAATTTGATGTATCTACCCAACGACATATTATAGCCCTGATCATGGTGGCTGTGCTCATGGAACGTAATAGCGGCTAAACCCCTAGCTTTTTATCCATACACATGCTAGAATTACCCCTGTTGCTTTCATTTTACTTTTGCAATGCGGAAGGAAAAAGAACAGGCCAGTTTGGTCGTTTTAACGACTCGGCTTTGCCGACTGGCCGATGAGAAAAAACCATCAGGGTTTTGTCTCATTACTGTGCACCCGTAGCTCAGCTGGATAGAGCGTTGGCTTGCGGAGCCAAAGGTCGTAGGTTCGAATCCTGCCGGGTGTACCACAGATAAGACCAATGGGGACGTCAGGACTGGCGTCTTTTTGTTAAAGTAAAATAATGGACACTACACAAAAGATCTTGAACCTAATGGTATCAGAAAAATTTACAACCATTTCTACTGTAGGTCGAAATTCAAAACCGGAATCAGCTCTTATTGCCTTTGTAGAAGATGAATCTCTTAGGATTTATTTTCAAACCGGAACTGGTACTCGAAAATTTACAAATCTCAAAACTAACGGTAACGTCGCATTTGTAATCGGATTTGGAAAAACCACAGTGCAATATGAAGGGATAGCTAAGAGAGTAGAAGATACGAAGATAATTGAGCAGATTAAAAAGAAGTTCGTAAATAAGAATAGCCCAACTACAAAGGAGTTTTTAAACAGACCTATAGTCTCGTTTTTTGAAGTCATGCCGACATGGATTGGTTATTCAGACTATTCAACGGACACGCCCATTGTTTCAGAATTAAAGTTCTAACTTCAACAACTGCGCTGTACCACAAAATGCCTCAACACAAGGCTGAGGCATTTTCCGTCATTGTCACTTTTCGAAGTTTTACTTGGTATAAGGCAAAGCCTTACCACCACCAAAACAATGGCTTATCAACAGTAATTTTTTTGCTACCTTCAAGAACTTTATTGTCTTTCATGGTCACTATAGCTTTTATCGTATATTGCTTGTTGTCTTTTAGTTTTCTAGTGTTGGTATCAATCTCGTAAGTAGAGCTCGGTGAAAGAGCCTTAGATTCAATATCGACGTAGTCTATTTTGTATTTAACACTTTTAATATTTATTTGGTCAGCTTTTGGTATAGATAGTTTTATTTTGCCGCTGACGGTGTCACCGTCGTTGACAACAACAACTTTAGTACGCCTACCGTCTTTGATTGTCCTTGTTATATCAAATCGAGCTTCTGGACTCGGATCTGAAGGAGGTACCGGGGGTCTACTGACTACAACTTTAGCAGTTTGCTCGCCAGTTTTATTATTATTGGCGTTTGTACAAACCATTTTGTAGAGATTTTCTCCAATAGAAGTAGGTGCAACCGTAGCCTTACCACTGGTAGCTGTTGAACCTCCGTTCCAATTAAGAGGGCTGGTGGCACTACAAGAGGAAGCATTCGTAGAACTCCAACTAATTTCACTGCTTCCTTTATTTTGCTCAAACGATGCAGGTTTAGGAACTAGATTTACTACAGGTGTTGTTGGATCGCTAACCTGAATGTCTACCTTATCGCTTACCCCATTACAAGTCAACGTATAGGTGTGCTTACCGACTGTGTTTGGAGTGACAGGGACACCAGTAGTATTTTGAATAGCTTGAGATCCGCTCCAGTTACTACCGCTAGGCCCTGCGGCACTACAAGAAGTGGTATTTGTAGAGCTCCAAGTAAGTTTAGCGCCGGTGCCCAGATTTAGGTTTAGGGAATCCGCGTTATTTGCCTTTAAGTCCACCGTTGGTGTCGGAGCTGGATTAGGATTAGTGCCAGGGTCGGGGTTAGATGGTGTACCACCGCCTGAATCTATATTAGGACAAATAGTTGATGCTTTGCGATTTTTGAAGAAATCTATAAATGCCTGTTTTGCTTTGGGGTTGGAACCAAAATCTGAAGTATAATCCGGCGCCGGATAATCCCAGTAAATATTGTAGGCGATGTTACCAGCATTGGACATCATCGTGCAATACATTGCTTCTATGAAATACGGATCATCACCACCACCATGATCAGGGCTAATAAGTTTACCGTTTTGGTCATATTCTGCATCATTACGTAAACCAGTTCCCCATTCCGGAAAACTTATTTTCTTGCCACCACCTCTTTGCGGATCTTTAGCGAAATCTATCCAAAAATTTACGCCATGATTATTGACTCCGGAAATCTCTTTCCAAAGATTTGCTCCTGAAGGCTTCGGGCTTGACCAGCTTTGGTTATAAGTATCAAGGCCAATAATATCCACGTAGTCTTTGCCGGGCCAAGCAGCTTCGGCTTTGAAATTATTACTACCATTACCATTGGTAGGATTCCAGTCAAATTGGAAGTTACTATTAGGGACTGCACGCATAGTAGCTACTACATTCTTCCAGTAATTTATAAACTTTTGTGGTGCCTGAGAGTCGTTCCCATTTTGAGCACTAGGTACAGCGGTCCACCTATACCAGTCGCCGTTAAATTCCCAACCTAGGCGTATGACAGCGTCACTCATCCCATTTTTGACTAAATTCTCACCTAATTTTTGAAAGTGGTGGTTAAATTTACCTTCTGCGCCACTACCCATTGTTAGAGGGGCTTCACCGTTAATCCCTTTTATGGGCAGCATAGGCACAGCGATAACCATTTTGTTTGCGTAATTCGGCTTCCAGATACCAAGTACGCCAGGATCCTCAATCAGGGGCCAGGTAGATTTTTCCTTAGATTCCTCAAAAATCATAGCTTTACCAGCTCCCGTATCTGATCCTAGATAAGTTTTAGCCCATTGAGTGGCTTTACCTGGAGAACCTGCATCGGAGTCCACATATACCCCTGTTGGTGGAATACCTGGGATCGCCGCAAAGCTTCTAATGAGCAGTAAGGCGCCAACCACCCCTATAACAAGAACTGTAAGCCAAATTGTTTTACGCGTAAAACGAATCGGCTGAACTAAGGAGTTTGATGAGCTTGATTTTTTTGTAGTTTTTTTATTTTGCTTCTTTGCGCTGGCCATATTAGTAGTCTCTCTTTTTAATTATCTCAATATAAGCATATGCTTATTGAGGAGTCAAATTTCCTTTATTACATATCTGGGAACGCTTATAGTAATAAACCTTTAGCCGTAAAGAGAAGCTTTTGTTATAGTCTAGGGTAATGGGCCGTGCGTTATTGACTATTTTATTCATTGTAGCGCTACTTTGGTGGCTACAATGGGAATTTAAAAGGCAAGTAGACCTCAGAAAATACTGGAGGTGGATTGTCGCAGCGCTTTTGGTGCAAGCTTTATCCGGGATTGCTTTTGCGGTAATCGGTGGGGTCGTCGGTAACTTTATTTATCATGCGGTAGGCGGCGGCATAATGACTACTTTGTTCTTCATATACCTCTTAAAAACCTATGCTATACAGATGAGTTGGCGTGTAGAGCTAGTAGTTTTGTACGCTTTTGTCTCTGCACTGGGAGTAATAAACGAACTGGCTGAGTACGCAGCTGAATTCTTTATCGGCGTTGGTACGTTAAGCTGGGATAGTCATGATACTTGGAGGGACTTGGTAGCCAATACCTCTGGGGCTCTTTTGGCCTGGGGGTTGTATAAGTTAAGTTTATTGTGGACTCAAAAGCCAAAAACTGAAAAATGAGCATTTCTACAGCTTGGTTATTTGAGGAGTTGGTCTATAAAGAACGGCAGCATAATTGCAGCGGCTAAGAGATCAAACCAAATACCCCAAGGCCGTTCGTATCGCTGAATTTTTAAGTGAAAACTCATGAAACGGTTTTTGGGAGTTATATGTAAATTCCTGCCATGAGTAAAATAGTATAAAACCCATAAGCCATCCGGTGACCAAGCCCACCACCCCATAGCCTCCATCCTCCATTTATGAAGCAATGCTGCTATCAGGGCTATCGATAAAGCAATAAATGTATCACTAAAAACTATCCAGCGATACATTGAAGAATGATTGCGTTTTTTGTGCGGAATACCATAATGGGGTAGCGCATCTAATACAAAATGTGAGGCGAATGCAACGGGTATGGCAATAGGCAAGGGTAGCAGCGCGCCAATGAGGCCGCCTGAAAGTGCGTGATTAGTTGCAAGCATTGTTTAGTTGTAGCCTTGTATTTGTTCGTGACTTATCAAAAGTTTAGCATAAGCGTATTGATACTACTGAGTAAAGGTCCTATAGTTTATGCTATGCACAATTAGGAGAATATCATGCGCAAAAATTATCAAGGCTTTACGCTAGTCGAAGTATTACTCATTATTATTGTTTTAACACTCATTAGCTTTGCGGGATGGTATGTGTGGCATACCAACAAAAACGACAACAAAACAACGATAAACCACTCAACAGCAAAAGATACTAAGCAGTCATCTGAATCAGACCCTACAGCCGACTGGAAGTCGTACACAAGCACCGCGGGGAAGTACAGCTTAAAATATCCGGCTTCATGGGTAACTGCATCGAATCCGGAATCATGTGACAATAAAACACTATTGCTTGGCCCAACAGCAGAAACAGCAGGTAGTTGTGGCAGTGAAGGCGGTAATGTAGCTGTAATATTTAACTCGTTTTCTGTAGAAAGTGGTCCATTGGGGCTAACAGAAGATGCTTATAATGATATAACGACCAAGAGCGTGACTGTCGATAAGGTTGCCGGGCAAAGACAAAGTGGCACTTACGCTGACGAAAGTGCGTTTGTAGGACCTGCCGTAGGTACCAAGACAGTAGTATACATATTTAAAACCAACGGTCTAATATATAAAGCTACGTATTCGCACACGCCAGATGCCCCAGACGTAGAAAAAGATTTTGATCTGATGGTCACCAAGACACTTCGATTCGAGTAACCCTGTCCCTTGCTCTGTATAATCTGTACATTGTTTATTCAGGCACGGGGCGCCCGAGCAGATATTGTGGGTTTTTTCACTGCCGAGAGACTTTATGACCGTTATGGTTATTTTGGAGGTGAAGTATGAACATTATTGGTAGAATTATCTGGCTTATCGGGGCTATTATCGTCGGGTTGTTGCTATTTCGCTTCTTTTTTATTTTATTTGGCGCAAATCCTTTTAATGACTTTGTGCAGTTTATTTACGATACTACTAGGCCGCTGGTGTCACCATTTTTTGGTATTTTTAACTATCACTACATACCAGACAGGTCTGCAGTTGAATTCGCTACGTTGATGGCGATTGTAGTGTATACACTCATCGCCGCAGTGCTCGTGCAGCTACTGAGCCCAAGGAGAGTTCGCTAGATATTAATAAAGAATCTAGAAACGGATTTTACGCATAAGACTTTCTACAGCGTCACGTTTTTCGGTGTCTAGGGGCAAGTATAAGCTAAGGGTATTTACAATTCTCTCTTCGTCCTGCGGATCATAATAAATAGAAAGTGTGGGCATAAAGCGCTTCATAGGCCAGAAAGTAATACTAGAAAATGCTCCGTCATCGGTGATGGAAAATGTTTTCAACTGGCTAAACTCATATATCTTTGGTCCGATAGCAATACCCTCAGGGCTTATAGCGTATTGCTGCTCTTTTGGCTTTTTGCCAGCATAGATACCAAACACAATTGCCGCAAAAAATATTACGACAACCGATATTACATCGCCGCTTGTCAAGAAATACACCAAAACCGAGAACAAAATGGTGCACCCAGCAAGCGCTCCATACCATCCACCAGACTTTTGATGAGCTATATATTCTGATGCCGTCCACGAGATTACTTCTTCTGCCTCCAGCTGATTTGATGTTTGATCTTCGGCGGGCAAGGTTGTAACTTGAAACTGCGGAGCTAAGCCGCCGGCATCAGGTGATGGTGGGGCTGCAGCCGATGGGGGCTGGAGTGGAGCTACAGGCGGTTGTGGAGAAGGGACAACTTCTTGTGGTGGTGACACCGGGGGAGTGGGAGCGGATTGAGGTGGGAGCGATGGTGGAGTAGGAGCAGGTGGCGGAGTCTGATCGTTTGGTAGTATTTGCGGACGCGACAGATCAACCGATACTTCTTGTTGTGAAGCGTCAGGTGCTTTTGGTGGCTCTTCCGGAGCACCACCCGGTGGTATAACCTGGCCAGGAGTTGGTTCTGCCATAAGCGTAATTATACCAGTGGAGCTTAAGCAAACAAAAACACCTAATTGTATAGGTGTTTTTGTTTGGCGGAGAGAGAGGGATTCGAACCCTCGCGGGAGCTTGCGCCCCCCTACCGGTTTAGCAAACCAGCCCCTTCAGCCACTTGGGTACCTCTCCGTGCAGGCTGAACTGCTGAATTATAGCTCAACGGGAGCATTATTTAAAGCCTTAGCGTCGAGCGGGCTGAGCCACCTGGCCCACCAACGCCAATATCTGCCTCATAGCAGCTGCGATCTGCGAACTTTCAATGATAGTGCCGATCAGTTCTTCGCCGTAAGAAATCAGGGCAGTCTTATCTCCGTAGGTGTATATATTAACCGGCGAAGAATATGTACCAGTAGGCAGAAACTTCATGGTGCGCTTCAGCTCACGGTCATGATCAACAGAGTATTTGAGGTTATCTGGCTCATCGGGCTCAATGCCGTGAGTCTTAATTCCTAGCTGGGCGCGACGCTTCAAATGATCATACAGGCCCTCACCCAGAGCATTAAAGTCAGCATCCGAACGGAGGAAGTAAATGTCTGCGCCGGTGCGACGCTGATCTTCATACATCCTCAGCAATCCATCTTTGCCGGTAAAGAACCTGATGCCCGGCTGCTGTTGGTAGGTGTAGAAGTAATTGAGCAGCTGCGGCATGCTATCGCGTACCTGTTTTTCTAGCGTCAACGCATCGCGTCGCCGGTTCTCCACCAGTCTCTCAAGCGCCGTGGGGTTGGTTGGCCGGTAGGTAGCTTTCTTCGAGTCGATCTGCTTTTCAGCTAACCCCAACTCAACCAGTTTATCCAGCACCATATAGGCGTTGGTTCTTCCCTCGCCCAACTTCTGGGCCAACTGTGGGGGAGTCAGCTTACCAAACTGCACCAGCGTGAGATAGGCCTTGGCCTGAGAGGGGGAGAGACCAACTTGCTGCAAAATATCGCTGTTCATGGCTAAATCATAGCTTGAGTGCTGTGATTGTCAATCGTATTTTGACATACTGTATTACTTACTTAACCTGTTGGCACATAATTATGCACATATACTAATTGACATTTTATCAATTCTACCCTATAATGATCGCCGCTGACTCGGAGAGGCCGAGCCAGAGCACACTGAAAGAGAGCACCATGACCATCGAGCTAGACCTGGACTACTGGGAAGAAGACGAACTCAGCGGGTTCGACCTCCACCTCGCAGAGCTCATCAACCAACACCCCAACCTGTCTCTTATACACATCTCCGAGCCCACGA
>JARIHI010000004.1 GCA_029288365.1 Candidatus Saccharimonadota bacterium
CCCCTGTCCCACCAACGATGAGCATATGATGACCAGTCAGATCGCTAGCGGCAATGGTTCTCTCCATGCCATTGAGAACCGTCAGCTGCTCCTGGTTTATATGGCCGGAGCGGCAGATCGCGCGCTGCTCCTGGGCTTGCATCACTGGATCGACGCGTAATTGCACCAGTAGTACTCGGATAGCTTCTCTTTGCATGGCGTTAGATTACCACCTCTATAAGAGCAGCTCTGTGAAGTATAGGACTTTTTAAGTGAACTGGTATAATTTTAAAGCAATCGGCTTATCACGTATCTGGAGAGGTGGCCGAGCGGTTGAAGGTGCACGCCTGGAACGCGTGTGTGGCAGCAATGTCACCCAGGGTTCGAATCCCTGTCTCTCCGCCATTTTGACGATGTGCGAACACGGCTTTCAAGCTATTGAGTAGTTTTGATACCCTAATATCTTAGGAGATAAGATGTCCACCTATCCGGCTATTGCTATACTGTGATTATGTCTCGAAATGATTTAAAAATTCTGATGGTACAATTGCGAGCTGATGAGGTTATGCGCACGCAAGAGATACGCGCGATGTGCCGATCAGCCAGAATCCAACCAGAACAAATGACTATTATTAACGGGTTAGTGAATCAGCCCATCTCGGTTGGCGACCTAGAAGGACACCATATGCTCATTGTCGGCGGTACCGGTGATTTTTCTATCTTTGACGATGTGCCGATCACCGATAGTCTCGTGAAAGTTTTACAGCATGCCAGAGAGGTAAATTTTCCCGTTTTGGGTAGTTGCTGGGGTGCTCAATTATTGGCAAAAGTATTTGGTGGCGATGTAGTAACTGATCCCGAAAAAGAAGAAGTGGGCAGCTATTTAACTTGGCCTACTGAATATGCTCGTGATGATCCGTTATTTTATGACGCTCCACAGGGCTTCTGGGCACAGATCGGACACCACCAAAGTATAGTGCAGTTACCTGAAGGAGCTGTCAGCTTAGCGGCAACCGAGCGATGTGAGATCCAGGCGTTTACATGGCTTGGTTCAGCTTTATATGGATTGCAGCTTCATTCTGACTTAAACAAGGACGAACTCATAGAGCGAGTGGTGCATTACCGAGAAAGTTATGCCGCTGACCCAGCACTATTTAATGCGATTATAGATAATGCTAAAGATTCACCGTATACCGATAACTTGATTGCTAAATTTATTGACCGCATCGTGCTGCCACCCCTAGCGTAGACCCCTTGTGATATTGCGGAACTAGCGATATAATCAGTTAAATAACTTGTCAATTATTTAAGAATTCTTTAATCGATGAAAGACGCCTATCTCCAACATCTAGCCGCTTCGTACGAAACCTATCCTGAATTTGACTGTCCCCAAAAGTTAGCGGAAGCAAATGAGCAAGCACAGGCAGTATATAATGACCCGGGCATAAGCGCGGAAGATAGGTATGCCAGATTATACGGAATAGTTGACCAAATCAACGCGGATCTAGAGGGTCAAAACGTCACCTTGGGCGAAGGCAGTGTTTTAGTAAATAATCATGCATTTTGCCCTGTAAGCGTTTCATGGGAAGAGGGGGCCGGAAAAGCATATGACAAAAAAGTACCCCCACCAATTGTTATCAAGGTTCCAGTGCTTGGACCAACTTTCGGAATTTTTGAAGGGCTTGTTGTATGTGAGTTTAACGAAGGCACAGCTGACTCTGACTATATGTCAGACAAAATTTATTGCCAAATACAACCTATCCGCAATGAAGATGATGTATTACCATCAGAAATCCCTCCCAATACACGACTTCTACTGCCCCTAGAGCACTTCAATGAAATGGTGTTGTTGCAACCCACGCCAGCCGTACACCCCACCGAAAGCCAACTTATGCATACCATTGTTGGCTTAGCAAATATACCTTCTCGTGTTCGTTCGCCCCAACATATAGCAGCTGTATTTCGAGGTATCGTTACCAATAGCACTCTACGCGAAGTGCCTCAACAACGAACCGTTGACTGGGTTATAGACCAATACAATGAATACCTCGGGTACCAGCATGAATTAATCAACGTACTATCGAGTGAAGCAATTATTTATTTTGCTGGAGCAGGAGATGAAGAGTTGCACGGCGAGGTAGTTACTGATGTAGAAATACAAGGTCAAGTAGTTGGGTTTGTCGACATGCAAAATTATCAAAAAACTCCGGGTAAAAAAGTACCTCGATTCATTCCATATCATCGTCCTTCTACACCAGTACTAGGCCTAGCGATCACACGCAGAAACGAAGATGATGAAACAGAGCTTGTGCACATTCCTGTAAAATCTTGTCGTAAGCTCCAAATTGTCAGCGAGCACTCTGAGGTTCAGTAAGATTTATTACAGTCTTATATTTAAGCGACATTTAATATTAGGTGGTTAATGGAGAAAACTATGGCAAAAAAGAATAGCCACCCGGATCATGGGTCGCACCTTTCATTTGGAGTTTTATTGGGCGTTATTATTGGCGCTGCGCTTGGTATGCTGCTCGGAAACTTAGCAGCTGGTATAGGTACTGGTATAGCCGCTGGCGCTGCGCTTGGCGGAATTTTTATAGCCACTGAGCATGATAGAAAATATCGGTAAACAAGATTACAGAAACAAAATATTCTGTCATCTGCTATAAAGGATGCTTTTATAGAGCAACCTTTTTATTTTTGCAGTAAATTTCTCCAGATATTACATGTATATGGGTATTCCAACTGTGTTACCTATATACTGATAACCATGGAAGAAAAGATTATTATTGCCGTACTTGCCGGCACGACCCGCCCATTGCGAGAATCAATCAAAGCAGCCCGTTATGTAGCTCAGATCGGTCAAACGTTTGCTGATGTAGAAATTATTTTTGTCGATCCCATTGAATACGAATTTCCAAACGATGGAAACGATACTGAGAATAAAAACCCTGACTACAGCGCCATTACCGCAAAAGCAGACGCCTTTTTTATAGTAACTCCAGAGTATAACCACGGTTACCCGGGCAGTCTCAAACGGATGCTTGATAGTGAGTACGCCAACTACAAACATAAACCGGTTGCTCTAGCCGGTGCGAGCAATGGCCCATGGGGTGGTGTTCGTGTATGTGAGGCTTTGCTGCCGGTACTACATCGAATGGGTATGGTAATTATTCAGCCTGAAGTGTATTTCCCGCGTGTGCAAGATATCTTTGACGAAGAAGGAAAAATTAAAACTACATTTGCTGCACTTCAAGAAAAAAATATTCGTGCATCCTACCAAGAGCTTATTTGGATGGCCCGAACACTTAAGCAGGGCGGGGCCGTGCACTAAAATACATGCCAAAACGTTTCGACATCACCAAATGGCTGAAAGATAAATATGGTCGAGTTGTTCTATTCGAAGCGCCCAATATACCATTAATCAGCTGGGCTGTATGCACCGTTGTTGGTGCACTTATAGAAGAACCTAGTACACTTCATAACATCATAAACGTGGTAGCATTTGGGTCACTGTTTACGTGGGCGTGGCTTGAGATAGCCGACGGTACAACATATTTTCGTCGAGTTCTTGGAGTAGCTATTATGGTCGTCGCGATTATGAACTTTATAGATAAATTATAAAGCATAAGCAGAAAATCGTTTGAGGTCCGTTTAATATATGATAGCGTAAGAAGTATATGGAGTTCTATCTTGCTGATACCCTGACAGATTTTTTGAACAATACATTGGTACGTATCATATTAATAGTTGCCGTCATTGTACTCGCACGGGGTATAGCCGGCCTAGCCATTGAGCGTATGGTACGTCGGAGTGTTCGTGCTCATAGATACGCCGATAAGCTCGATGAAAAAAAGCGTGAGCAAACGCTTATAACTATTTTTCATACGGCCACAACCTTAGGGCTGTGGGTCATCGGCATATTGGTTATTTTGAGTGAGCTTAATGTAAACTTTGCCGCTCTGGCTACCGGTGCCGGAGTAATCGGCTTAGTGATAGGCGTTGGTGCACAAAACTTCATTCGAGACGTATTAGCTGGCATTTTTATTATTATCGAGAATCAATACCGTGTAGGCGATATCATAACCATTAAGATCAACAATACCGAAGTATCAGGAGTAGTAGAAGAAATAACTGTGCGCATAACTCGTCTGCGCGACCTTGATGGTAATCTCCATGTTGTGCAAAATGGTTCTGCCGCATTTATAACTAACCGCTCGTTTGACTTTGCTAATGTAAATGTTGATATTGGTGTCAGCTACGACGCGAGTATTGATAATGTAGAGACCGTATTAAATGAAGTTGGCACGGTAATGGCCAAAGACAAGTCATGGCAAGATCACATTATCGAACCTATCCAGTTTCTACGTGTAGATAGTTTTGGCGACTCATGCGTCAATATCAAAGCACTAGGCAAGGTTAAGCCCGGTATGCAATGGGAGGTAGCAGGAGATTTTCGACGGCGATTAAAGGCAGCTTTTGACAAACACGATATCATTATCCCATTCCCACAACTCGTAGTTCACCAAGCAGCTCCTAACAAGAAAAAATAGTAAGCCCTAGCTACATTAGTAATATTACTTATAGTTTGCTTGCCGCTATCTCTTTATCATTAGGCGTATGGATTTTATTGAAGAAGCTTTTCGGCATATACCACGGCATAAGTTCTTGCCAGAAGAAGTACATGAAAGTGCACATTTAGACAGAGCACTACCGATTGGCTTTGATCAAACCAACAGCCAGCCGACTACGGTAGAATACATGCTGAGATGGCTTGAGGTCGAACCGGGAGACATCGTATTAGACATTGGGTCTGGATCAGGCTGGACATCAGCACTGCTTGCACACATAGTGGGGAAATACGGCAAAGTATACGCTGTGGAGAAAATTCCTGAGCTTGTTGATTTCGGACGACAAAATTGTGCTCGCCTCAATATAAAAAACGTTACTTTTTTTGCAGCCACTAGCGAACCCGGGCTGCCTCCTTATGCACCTTATGATCGTATATTAGTCAGCGCCACAGCACCCGAAGTACCCACAACACTCATCAACCAGCTAAAGCCGGAGGGCAAGCTTGTTATACCTATCCGGCACGATGTTCTCGAAATTATGAAATCAACCACTAACGAGCTTATTATTAGTAAGCATCCTGGCTTCACATTTGTGCCTCTCGTTTAGTGATAAAAGTAGTGGTACATTACCCCGCATAATGCTACGCTAATAAGCGTGTTCCACTATCGTAAAACTAGAAAAATTTACAAAAGTTACCCTAAACCTAAAGTCTGTAATTTCTGTGACCCCGAAACACTAAAGAACATCATCCACGAAACACCATACTCTTATATAGTTCCTAATCGTGTCTTTTACGATGTATGGGAAATGCATAACGTCACTGATCATTTGTTGCTTATGCCTAAGCGTCACGTCCACACTTTCAGCGAACTCACTGATGGGGAAAAGTTAGACATAATGCATTTAGTTGGAGAATATGAGTCTAAGGAGTACAACGTCTACGCTCGTGCCAGCAAAAACAAGCAACGTTCAGTAAGCCATCAACACACCCATCTCATAAAAACTCATCACAAACCGGCTCGCATATCGCTAACTATTAGGCGTCCGTATCTACTTATAAAGGTTTAGGTCTATGGTAGTAATCGTAAAAAAAGTATGTTATAAAAATTACAAATGAGCTTTCGAGCAGATTTTTCCCATATCTCAGAATATGATGCGCATCGGCCCTCGTGCGTTGCAGAATTAGCTGACGAAAGAGCCTTGCTCACGGCTATGTTTGCACTCGCTAACTCCGATCCTGAAAACGGAGCCGCTAGTCTGCCGGCAGAAATCATGGCTGTCGAACGACAAGACTCAGGCATAGTAGTAGCTTCACTGGTCCTTATGGATATGGATATGAAACCACAACACGACGACGAAATAACAGCTGTGGTCAGAGAAGGTATATGGATAGATGTGCGTCATAGACAGATAGTTATCAACGGCTTGCACGCCCGAGAAGCTTATTTTAGGCGGAGAGGCAAACCCGCAGCCACCGATAGATCTAAAGTAAGCTATGGCCTGGAAGACGCACCTGCCCACGAAGCTGTTGGCACGCCTGATAAACATCCTGCTCAGGAGCAAGAAGAGCGAGAGCTGGCACACGTATGACTTACACCTGTCTTACAAAGTAAAATCTATAAACATTATTAGTATTTATGTATAAAATATGCTATAATTGCAAATAATGACAATCAATTGGATTGATGGAAAAATAGACGGCGCTCAGGCAAAGATGGAGACGCCTTATGTAAGCGAGCTTGTCCGCACCATGCAACATGGTGACGTGGCTTATATTGATAGCACTGATTATTGGGTAGATACGGATTCTCATATATGGGTTGATGGCAAAGCTTCGCGATACTCAGAAGAAGATGTTGAGGATGGTATAGATGATGAATTCGGGGGCATGGTCCGCGTAATACGGATAGAACAGGGAGGAATAAGCGGCTTCATCATTGACGCTACAGCCACTCACGGCTCATTGTTTGACGGAAGCGCCGACAGCAGACTTGATCCTCAAGACCGGCTTCAGTCAACAGGTGAGTACGAACTAGAACCCCTTCCTGTTATGGCTGGATAGATAGTGAAAAAGGCTTGGAAGAGCTAACCGCCATGCTGGCAAGACAATTTGCTATAGAGCTTGGAGCAAGCGCACTCGTTGCCTGTCTAGAAAGCGAGACAGATGCGTCCTCCGATGACGATGAACCAGATGCTTAGTTATACCGTTCTCGGGTACTTTTCTTCGCTCTGTCGGTTTTGATAAAAAATTAAGAATAATTTATAATTACTTCTATGGGAACTGCTGTTTTCCCTGAAGTTTTGAACTCCCAGCCGCCCCAAGTGGCAGTTTTAGAAACGTGGCAAAATTTAGACCACTCACTTGCAAACCTGCTTCACAATCAAGGAGACAGGGCAAACGTTATTGCTGACCTGGATGCTCACTTAAACACACTGCCAGTATTTATCGAAAGTTTTTTGGGAGAAGAGGCTGACTATGGTGACATTATGGATGTGCACGGCCTCCTCATAGGCTTGCACGAAGCATCACTTATTAAAAGTGTAGCTACACGCGGCCTTGATGCACGTAAGCTACAGCTCACTTCAGTGGCAGATAGAGAAGCTACTGCTGTGGCTATAATGTATGCGTTATACGACGAACCATATGACTCCGAGGTTACTTTATCCCAGCTTGCTGCCACCAACCTTAGCCGTTCTTTACGTGTATTACTAACGGCCAATATAAACGTTCTGTATGACAGCTACCAAGAAATACGAAATGCGGAACACGCCGAAAAAGTAGCAAAATTTAAAGCTCGTGCAAAAAGTATAGGCAACATGACGCTGCGCGCAGGAGCCACCGGTCTGGCTGCTTTTTACATAACGCGTCGACTGCAGTACCGCTAGTATCTATATACTTCCTTAGTTAATTTTTAATTAACTTTTGATCTTTATTATATATGCAAGGTCATAATATATAAGGAGGGAAGCCAATGGCTAGCAACGAACCAAAAGGACCGGGGCGAAAAGGCGCCGTATCGAAACGAACTCAGTTCCAAAATCCCAAAACGAAACTGTGGTCAAAACGCGATACAAAAACCGGTAAAATTATAGATACTAAAACCAGCGGCGGGAAGTTTAAGGGCGTCCGTAAAGAAAAGTAGCATGTTTTTGCACTACTACTTTGATACGCGCACGACAGCCCAAGGCACGCATGAGATACACCACCAAGGCTGTACGCGTATGCCGCCGTTAGCACAATGCCACTATCTGGGTATGTTTGAAAGCCCTGAGCAGGCGGTCACCATGGCAAAGGTTATCCATGCAAAAGTTATGACCTGCAAACGTTGTTTGCACATATACACTAAGCAGTCGGTACGCGTCCGACATCGTACATAAATTTAATATTAATTTAACTTTTATGGTGCATACTTTAGGATAATTATGAATAGAATCCTAGTCAGCTCATCACAAATTTTGTCTGCCGGATATGATGCCTTAACAAGTATACTAGAGATCGAATTCCAAAATGGTGAAATCTACCAGTACTACGACGTTCCACCGCACGTATACGAAAGTCTTTTGAATGCACCCTCTAAAAGCACCTATTTTGACCAGCGTATCAAATCTGATTATAGGTTTGAGAAGCTTTTTACCTGACAGTCAGTGTTATATATTTTACAGAAAGGCGTCCCTCAGTGGTCTTTTATAAAGATAACGATATAACTTGTCAGCCCCACGGGTATGCTGCACATCAAGAAAAGGAGACTGAGCATGAAATATAGCAGATTACTACTTATAGGACTTCTAATAGCCATACCCCTGCTTGGGTTTACACTTAGCGCCAACGCTCAAAGTTTTAGAACCGGTAACAACATCACTGTACCCAGCAATCGAAATGTAGACAGCACATTATACGCCTCAGGACGTACCATTGATGTAGCTGGTACTGTGGATGGCGACGTTATCTGTGCAGGGCAAAACATTACTATCAGCGGTACGGTCAGTGGTGATGTGCTCTGTGCAGGGCAAAACATCTACATCAACGGAAAAGTGGAAGGGAGTATACGACTTGCTGCTCAGAATATTAGCGTATCAGGTAACGTCCAAAAAAACGCTAACATCCTAGCCCAAAGTATAACGACGGATAGTAACAGCAGGATTGAGGGTGATATTGGTATAGCGGCTCAAGATAGTACGATAAACGGAGTAATCGGACGAGACCTAGCAGTGGCCTCAGGCAACATAACGATCAACAATACTGTGGGCCGAAATATCCACGCCAACACTAATCAGCTTACTTTACAAAATGACGCTCAAGTGAAAGGTTTCGTTGATGTCACAAGCCCAAACAATATTGAACGCCAAAGCGGCGCTACAGTAACCGGTAAAATAACCCGTCACCAACCTGCCACCAATAAAAATCATAATACGAGCTGGATAGGACTTGGCTGGCTATTTACGCTGTACGTCATTGTCGCTATGCTGCTTGTCAGCATTGCTCTCGTTTTGCTTATGCCCGGAGCTTTTCATACCGCTACTAGTACCGCACTTGCCGGTATGGGTAAAACCATCCTTATTGGTATAGCAGCTACGGTGGTTGTGCCGCTGATTATTATCGGCCTAATGCTCACTATTGTAGGTATACCGCTCGGTATATTACTTCTGCTCGGGTGGTTGATACTGTTATTTTTATCTGGTCCTTTTGCGGCGTATCTGCTAGGACGGCTACTGGTGCGCGACGGTGTCCATAACGCAATCTTGATTATGCTGATAGGCGCAGTGGTGCTCCTTATTTTATACCTGATACCATTCCTTAACTTCATAGCATTACTGTTAGCACTCTGGTTTGGTGTAGGGATGATTTTGCAAACATTGCCGTGGCGTAAGCCCCATTATCACGTGCAAAACAATGCGCCTAAGTAAATTTATTTGAGATTTATACAACCAGGTGTCGTTGAAATATCTTTAACCGAAGATGCGTAAATCGACACAAACCATATTGTTAATGGTAGAGTTAAACTATGAAGCGCTTTGTTATTGCCCTAACGATTGGGTTGGCAGTGTCTGCACTTGCAAGCAGTAACACTTCGGCATCCGTTAATGATTTTCGATTTTCCTCTTTCGCAGCCGACTACTACTTGCGCAAAGACAAAGCTGGCCGATCAGAAATGGAAATAAAAGAACGTTTAGTCGCTATATTTCCTGACTTTGATCAAAACCACGGCATAGAACGTGCCATACCGACACAGTACGACAATCATCCAGTGAACCTGACTATTCAGACAGTAACGGACGATTATGGACGTACACTACCATACTCTACATACAACAGTGGCACAAGCAAGGTTGTACGGATAGGCGATCCGCATACATACGTGCACGGCGAACAATTGTATCGTATTACCTACACGGTGCATGACGTAACCCGAAAGCTCCATAACAGCGACGAGCTATACTGGAATGTCAATGGTACATGGTGGCGACAATCATTCACATCAGTTTCTGCAAAATTACACATTCCGAAAGAATTACAGCAAGCGTATGATGGACATGCAGCATGTTATGCAGGTGCCGCACTGAGCAATAGCTCAACTTACTGCACTGCTAGCGCCGATGTGCAGCCTAATGAAACGATAGTGAGCACAACTACAACCCGCCAGCTCAATGCGGGTGAAAATTTAGCGTTTTTCACTGGCTTCAAGGCCGGCACATTTAAACGATATGTAAAACCACCTATGCCGTTATGGCAAAAAATTATTATTCCGATAGCTCTTACTATAGGTGTGATCTGGTATATCATCGTTCCGGTATACGCTATTGCAAAAGGCCTGAAACGGTGGCGATTGTCAGGGCGAGACGTCGAGGGTAAAAATACAATTGTGCCGGAATATCTCCCTCCATCAGGAAAAAGCGTGTTACTTGCGAGCGTTATTTTGTCAGACCGATTACAGAACAAAGCTGTATCGGCAACTATTATAGATTTGTCTGTTCGCCACTATATGAAAGTTTACGAAATTGAAAAAGGGCAATACGAACTAGAGCTGGCAAAGGATATAGGTGATCTTTTGCCCGAAGAGCAACGTGTGGTGACTATGTTTTTCGGAAGTGCTCCGACGCTTGGGGATCGAGTAAACCTTAAAGACAAATCTTCGTTATACACAGAGATTGCCGAGCTGGGTCGTACCATATATGATCAGACTATTGGTACCGGTCTAATGGCAGATACCAGAAAATCTCAAAAACATATTAACCTAGCAGGTGGATTGCTGCTTGGGTTTAGTATTGTGACATTTAGTATCTTTGGGATAGCAGTAGGGATCGCCCTATTAATCATTGGCAACAAGATGCCAGCTCGCACTCTGGAAGGCATTGAGTTAAAAGAATATTTGTTAGGGCTGAAAGCATATATGCAGATGGCAGAAGCTGAGCGAATTCAGCAACTGCAAAGTCCATCAGGCGCCGAGCGCATGCCCATAGATACTACTGATAATAGTACGCTCATTAAGCTATATGAGAGACTTTTACCTTATGCCATACTATTCGGTATAGAAACAGAGTGGGCAGGGCAATTTGCACATCTGTATACAGCACCGCCGGACTGGTACAGCGGCACATCGCCCACCTTTAATGCAGCCTACTTTGCTGCAAGCTTAGGAAGTTTCAGCAGCAGCACCTCAGCCAGTTTTTCGCCACCTACAAGTAGTGGTGGCTCGTCGGGCGGGTTTTCTGGAGCAGGTGGTGGCGGGGGCGGGGGAGGCTGGTAGGCCGAAATAGTCTTCGCAAAATTACTCTTCGGACTCAGCTACAAATCCGGGTGAATGTGGTTGATAATGCGAGGTTGGTGTTATTCCAGCTGCCCATACGTGCACAACTCCTTCTTTGAGTACTATGGTATTCCCTCCGCGTATACTATTTCCTATTCTACGCATCAGAGGAAGAGAGGGCTCCGCTCGGCCTATATAAGTCGCTACTTCGTTCTCAAGATCATCCAACGCTGCCGCAGGGACACAGTCAAACTCATCCGCATAATAGTCTGGACGTTCCTGTTGAATAGTCTTTGACGCTTCTTCAATCTCCGCCATTTTAATTTCTCTATAAAAGAACCGTAAACTAGCAAATCCACGTATCACTCCGTCAAGGCTTACTTTGCCAAGAACTCTTTTGAGGAACGGTTGGCTCTCAAAAGCCGCTTCTTCAAAACCGAAACCTACATGCGTACCTGAAAATTCATATGCCATAATAATTTATACTATACTATTTATTTTCTAAAAGTCAATATCTATACTCTCAAAATAAATTCTGGGCGCGCGATAAATATCGCACGGATTTTGCCAAATATTTTACAGCTCAATTACAGGGGTAGCGCTACACTAAAGTTGCATAAATAGGAGCACTTTTATGGTAGTCAACAATATTTCCGAAGATAAAGATACTTCAAATAAACAGGGTGAGGATCAAGAAAAACTCCAGAAAGCAGCCGAAACCGCTCAAGATGTACTTATCAAGGCTGAAAGTGTGTTTCCATTCGTTCTTTTCCCAGACACCATCACCGTTAGCCGGATGAAAGTTGCTGTTATTCGGCGTTCATTTTTTAGAGTAGCCGATGTTATAAGTCTGCAAATTGACGATATATTAAATGTCGAAGTTGACACCGGGCCACTATTTGGTGCTTTGAATATTTTCACCAGAGTATATGGCAGTGACCCTTTACAAATTAAATATCTGGATCGCAAAAGCGCTATAGACGTAAAGCGTATACTCGAAGGTTACGTTATCGCGCGCAAACGCGAAATCGATACATCAGGCATTGAAAAAGGGCAGCTCATTATGTTATTAACACAACTCGGTAGTGACTCAGCCATGACATAGATCGCACTCTTTAGTGTAAGCGGCCTGGCGACCCTGGTCATCCAGATTCTTATCCACCAGTTGCGTCTAATCTGAATCTTCTCATTGCTTCTAATTTTCTACTATAAGGAATTTTACAGACATCGTTCACAGCAGCTCTGCTACACTTTTAGTGGAGGATTTATGATAATTACAAAGTACGAACACGCCTGTTTTACAGTCCAAGAAGACAATACTCTCCTAATAATAGATCCTGGGGCTTTTAGTAACGTGCCTACATTGAAAAAGGTTGCTGCAATCATACTTACTCACGTACATGGTGATCATGTAGATGAATCAAAGATAAAGCAAATTATCACTGACAACCCTGGTATAAAAGTCTTTTCTACCCAAGAAGTAGCTGATGCATTTCCTACTTTGCAACCCCTGGTAGTGCAACCTGGCACCATGCATCAAATAGGGGCGTTCACGCTTGCGTTTTTTGGCGGAGAACATGCGACTATTCATCCATCCTGGCCCAGGGCTCAGAATATAGGAGTTCTTATAAACAGTACTCTATATTATCCAGGAGATTCGTTTGTACTACCCGGACGCCCTATAAAAGTTTTGGCTGCACCTGCGGCAGCTCCCTGGCTTAAAATTAGCGAAGCTATAGATTTCATTAGCGAAGTTAAGCCCGAACTTGCATTTCCTACTCACGATGCCATTTTGTCCAAAGAAGGACAACAGGTACAGGATAGTATGCTGGAACCAGCTGCCAAGAAGGCTGGGACCAAATACCAACGCCTGCAAATTGGCCAATCTATCACCGTTTGATGTGACTTGGCTCACTTACTTATTATAGCCCTGAGTCAATTTCGTATGTGAGGTACGGCTTCTAAGTATGTTTTATAACATACTTAGACATTCCGTGGTCAAATAGAAAGTCGACTCAGGGCTTAAATCCCCTTTGTTTAAGAAACTTCTGTCCCAACGTGCTCGCCACGCGCTACTCGACGAATATTGTCTTCTTGCAACGCATCAAATACTACTATTTTTAGCTTGTGTTCCATCGCCAATGCCATAGCAGCTTTATCCATAACCCGGATATGATCATTGTCTACAGCTTCTTTAAAGCTAACGTGGTCTAGTCTGACAGCGTCGCTATATTGCGCAGGATCCTTATTGTATACCCCGTCAACTTTTGTAGCTTTATAAACTGCCTGGCAATCCAATTCTAGCGCTAGATTTACTGCTGCGGTATCAGTAGTAAAGTATGGACGTCCCACGCCGCCTGCTACAATAACTACTCGCCCAGCTGCCAAGTGCTTTTCAGCTAATCTGTGAGAAAAATTTTCGCTTACTTGTTGGGCGAAGATGTTTGATAAACATCGGGTTGGCACATCATGTTTTTCAAAAATATCCGTTAGGGCGATAGCATTCATAACGGTGCCAAGCATCCCCATATGATCCGCCGTAACTCGCTTGATACCTTTACCGGCAATTTGCGCCCCGCGTACGAAGTTGCCGCCACCCACCATAATAATTATCTGAGAACCATTTTCGGCAAAAGCTTTAACTTCTTGGGCTAACCATCCGCCAAACTGAGGATCTATGCCGTGCTCGTATTGGCCGGCTAATTGTTCGCCAGAAATCTTTAGTAACACGCGTTTCTGCATTAAAAACAACTATATCACACATGAGTTATTAAAAATAGGAAATTGTATTGATAAAAATTCAATAATGTTTTATTATATAAACTTACTATACGAAATTTAGGAGTTGATAGAGGAAGTATGACTGGAATTGATAATGCTCCGGCGCGTACAGATGAAATGGTTGAGGTGAACGCAGCTGCTTTGTTGACAGGTGACGACGAGTTTCTTGAGGAAGTTCCCGAAGGGGAAAGTAAAACCCACGAGGTACTTTGGGTATCCTTAGAAGATGGCACAAGGGCAGCTGTGCTCGTTCATAAAACTGCTACTGTAAGTGCAGATGCCCAACTAGGCCGAGGAAGCGGTCCTATTGGCATGGACTCAGTTATAGGCAATGGCGTAATCCTCGAAGGAGCTGTCTTTACCGATGTAGAGATTAGAGACCACGCACATATAAAACCCAATGCAAGAGTTGGAGATATTCGCAGAGCAACTTTAGACAGAAACACGCATAAAACTGCTTTAGGAAAAATTGTTATAGAAGAGCGTGTAATAGTTGGGAGTGGCGCTCGTATACATGCGCCAACAGCAGGAGATACGACTCGCATCGAAGCTGAAGCACAAATTGGGGCAGGCGCAAGGCTTGGTGTCACTAGAGATAAAACCATCTTACCCAAAGCCGTAGAAATTGGCACAAAGGCACTTATCGCACGCGGCACAGTTTTAGGAACCGGTGTAGTAATCGGAGCCGGTTCCGAAATTCCAGAGGGCTACGAAATAGCAAGTAATGTCCGAATTCCTGAGGGATTACGGTTCTTAAGAGGCTATCGACAACCACCCAGCAAACAGCGACCAAGTCGAAGACAAATCATACCCAAATCTTGGTTAAGAGACCTTCAAGGGTTCTACGAAGAAATCAAATAATTTCAAATTTGCAGTATACTAAACTGTATGAAAATTTATTCGTGGAACGTGAACGGTATCCGAGCGGTTATTCGCAAAGAGGCCTTTACGCCTTTCATTAAAGCGTCTCAACCAGATATACTGTGCCTGCAAGAAACAAAAGCCAAACAAGGCCAAGCCGAAATTGACCTGCCTGATTACCGTGAATTTTGGTACTCGGCAGATAAGCCAGGCTATAGTGGAACTGCTGTGTTTAGCAAGCCAAAACCACTACAGGTAATCAATGGCTTGCCCCGAGGTATTATTGAAGAATACAAGGTTACCGGCGATACTTACGGTGACCCAAACCTAGAAGGCAGAGTTATTGCAGCAGAATATGAAAAATTTTGGGTTGTTACGGTATACACTCCCAATGCTAAAGATGATCTCAGTCGTATCCCGCTACGATACAAGTGCTGGGACCCCGCATTTTTGGCTTACTGTAAAGAATTAGAAAAAACAAAACCAGTAGTATTTTGCGGTGATTTAAATGTCGCCCATACCGAATTGGACTTGGCTAATCCCAAACCAAATCAAGGTAAAAAAGGGTTTACTGATGAGGAGCGTGAAGGCTTCCAAAATTTTATAAACGCTGGATTCATTGATACATTCCGAATGTTCAAACAGGGAAATGGTTACTATACCTGGTGGAGTCATTTTGCCAAGTCACGCGAACGAAACGTCGGCTGGCGGATTGATTATGTGCTTGTAAGTCAAAGCTTAAAAAATAACGTAAAAGCAGCCGATATACACCCTGATGTTATGGGATCAGATCACTGCCCGGTGAGCATTACTTTGGACGTATAGACCTTACACGATACACTAAAGTCATGAAAGTGGCAGTAGCTTCAAAAAATCCGGTGAAAGTAGCAGCTGCCAAAAAAGCTTTTGAGGAATACTTTCCTGATGAAACCATAGAATATGTAAGTTTGAGCACTGATTCGGGCGTTGGCAAACAACCGATGAATGCTACCGAAACAGCGACAGGGGCATGCAGACGTGCTGAAAATGCGCGAGATAGCGGAGCAGACTTTGCAGTAGGCATAGAGGGTGGATTAAGCGTAGTTACACTTGATAATCAGGAGTATGCATTTGAGCAAACTTGGGCCTGCATCCTTGATACTAAAACTGGACTAAGTGAAATCGGTTCAGGACCAGCCTATCCTTTACCCCATAATGTAGTCGTTTTAATCAAGCAAGGTAAAACCCTAACCGACGCTATGGCTATAGAATATGGAACTATAGACCTTGGGGCCAATGATGGATTTAATGGCTGGTTATCCAATAATAAAATTGATCGCACCGAAGCCTCAAAAATCGCAGTTTTCTTAGCTCTCTGCGGATTATATAAAGAAAAATAATCACTATAACTTTTTATTGAAATATTTACAAATGTATTTTTAAGTGTTATGCTGGCTACAATACACTAAGGAGTACTTTATGTCCTCGCCTTCTGTTGAAGCCATGCTTGAAGCCTTACAACGTGATGACCCGGTTTATGAACCTAATCCGGAAGTTGCAGCAGACTTGCATGAAAAAGTGTTGGGCATGATGGTGGGCCCAGCCTTTACGGGTAAATCTACAATTATATCTAGAGCTTGTGAACTCGATCCAGAATTTGCAGCCGCATCTTCTTTTACCACAAGGCCTCGTCGAGAAAGTGATGGAGAAGGGGAGTATGTTTTTCATCCTCATACTTCTGAAGGCATAGGGATCATTTATGGCTTGCAGCAACAGGGCGACCTTGCTCAATATGTAGCATTTCCGGGACTAGGATATATTTACGGATCTGTACCTAGTGATTATCCAAAGCCGTACAACTTACGGCCTGTTATGGCAACTGCAGTGGGAGGTATGTTACGAGCACCATTCTTACGTCATCACACCTTAGGTATTGCATGTCCACCAACAGAATGGGATGAACGCGATAGGGCAAGTACACGAACTCGTGGCGAAGAGGCCGCAAAGCAACGTTCTGCGCGCGTTAAGGAAGGAGCAAAAAGCTTAGATTGGCTGTTAAGTCATCCTGAAACGCAATGGATTTCTAATCATAGAGGTGGATTAAAAGTTGCCGCTCAAACCGTTGTCAGGGTGGTTAGACAAGAAGCAGAAGCTCCTCAAGATAATAGACGAATGGGAGAAGATCTTTATAGACATCTTTCGCGTATTGCCACCGAACTATAGGGTAGTGGTGCTACACTTGGTACATGGGAAAGAGTGACAAAGATACCACAATACAAGAGTTAAAAGATCTCATTGAAGCGTTTGCACAAGAGCGCAATTGGAAGAAACACCATACGCCTAAAAATTTAGCTGTCTCGATAGCCATTGAAGCCGCCGAACTCATGGAACATTTCCAGTGGGACGATTATCAAAAAAACGACAAACAAGCTATCGCCGACGAGCTAGCAGATATCCTGACTTACATATGTAACTTCGCGAATGTCTGCGACATTGACATAGCCACCGCATACAAGCGAAAACTTGAAAAATCCGCCAAGAAATATCCTGCAGAGTTATTCGATAAAGCAGGTGATAGCGGAGGCCACTACTTTCGTATTAAAAATGAATACCGCACCAAAAAGAAGCAATGATGAAAGTTTGTACGGTTTTATTTTTACTCCGTGACAACGAAATTCTGCTTGCCATGAAAAAACGCGGTTTTGGCAAAGGCTATTGGAACGGAACGGGCGGAAAAGTTGAGCACAGTGAAACTGTAGAGCAAGCGGCGATTCGCGAATGCCAAGAAGAAATAGGTGTTATTCCTACAAATATAGAAAAGGTAGCAATCCACGATTTTGTATTTGAGGACAAAGTTGACAATATTCAAGCCCATGTATTTATTACAAGATCATGGACAGGCAAGCCCACAGAAACTAACGAAATGGCACCGAAATGGTTTGACACAAAAAACATTCCGTACGACCAGATGTGGGAAGATGACATCATATGGTTACCCCTGATACTTCAGGGCAAAAAACTCCAAACCCACTTTACGTTCGCTCCAGACGGCAAAGCTGTACGTACCGCGGAACTTACTGTGGTCAGTGATTTTACGTTACACTAGAAATATGGATGAGGTGACCAAACGGCCATTTGCAGTGTTTGACATAGACGGCACACTTATCAGGTGGCAGCTTTATCACGCTATTACGGATAAGCTCGCTCGCTCGGGCCATATACCTAAATCCATCCACCAAAAAGCCGCAGACGCCCGGATGGTATGGAAGAGACGCGAACACGCAGAGTCGTTTCATGCATATGAACTCGCTTTGATTGAAGCCTATCACACAATACTAAGCACGCTTACGAAAGAAGCATTTATGCAGGCTGTTCATGAAGTATTTGATCAATACAAAGATCAAACCTACATCTATACTCGTGATCTCGTACGCCAACTGCAAAAACAAAATTATTTGCTGTTCGCCATTTCCGGCTCACAGACGGAAATTATAGAAATATTGGCAAATTATTATGGATTTGATGATTTCGGTGGCTCTATATATGAATATAAAAACGGGAAATTTACTGGCAACGAATACGTAATGCGCCGCGACGAAAAGCCTCACTACCTTGCTAAGCTAGTCGAAAAGCACAATGCAACTTACACAGACAGCTTAGGTATCGGCGATAGCAGTAGCGATATTCCCATACTTGAGGCTGTGGCACGTCCCATAGCCTTTAATCCGGATAGAGCGTTGTTCAAGCACGCTCAGACGCATAAGTGGAGTATTGTGGTAGAGCGAAAAAATATGATCTACAAAATGGAGCCGGACAATGGATCGTACCTTTTGGCATAAACAAACAGTAAATACTCCGTTGTTTCCTGATTTACTATGGAGTCGCCCAGAAAATCGCCACCATGCCGGAAAGCTACTTATTATAGGGGGGAATGTTCATGGGTTTACCGCACCGGCAACGGCCTACAATGAAGCCATGAAAGCAGGCGCAGGCGTAGCACGCGTTATACTGCCTGACGCTCTACAAAAGACCGTCGGCACGCTCGTGCCTGAAGCCGAATTTGTACCGAGCACCCCTAGTGGTAGTTTTGCCCAAAAGGCGCTAGCAGAAATAATAGCTGCAAGCACATGGGCAGACGGGGTACTTTTAGCCGGAGACTACAGCAGAAACAGCGAAACTGCTATTTTGCTGGAAACATTCACCGAAAAATACTCGGGTCAGTTAACACTTACTAAAGATGCAGCTGACTATTTCGCAAAGTCGCCACGCACATTGTTACACCGCCCCGACACTACACTTGTGATCAGCCTAGCTCAATTGCAGCAACTTGGCATAAGCAGCAACTTCCGTACCCCCATTACATACAGCATGGGCCTATTACAGTTTGTTGATGTGCTACATGAATTCACTAGTCAGTTTACAGCCACTGTCATTACTCAGCACGTAGACAATATGTTTGTGGCTACAGACGGGCAAGTGAGCACTACTAGCTTAACAAGTCCACAAAAAGTCTGGCGTGTCAGTACGGCTGCTTACGCTGCTACCTGGTGGCTACAAAATCCGTCCAAGCCGTTTGAAGCTATGACAACTTTTGTACACAATAAATTTGTGTGATCAAAATAAATACCGGCCACATAGACCGGTGTTTATTTTGGTGGGCGAGGAGGGACTCGAACCCTCACATCCGAATGAATACCAGATTTTGAGTCTAGCGCGTCTACCAATTCCGCCACTCGCCCTCAGCACCCCATGCCCCTATAAGCATGACAGGCTTAGGTAACAGAGGTATATTGTACTATACTTGTAGATGCAAGGCTAGCAAATTATGGCACAGAATCCACTTTTCTCAACCCCGGACAATAAGGATGATACTACGTCGTCCGGCTATGTGTTACCACCTAGTAAAAAACCGGTTATCGAGCCATCCGCGGAAGCGAAGAATAAGAATGCCGCTGCAAACGTCATACGACAGAAATTGGCCACCATTTACGCTGATGAGCCAAATGTCAAAAAAGAGCTTGACCATCTACCTGATGCCTCTCGGCCTCTATCCAAGCATCAAGCGTTCCTTCAAGAATTATTAAAAAAAGCTACCTCTGTCGCAGAGATACAGACAAAATGGCACAATTATTACTCAGCGTTACCCGAAGAACAAAAGCACCAGGTCTGGCGTGAATTCTATGCTGAACAATCCAAGCATTCTCGCTATGCGCAATTTGCAACGGATCAAAAAGGATCCGAAAAGCACCCTAACGGTGCGGTGGTATCCAAGCATGAGATTGCTACACCATCCGCAGCCCACAAACGCCTACGTGACGCTCGCTCAACCAGGGAAATAAAACATGGTATCGCCAGAAAATTAGAGAAAAACACTCAGGCAGAAAAACCACATCCATTAAAATCACTCTTCTTTGGTCTGGCTGTCGGCTTTACGGTACTACTTATTACACTGTTCGGGCTATTTAACGAATTAATTATTGCACCCTTTATACAACCGAGCCGCAATGTTAGTGCTACACCGATAATACTAAACAGTGATGGTATCGCTGCTGACGGCACCACTAAGGTTATCATTCCTAAAATAAACGTAGAAATTCCCGTAGATTACAGCTTGTCCTCAATGGCAGAAAGTGAAGTGCAAAAAGGCCTGGAAAGCGGAGTGGTGCATTATCCAACTACCGTAAGGCCGGGCGACCAGGGCAATGCTGCATTCTTCGGCCACTCAAGTAATAATATCTTTAATCCTGGTAAATATAAATTCGCGTTCGTGCTCTTGAGCAACCTTCAAGCCGGCGACATGTTTTACCTCACGTATAACAAAAAAGTATATGCTTACAAAGTTTTTGATAAAAAAATAGTCAACCCCAACGATACCTGGATTTTAAATCCTGTAGAAGGCAAGAAAGCTACTGCGGCACTGATCACCTGCGACCCGCCCGGTACAACTTTACACCGTCTTGTTATATGGGGAGAGCAAATTAGTCCTGATCCTGCTACAAATGCTCAAGCCACTCAACCAGATACGTCTACTAAAGCCAACGACGAACTTATAGGCCCCTCTACTTCCTTGTGGAGCCGTTTTACTGACTGGCTTTTTTAGCTGGCAGAGGCACTAATTCTTAAAGATCGTTTTCTGTTCGTATGGGAGTAGCCGTGAGAGCTAGCCCCGGTTCTCCATTTGCCCTCGGAGTAAAGGTGTAGAGATATTTATAGTTTCGATCATAGGTAGGTTCGTAGACACTGCTGGCACTGACTAAGCGATGGCGATTTATATTGTCGTAATCAAATACTACTGCTTTGCCTCCGCTCACATAGCTAAATCTGCTACCGTCCATCCAAAGAATTTTGGTCTGCGGAGCGTCAAGAGCATAGGCAAGTTTATAGCGGTAAGCCCGTTCGTGGTCAATGTCATAAATATGGGCATCTTTACCGTTTTGTAATGCAATAAATTGAGCATTTGCTGAGAAAGAAACATCACTTGGGTTGTCTACACGTAGAGAAAATAATGCACCAGCCTTTCTTTCTTTCGTATCATTAATTTGGGTAGCAGGGTCCTCATAAATGAAAGCTCGGCCCTCAGTCTGTGACCCAGCCACCACATACCACTTGCCATCAAAACGTGCGGCATTAAGTAAATACAAGTTGCTGGCCGCTACATTGCGCAAGAAGTACACTTTACCGTCGTCAAGTAATTTGGCGAAGACTTTGCCCTTCGGTGCACCTTTGGCTGTAATATAGACGATAGTTTTTGAACCGTGAGATTTGTAGGCAACTACATCACTGAGCACTCTTTGCGGCGTCGGATCGTTGAGTGAAAGACGACTTAATTCTCCAGTTGTCTTGTTGTGCGCATAATATACATCTGGCTTTTTGTCGAATAGCGTAATCGTGGTAGCAGCTGCATTTATATCCAATTCTTTTGAGAGATTATGGGATCCTTCTGGTCTCTGGCGGTCAAGCAAAATGTACTCAGTCCCATGAGTACCATTCGCAGTGTACGTACGCTGAAATAGCACATGCCGATTATTGTTTGACCATTCCATAACTTTCCACGTAGTTGACGCTTCAGAAGCCGTCAATAAATTCTCAGGCACAGTAAATGATGTCGCTGTGCCAACTTGATCCTGACCTTTTGAAAGATCAAAAACTTCAAATTGACGCTCATCTTGTGCATTTGGCTGTACGAGTAACCAGCGGCGATCCGGGCTTGGGGTGGTCAGCCGAGGTGGGCTATCGTACGTTTTTACAGCCTTTTGTTCAAGCTTTTTAGGAAATAGTAATGGATATACAAAATGGTCCACACTCCCGCCATCAACCGTAATACTACGATGCCAGTCGTAATAACCGTTGCGCTTGATGTCCAAAGTGTAATTTCCTGCAGCAAGGTTGAGTTTAGTGTTTGTCGTTTCTACTTGCTTACTATTAATGTATAGCTGCGCTCCCGCTGGCTCAGACGATACAAAGACTAAACCTTTTTGTACCAGTTCACCTTGACGAGTCACGTCAAATCCGTAGGCAAAATAAATAAGCGTAGTGGTAGCCAGTAGTATTGCTATAGCAACCAACGCATATCCTATAAAAAGCTGTATCGAGTGACGTTTTCGTTTTTTAGGGTCCAGGAAATCCATATAGCCTTTCTATTGTAGCGTGGCTCAGAACCTAACTCAAAACACTTTCATATGTAAAGTTTAGGATTGCAAACGCCGGTATTGATTTAACAGATACTTCTAGTCTAGGTCTACCAGGTAATGAAAACGTAGAAATTACGAACAAAATACTTGCAGCCTCTGAGCACAAGCGGTAAGATAGAAGCAACTCGCATGGACATTAATTAGCGAATTAATGGGGTAATAACAGTTCGTGAATAAAAACTATATCGTACTAAACGGCAAGCACTATGACGCTGTAACAGGGGCGCTTCTCAAGTCTCCTCATACCAGCTCGTCCCATGCAGTTCATGTTGGAACCGCCTCTAAGTTGACCGCCAAACCTCCAAGTCGTTCGACACGCATAACGGTAAAAACTTCTGTAAAACCTGTCAAAAAGGCCGCCTCACGAACACACCACACTGGACCAAAAACCCTACACAGCCATAAGCCGCAGCAGCCACAAACCCTTATGCGACACGCTGTTAAAAAACCGACGCATAATAAAAAATCTGCTTTCAAGCAAGTATATCCGGTGACAAAAAAGTCTGAGATCACAGTGACGCCAAAGATCTCAGCTGTAAGCATTGATGGTGTACGCTCTCATAGAGCTCAACAAATCCATAAAAGTCACCAGATAAGCCGCTTTGCCGTCGCCTCAGCAACAACAATCCCTACTAAGTTTCAGCCTCTCGCAATCAAGCCCGCGCCCAAACCTAAATCTTCCCATGCACACACAACCACGCACTCCGGTACTCATCCCCACTCAAAAACCAGTGTTGTAGCACATACGTTAGCCGATAAGAAAGCCTCTTTGCTTGAGCAAGCACTTGCAAATGCCAAAAGTCATGAAGAACGCACACCCAAGCCAACACGCCGCTCAAAACACCGTCGCTTTATTAGTTCCCTCACTGGGTTAGCAGCTGTATTGCTTATTGGTGGCTTCGTGGTGTATGCCAACAGGGCCTCGGTAGAGCTCCAAGTTGCTTCGGTACGCGCCGGATTTCAAGCCTCAATGCCAAGTTATACGCCCACTGGGTATCAACGCCAAACCGCAAAAGCCGGCGATGGAAAGGTAACAATCAGTTTTATGTCACCCATGCAACAAAAAGATTTCACACTTACACAGCAATCTTCAAGTTGGGACAGCCAAACACTATTTGATAGCATTGTGGCCCAAGAGACAACCACCTACCAAGCCATCCAAAGCAAAGGACGCACTATTTATATGTATGGGAATACTAAAGCTGCCTGGGTAGACGGCGGTATCCTTTACAAGGTCGACGGCAAAACCCCACTCAATAACGATCAAATCGTCGCACTCGCCACTAGCATGTAGATTCTGTAATCTGTTTTTAGTTACGTATCTTTTGCTATACTACATCTGATGAACACCACCTCAGACCCGAAGAAACCGACACGGAGTGTTGTACGTACGCGATTTGCGCCAAGTCCCACCGGCTACTTACATGTCGGTGGTATTCGTACGGCTTTATTCGCATGGCTTATTGCCCGACAACATAACGGTCAATTTATTTTGCGCATTGAGGACACCGACCAAGCCCGCGAAGTGCAGGGCAGCGCCAAACATATACAGGAGAGTTTAGCTTGGTTAGGGCTCGACTGGGATGAAGGGCCTGGCAAAGACGGCCCAAGTGATCCATATTTTCAAAGTCAGCGGCTAGATATATACAAAAAATGGGCAACAAAACTTGTCCAAGAGGGCAAAGCCTATGCTGATCCGTATACGGCTGAAGAGGTCCAGGCTTTCCGCGAGCATGCTAAAGCCAACAAGAAGCCATTTTTATACAGGGAACATCGTCCTGAAAATCCTCCCGTATGGGATGGTGGTCAACCGCTTCGACTCAAATCAAACCCAAAGCCGTATGCCTGGCATGACGAGGTTATGGGTGATATGCAGGCCGGAGCAGAAGTCATTGACGACTTTATACTCATGAAGTCTGACGGATTTCCGACTTATAATTTTGCGCACATCATTGATGA
The DNA here is from genome assembly GCA_029288365.1 of Candidatus Saccharimonadota bacterium. Taxonomy (GTDB): domain Bacteria; phylum Patescibacteriota; class Saccharimonadia; order Saccharimonadales; family UBA4665; genus CALBGR01. Next base: position 24,566 of record JARIHI010000004.1, read on the forward strand.
TCATGAAATGGGCATTACCCATGTAATTCGCGGGCAAGAATTTTTAGCCAGCGTACCAAAATATCTTGACCTTTATGAAACGCTGGGAGTCCCGGCACCTATATTTGCAACCATGCCACACATCCTTGGTTCTGACGGCACTAAGAAACTCAGCAAACGCGATGGCGCGAAAGACATCTTAGAGTATCGTGAAGAAGGCTACTTACCCGAAGCAATGCGTAACTTTCTGGCTAGTCTGGGGTGGAATGACGGCACCGAACAAGAGGTATTCACCACAGAAGAATTACTAGAAAAGTTTAGTCTGGATCGAGTCCAAAAAAGCGGAGCGCGTTTTGACGAACGTCGTCTGCTGTGGCTTAACGGTGCACATATCCGCCTATTGCCGCTAGAAAAATTGGCGCACATTGTTGGCAATAAACTAGGAGGAGCCAGCTTTTGGCCACCAGAAGCATTTGATTTTGATGAAACATACCGAACCGATGTACTCAGAGTTGTTCAAGAACGCTTAAAATTCTTCCAGGAACTACCGGAACTATCAAAATTCTTTTTTGTAGACCTACCGGTAAACATAAGCCTGATTGATGATAACAAGCAGCTCAAAAAATTTAGCCGCAGCGAGCTCCACAATATGCTTGAAAGTGCAAAACGTAGTCTGGAAGAAAGTGACTTCACTGTAGACGACCTTACCGAAAGGCTTAATCGGCTCTTGGAAGCCACTGGGCAAAAACCCGGTGTACTTTTTAGCCTCATCCGCATCGCCGTTACTTGGGCACCAGCTAGCCCAGCCCTCGCCGATACCCTGCACGTACTTGGCAAAGAAAAATCATTAAATCGCATAGAAGCTTGTATAAAAATACTGTAGGCACTTATGGCAGTTGTTCTTGTAAACGGTATATCAACAGCTGGAAAATCTTCTGTTGCTAAGGAGTTACTAGCACGAGGCTACGAAGCGTACGACACCGAACAGAATGGTATAAGCGCCTGGTACAACAAAGAAACCGGTACGCGAACTGCTGAATTTGGTGAGATACCAGAGAGAACCCCCGAGTGGTTGCATAGACACGAATGGCGAATATCAATTAAACGGATAATAGAAATCGCCAAATATGCTCAGGAAAAAATTGTATTTTTATGCGGAGGATCAGCAAACGAGCAAGAAATTCTAAAGTTATGTAAAACTGTTATTTGGCTCAAGACTGATGAAAAAACTATTTTGGAACGAGTTGGCAATCCACGAGACCATAATTACGGCACAGAACCGCACGAACTCGCCCGCATCCTAAAAGGAAATGCGCAAAAAGAAGCTGAATATATGCGCATGGGCGCTATCATGATTAACGCAACCCAGCCGCTTGGTAAAGTCGTGGATGATATTCTAGAGGCAGTTGTACACGGCTAAAGCTGGAATAATAGGCATAAGCACTGTTACAATAGAGCTTATGATTGATGATTTCGTGAGACCGCCTAATAGCGGTACAGGCAAACGCCCAGGCAAAAAACCAAATCAAACTGAAGATTTTTTACCCGATCTCTCCCAAGACAGTTCTGTAGCACCAGAACCAGAGTCAACGTTTGTCACACCCGAAGAGGCGGCCAGTCAAGACGAATTTGACGAAACTATTGACCTCGGCGAGCCAGACGTTAACGCTGAAAGACCCAATAGCAGCAAGAGTCCAAAGCAACCTTCTAAACCACATTGGTGGACACGCTTTAACAACTGGTTTAAGGGCTTGAGTAAAAAGAAAAAAGCCTTGTTTATTATTGCGGTCTTACTTGTGCTGGTTGGCATAGAAGCTGGGATCTACGCACTGATATCCGGCAAAAATCCTGTCGAACAGGTTGCTATTATCCAGCCTAAAAAGAAGCCTTCCACAACAGTCGCATCTAACTTAACTGGTCTACAAGTTGCCCCTGAGCTTAACGACAAGCCAGTAACCGGCGTTATGGTGGAAAATAGCGTAGATGCCCGCCCCCAAGCTGGACTCTATAATGCTGGTGTTGTATTCGAAGCTATTGCCGAAGGTGGCATAACACGCTTCCTTGCGCTTTACCAAGACACTGCACCTGAATCTATCGGCCCCGTTAGATCAGCCCGACCGTACTTCATAGACTGGGCGCTTGGTTTTGATGCGACATACGCACACGTTGGTGGTAGCCCTGAGGCCTTGCAAAAAATCCGCAACGAAAACGTCAAAGACATGGACCAGTCATACAACTCCAAGTACTTCCAGCGTGTTACCAGCCGCTACGCGCCCCATAACGTGTTTACTTCTAGCGCTCAACTTGCGCAATTGGAGCAATCTAAAGGCTACGGTAAAAGTAATTTTACGAGTTTCCCGCGAAAAAAAGAACGCCCCAGCAAGCAGCCAACTGCTAAAACAATTGCTTTGACTATATCGAGTGCTCGGTTCAACGTACTCTATACTTACGATCCTACAAGCAATAGTTACCTGCGTACACTAGGTGGCCAACCGCATACAGATGAAAAAACCAATAAACAAATCACTCCTAAAGTTGTGGTAGCTATGGTTATGAACTATAGTATCGCAAGCGATGGGAAGCACTCGGTTTACAATACTATTGGCAATGGTCATGTGTACATTTTCCAGGATGGCACTGTCGCTGAAGGGACTTGGGAAAAAACCGATAAAACTAAACAAATTACTTTCACTGATGCAGCGGGCAAGCCAATAAAACTTAACCCCGGTCAAACGTGGCTTACTGCTGTCAATAGCGCAAACAGCGTTACTTACCAACCATAACAAGGATATACAAATACCTTCATGGATCAATTGCAGCAATTTGTACGAAAGGGCAAACTTTACACTTACATTTTGCTTGTGCTGGCAAACGCATTGCTCATATGTGTCTGGTGGATATCCAGCGAGCTATGTGGGTGGTCGCTAACAGTTACGCTGTTGTTGTTAGCTGTTGCAGCATTTGTTTTACCGCTTTTTGTCGTACGTATTGTGAGTACTATCTTTATCCAACCTCTCAAATTTGTTTGGCAAGCGGTGCTATATATTGCGCCGGAAACTACCAGTGTAGCGGCTCCGGAAATCCATAACGTACGATACGCCCAAGAACTCGTAACTAACTTGGTAAATCACATATACCGTCTAGCGGACGTTGCCACGGAAGTCGCAAGCCACACTACCGATGAAGCAGCCAGCCTAGAGCACAATTTTATTGCCAACAATATACCGCTACCACTTGTAGTGTTAAGCAAGGACGAAACAATCCTTTTTGCCAATGAAGCTTTACTGGAATATGTGGAAGCCAAGAGGGAAGATGCTTTTGGCCAGAGTGTTTACTCACGATTAGATCTTGCATTCGAAAGCAACGATACGCTTGACACGTGGCTCAAAGAAGCCAAGGAAAAACACGTAACAGCCACGCGTACCTGGGAGCGTGTACGCTTAACCTTGCCAGGAGAGGGACAGCCTAAAACAAAACTTTTAGACTTAGTTGCTTACTATAATAAAGAGAATCCTGCCGGTTATGAAACCATGTTAATTTTGTTTGACCATACCAAGTCATACTCACAAGATGATCAGGCAATTAGTTTTGTGGCGCTCGCTGTCCATGAGCTCCGTACACCCCTAACTATGCTTCGCGGGTATATCGAAGCAATTGAGGAGGATTTGAACGGTAAAATCAGCAATGAATTGAGTGGTTTTCTGCAAAAAACCCAGGCTGCAGCCGGACAACTGGCAACGTTCGTTAATAATATCCTCAACGTAGCTCGCGTGGAAGATGATCAAATGGTCCTGAACCTCCAAGAAGAAAAATGGCAAGATGTCCTACCGGCTACTATTGAAGAGCTGAAAATACGAGCTGAAGTGCGAGGGATTACTATTAAAGCTTCAGTGGAAAAGGATTTGCCAAATGTGGGGCTAGACCAAGTGTGCATGTACGAGGTCATGAGTAACCTCATAGACAATGCTATCAAGTACAGTGGCGACGCTAAAGAAGTAATTATTACCAGCAAACTCTCCAAGGAAGGTTTAGTAGAGACCACGATCCAAGATAAGGGTGTGGGTATACCTGAAAGCGCTATTCCTTATATTTTTGATAAATTTTACCGTGATCATCATAACCGCGCGCAAATTGGTGGTACTGGCTTGGGGCTTTTCTTGTGCAAAACGTTTATCAAGGCACATGGGGGCAATATATGGGTACACTCTAAAGAGGGCGAGGGCAGCACCTTTGGCTTCACACTTGTGCCTTACAAAGACCTTGCTGAAGAGCTAAAAACCGATAATAATGAAAGTATTACCACCAACGCACACGGCTGGATTAAAAACCATTCGCTATACAGGAGATAATTATGGAAGAGTCTGCGAGTCAAAAAAACGGTAAAAAAATTCTCTGTATCGAAGATGAGCTGTTTATTGGCGAACTGTACAGCCGTGCCCTTCAGAAAGCTGGCTACGAGGTAACCGTCGAACTGGACGGGCAAAAGGGGCTGGAGCTTGCCCAAACTAACCGATTTGATATTATCCTGCTTGACCTGATGATTCCTACAATTACCGGTATCGACGTACTGCGCCAGTTACGAGATCCTGCTAAAACTCCTAAGTTAAAGGCCAAAATTATCATTACTACTAACCTAGAGCAGCGCGATGAGATTAAAGCCGATATTGAAAGTCAGGCAGACGGCTATATCGTAAAGGCAAACATCACCCCTCGTGAACTCGTCGAATTCCTTGGTTCTATAGACTAAACCATTCTTATCCTAGATTTCTTAAATTCTTTCGCGGATATTTTAAGAAGAGTTTTATAAAAACTTAAGAATTGTATTGACATGCATTAGTTACGCCGGACTATACTAATAGTTAGCCATGTGCGGGCTTTTGGGTTATCCAGATTCCTCCGCGCAGACTATATAAGACCCCAGGGAAGCATACTCACTGATCGAAAATTAAGCGTCACTGCAATTCCTTTCACAGCAATGTTTTATGAAGCACTATCTGCAGGCACGGTCAGATATCTGTAATTCATAAACATTCCCCAATAAAAGCCGTCCACCGAAGTTGCAAATTATTCGGTTTCTCTTTTAATTATCAAATCTTTGAGTCGCAGCACACACTTCGTACTGCAGGGGAGGCTTATAACTTATGGAATCTTACTTTTTTAACAAAGAAGTCGTCGTAGACGCAGTGTACTTCAAAAATCAAAACCACAGCCTCAAGAGCTATCCAAAACACATGGTGGTCGACGGACAAGGCATCACCTTTAAGACTGGCTTGGAACGTTTGATGCATGAGGGCCACCGCATTGTACAGCTATTTGAAATGACCGATGGAGAGCGCCGCTACCGGCTTAAACTTGATCGAGAAGCAGGCGCCTGGAAATTACTTCGTGTCGCCGAAGTAGCAAGGTAGCACCATGACAGACAATATTACTTACGAACCTATTGAAGGCAGCAGTGTTAGTATCCATACCGGTTTTCCAAATGCAGCCGACGACTCGCGCTTACAAGCGCTCAACCTTAACACTTTGCTTATTAAAAACCCCAATAGCACATTCCATTTTCGTGTCACCGGTACCCAGTGGCAAAGTGTTGGTATATTCGACCAAGATATAGCGCTTGTTGACCGAGCATTGCAGCCACAGCCTAACGATATCGTTGTCTGGATTTATAATAACGACTTTGCGCTGAGTACTTTTAGGTATATACCTAAAAAGGCAAAAATTTGGGGCGTTATAACTACTACTATCCATCAACTCAAAAATAGAACCTAACCTATGCAAAACTCCAACCCTAACCCTGATAACAAAAACTTATTTCCAGACAAAGTGTTTGCGCTGGTTGACTGTAATAATTTCTTCGTTAGCTGTGAGCGATTGTTCCGTCCCGACCTAGAAGCTCAACCCGTTGTAGTATTGAGTAGTAACGATGGCTGCATCATAGCACGGAGCAATGAAGTAAAAGCCTTTCATATCCCCATGGGAGCACCAGCATTCAAGCACGAACAGTCCCTTACTCAGAATAAAGTACAGCGATTTTCAGCCAGCTTTGAACTATACGGTAATATCTCTCGCCGCATTACAAATCTTATCAGTGAAATAACTCCTCGGATCGAAGTTTATTCAATTGATGAATCGTTCTTAGATATCTCTTCGCTATCTATCACAAATTATCGAGCTTGGGCACTGGGAGTACGTGCCAGAATATTACAAGAAATCGGCATACCTGTTTCAATAGGAGTCGCCCCCAGTAAAACCCTTGCGAAACTAGCAAGTGAAATCGCCAAGCAGCAACCTATTCATCAAGGAGTTTTTAGTTTTGCAGCAGTCACTCAACAGGCCCATGACACCGCACTTTCATCTGTGTCTACTAAGGATGTATGGGGTATAGGACGACGACTCGCTCTCCGGCTAAAGGTCGAGGGGATTCACAATGCTTTGCAATTATCCGCGCTGGCACCCCGACGCGCTCAACAGCTACTAAGTATCAGAGGGCGTCAAATGATCGCCGAGCTAAAAGGCCTAAGTTGCTTTCCTCTTGAGCAGACTCATAAACTACAGAAGAGCATTATGCGTGGCCGCACATTTGGTGAAGACACAAACGAAAAACTTATCATCGAGTCAGCTATTGCCACTATGACTTCACGAGCTACTTTTCGCTTGCGTGAAGAGGGTCAGGCTACCCTCAGGGCAGGACTATTTATAGAAACTAACCGGCACAAACCCGGGTATCAACACTGGTACAGAGAAATTATCTTTGTGGCACCTACAGTCGATACCGGCCAAATTATCACAGATCTTTGCCAAATATTCTCTACAATTCATGAATCCGGCCAGCTTTATCATCGTTTGAACGTTTATCTATTTGACTTTGTATCCGGCCAGCATTTGCAAACTGACTTGTTGGATGTCGTTGACGTTCGCAAACACGCTAAGGCCGTTGCTCGAATGGAGGCCATCGACAGTATCAATAGCCGTTTTGGCCGAGATCATATCTACTATGCCGCCGAGAATTTAAACAAAGCCTGGCAACCGCGCCGCAAACTTACCACGCCCCGCTATGTCAGTAGCTGGAAAGAATTACCAGTAGCACGCATAGTACAATAAAAAGGCCATGAAACTACATTTTATTACCGTTGGAAAACCAAAACTTAGCTACGCAAACATGGGATGGGAAGAATACTTGCATCGACTACAGCGCTACCATGAAGTAAAGATTTCTCATATTCCAGACAAGTTCGGGCATAATAGCGATAAGATTCTGAAAACAGCTGGTAACGCTTACATTGTAGCTTTGGAGCTTACCGGTAAGCAATTTACGAGTCCGGAACTGGCTGAATTTCTAAAGAAGCGTGAACTCGAAGCCCGGGAAATTTGCTTTATTATCGGTGGTCCAGAAGGACTCCCTCAAGCAGTTGTCGACGCCACTAATTCACAGTGGAGCTTCAGTAAACTTACGTTTCCGCATGATCTCGCCATGGTTATATTACTCGAAGCCTTGTACCGCGCCAGTACTATCAATGCTGGGTTGCCCTATCATAAATAAAGATACTGAAATAGTAAGGAAAATGAGTAAGGAGGCAATGCGTACAAGGTGGGGGAGCGGCGAAGAATATAACAAAGTATAGCTATCGTATAGCTACAACCCCTTTGTTTTGCGCACACTGGTCCTGAAAACAGGATACTGTAAAGCCTCCAGGACCAGTACACAGACCTTCCTAGATTCGATTTACAATTTCGCGGCTATTAGCCTCGCGATGTGATACTCCGGTGATGTACCACGATGTCTTACTGTACCGCAAGGTAGCCGTACTACATGTCATCAACTAACCGAGTCAATACGAGCGAGCAAACCCTGCTAACTTCTCGAAGAAGCAGCCATAGGAATACAAGTCGATGACCAGGTTTTAGGTAGCTTGGTGCGCCACCTCCTTACTTTTGAACAGAGCGCGCATGGGTAAACGCACACCTACAACTTTACCAAGGCAAAACTTCTCCCTGGAAAGCTACTTCCATTTTTACATAGGCTTGCAACGGCTTTCAAGGTTAAAAGGCAACATTTTGGGTGAGAATTTTCACACTCTTTTCGTCCTTTTGGACTCGTCAGTATGACTACACAGTCATATAAGAGTTGTGAATAGAGGAGGACGCAGGGACAAAAGGTTAGGGATAATAAAATAATTTATCATCGGCTTTGGTTTTGTCCGCTGGCCCTGGAGGGGAGACCGGTTAAGGTCTTCGCACCCCTCCAGGGACCCGCGAGCTCATTTTACAGACCTCAGCGAATCCGACAGCCAAAAGTCTGTATAGCCCTTAGAGGCTATGTCAAAACCTTCGGTCCAGCTATGTGCTGCCGCGGAGCTACGATGTTACGGTGTGACGTGCGTCAGCGAGAATTTCCTGCGCTGTAGCAGCAGTACTTCAATGCCGCCAGCGTGGAACTTTAGACAAGTTCCTGAGCTCACTAGTAGGTAGCCATGCCGTCTTGACTGCCCATACCCTTACCGTACTTGAGGAGCACCTCCCCGGCCAGAGAGATGTGCCAGCGGAAGGGTTACTTCATCCGACCCATCACCTCGCTCGTCCTCACGTTTCAGCACCCGCAGTGCGGAGGATTTCTACACGAGGAGTATCCATGCCTCCCAGCAGTTTGTCTGGTTACACCCCCTCTATTCGAATTATCACCCTCAGGCGATAGGAGCAACCCTCCGGAAAACTTCTCCAGAAAGTCACTTTCATTTTTGCACAAAGCAAATGGCAATTCAACTTAAATGAAGAGGATTTGATAATTAGTAAATTTCTATACTTTTGACCTCACGGGGAATAAACATATAACTTTCATCGATTCTCGAAAACTAAAATTTTCTGCGCCGTCGATTCGGTTATTGAACCAGGGTTCGCTCCATTTCTCCAGAGAGAAATTACCAAAACAAAAACCCCACCACAGTGGGGCTCTTGTTTTGGTGACCTCACGGGGAATCGAACCCCGATTGCCAGGATGAGAACCTGGTGTCCTAGCCGTTAGACGATGAGGCCATGAGCGAGAAAGGTACAATATGTTGCTCGCATATATTTACTTGGCGAGCGATTGGTCTGATACAACGTATGAGGCCATTTTACGACCAAGCTATACTAGCATACCTGTTAACTTCCGTCCAGATATAGAACAGATTGCGTTATCAGGCCGAACATGGGAAACTAAAGTATAAGCGGTATGGAACAGCAGGCTATGTATATTGTGGTGGGTTCAGTAGTCGGGCTATTCGCAGTGGCAATAATTTTTATATTACTTAGGGCATTTCGCAGCCGTTCGGGTGGTGTAGTAAACGATTCAAAATTACTCGCAAATCTACGTGATGAAAAGCAAAAGTCTGAAATTATCCTCAACACTATAGAAGACGGTGTAGTGCTTCTGGACGAACAAAAAACTATCCAGCTTTTTAATCCAGGAGCAAGCCATATTACCGGTTGGGACACCGACGAAGCTCGCGGTCTTGATTATCATGCGGTAATGAAACTAGTCAACGACAAAGAAGAACTATACGACAGCAAAAAAGATCCGGTTAATCGAGCCTACAAGGAAGGGGTTACGATACGTGATAACAAGGCTGTACTCGTAACGCGCTCCGATAAGCGCATACCAATTAGTTTGAGTGTGTCGCCGCTTCTAGACGCGCGTAAACAAGTTCGGGCCGCTGTAGCCGTATTCCGTGACGTAAGCCAAGAACGTAAGCAAGAAGAACAGCGAGCCGAATTTATTAGTACTGCCAGTCATGAAATGCGCACACCCGTTGCCGCTATTGAAGGGTACTTATCCCTATCCCTCAACGACAAAGTAAGCACTATCGATACTCGAGCTCGCGCCTACCTTGAGAAAGCCCATAGTTCCACACAACACCTTGGACAACTCTTTCAAGACCTCTTAACTAGTGCCAAGGCAGAGGACGGACGACTCACCAGCCACCCACAACTGGTTGAAATCGGTTCATTTCTAGAGCAGCTTGCCCAAGATTTACGTTTTGCCGCAGAAAAGAAGAACTTGCCGGTTGAACTGGTTATTGGCTCACATAGTACCGGGGCAAGCGGAGGTAGCATCACAAAGACTGTTCGACCCCTTTATTATGTCAACGTTGACCCAGATCGTATCCGTGAAGTTATCACCAACCTTTTCGATAATGCCGTAAAGTACACCACCGAGGGCAAGATTTCTATCGGTATTACCGGCAACAATGAAATTGTGCAAATATACATCAAGGATAGCGGTGCAGGTATACCCCCGGAGGACATAAAACATCTATTCCAGAAATTTTACCGCGTTGACAGCTCGGCTACTCGCACTATCGGTGGCACCGGGCTAGGCTTATTTATCTGCAGAAAAATCGTTGAGCTATACAACGGCAAAATATGGGTTGAAAGTGAATTAGAAAAAGGTAGCACTTTTTATATCAATCTTCCGCGTTTATCAACCCAAGAAGCCACTAGTATCCAAAAAGCCATCGCTCAAGGAGTTAGACAAGCATAAACGGTTTTATGATACAATTGAGCATAAAGAATATAAAGTAAAACAGGGTAACAATTTATGACAAAAGTGCTGTTGGTCGAAGACGATAATAACTTGCGAGAAATCTATGAAGCACGCCTCGCAGCCGAGGGTTATGAAATCTCAACCGCCAAAGATGGTGAAGACGCACTGGCTGTCGCCAAACAAGTGAAGCCCGATCTTATAATTTCTGATGTCATGATGCCACGTATTAGTGGTTTTGAAATGCTTGATATTTTACGTAACACCGACGGTCTAAAGCACGCTAAGGTCATTATGCTTACAGCGCTGGGTCAAGCCGAAGATAAAACTCGTGCCGATAGCCTAGGCGCAGATCGTTATCTTGTAAAGTCACAAGTAACCCTGGAGGATATAGTGAAGGCAGCCGATGAATTGTTAAATCCCGACGCTACAAGTGACGCGACGGCTACTTCACCAGCAGCAAATGCAACCACAACTGCAGCTGACACACTTTCACCTACCGCAAGTCCCGAAGTAGCTGCTGCAGCCCATCAAACTGTAGCTGTAGAAAACGCGCCAGTATCGCCCGAACCCGCTAGCGAACCTATGGCAGCACCGGTGACTCCTGTAGCTGTACCGGTTCAACCAGCTCCAGAATCATCAACCCCTCAGCCCGTCGCCGTCGTTCCAGAGCCTGCCACAGATGCTACGCCAACAACGGATATTCCTGTTGCACCGGCTCCCGTTCCTCAGCCAACCCCCACTGATCCTCCCGTTCAAGATACTGAATCTACTGAACCGCTTATCCAAATGCCTCCTCAGCCCGTTAGTACTGAGTCAGCAACAACTACTACCACTCAAGCCCAATCTACATCGCAAGAAAATGCCGCGGTTAATCAACAGATCGAAAACTTCGTTAATACAACACCAGCCAGTACTCCCCCCGTTGATCCTGCTACTCAGGCCTCTCCTGTAGTGTCAACATCGACCACATCTGACGACACCAGTAATAATACTGTGGGTAACGAGGCTGTCATAAAAGAGGCTATTGACAATTTAGCCACCGAGAAAAATCAAAGTACACCTCCTCAGCCCGTCGACCCGCCGGCTACGTCCACCGAAAGCGAGGCAACTACTACTGAATCAGACCAGTCTGCAACAACTGAAACCTCTCCAGTCGAACCAAGTGTCAATCAGATCCCGGGCAAGAAAGTTATCTCACCAATCAACGACCTTTCTGCCGATAAAAACGACTTGCAGACATTGCTTGCTCAAGAAGAGATGAAAGAAAACCTTGAAAAAGGCACCACCGGTACGCCAGTGGTGGGTGACGCAACCACATCCCAAGCACCACCGGTAGCTACTGATACTCCTACTCCTTCGGCAGCGCCTTCTGTAGATATGCCTGGAACTACACCACCTCCCGGTGGAGTTTTTACGCCCAACGAAAACGGCAACGCTAACGAAAACGCTCTCTAAAAATATTCTCGCCACAAGTGCTATGCTACGTATATGAGGATTAATCGCTACGTTGCACTTTCTGCCGGCATAAGTCGGCGGGCTGCTGACATGGCAATTACCGAGGGTCGCGTAGCCATAGACAATCAACGAGCAAATCCCGGACAAACAGTTGGAGACGGTCAAATAGTAGTCCTTGATGGACGCGTTATTGTACCTCCTGCCAAAACCACTACTGTTTTACTCAATAAACCCCCGGGATACGTGTGCTCAAGAATTGGGCAGGGCAGTAAAACCATATACGAACTTCTGCCTCCAGAGCTTCATGACCTAAAGTCTATTGGCCGTCTAGACAAAGACTCTTCCGGTTTACTACTGCTTACCAACGACGGCGCTTTGGCACAAAATCTAACTCATCCACGCCACCAAAAGCTTAAGATATATGAAATCATTTTAGACAAACCGCTCGCGCCGCTTCACAGACAGATGATACAAGATTTCGGGATACAGCTTGAAGATGGCCCCAGTACATTTAGTATTGAGCGGATCTCAGAAAGGGATGATTTGCACTGGCGTGTCAGTATGCGCGAAGGTCGTAATCGTCAAATCCGGCGGACTTTTAAAAGTATAGGCTATACAGTAACAGGCCTCCACCGCATACAGTTTGGCCCTTACACTCTTGGTCAAGTGGCAGAAGGAGCTTACGATAAGCTACCCGGACGCTTATAAATCTTTTGACAACTACCTCCTTGGGCCAAGTAGAGTCCAGCGTAATGCAATCGAATCAGTGTAAACTGGCCTACGCGTAACGCACTACTTGGCACGAGGGGACAGGTGCTAATCTTTTACTTTCGATAGGTAATTTTTACTTATTTAATCAGCCCATAGTTGCAAAAAATTACCTGCCTCATGAGATACAATAATGTCATCCAGCACAGCTACGCCACCTTCTTTCATATTGTGGTACTTAATGCCAGGCAACGCCTGAGACACGAAAAAAGGATTAGCCACAACGACTACAATTCTATCGTCTTCAGCCTCTAGTTGCTCAGGCGCAATAGCCTCTCCGATACTTCTCTGCAAATGAGTCATTAGAGACCCGCCATTCACTTCAACTACTATTGGGTCAGGGTCCAGATGAGCTTCGATATCTTTCCTGGAGTTCAAAGCCCTTGCTAACGCAGAAGCGCTTCCAACAAGCCAGGGGTCATCGCCATCTATAGAGGTATCCGGCACCATAGTGCGCACCTCTACGGATGAACCTCTTTCCACAACTTCATTACCTACAAGTACTTTCGCAGCATGACGTGCAGTTGCAAGCCGCTGCCTGGCATCACCTTCACACCCAAATTCACCAACTATAGCGACTCTGCCTACACAGTCATGAAGCAGCCTTTCTTCAGGTAGGGGTGCCACTTCTCGTCTTAATAGTCTCGATAAGCTCCGAGACCCTGGCAATTTTCTAACAGTTTGTCTAGCAAGCTTGCCTGTAGCCGCTAGCGTTTCACGCACCATTGCTTCATAATTATCCCTCCTTTTGTTGCACAGTCTTGTGGGTCAGGACTATTATTGTAGACAAAGAGGAACTACATATCTGTAAGGTGTTTCACTTCATACGAGTAAAATACATTGCTTCTTAAATCAACACCGGCTAATACTAGCAGAGGATCTTAATTTTGTTGTATTTTCTGCAGCTAGCGTTTAGTGTAAGTGCGGATAGGGGATGGTAAATCTCGTCGCCCATTCGCCCCGTCGGGAACTAGTCATACCCATAGCGTGAAGATCAAGGGGGACAGGATCTTCAGCACCGTCAACTATCCCTTCAGCCGACCAACATGAAGGCCAGTCCGCAGCAGTTTCAACATAAGAAGTCCTGGTAGTGAAAGTTCCTGTCTGAACTATTTCACCAGTTCCTTCTTCTAGCACTGCAAAGTGTAATCCAGGGGTTATTTCCTCCATACGTAACGCGCTCTTGGAGTGTCGATTCATACTCATAATAAACTTATTTTATTACTTTTTTAAAATTTTGCAAGTTTTCATTCTATATCTGTTATACTATGAGTAACGCATGAGCAAAAAAGTTCCGATAGTAGCGATAGTAGGCCGGGCAAACGTAGGTAAGTCCAGCCTTTTTAACGCCGTACTGGAACGCCGAGAGGCCATTGTAGCCCGTGAAGCTGGTACTACCCGTGACAGTATTATGGCCAAAGCCACCTATAGTAACCAAGACTTCTGGTTGGTAGATACCGCCGGCATGAAAGACGCTGAAGACGAGTTCGAATTTACCATCCAAGAACAGATTCAACAGGCTACGGATAGCGCCGACCTTATATGGGTAGTAGTCGAGGCAAATACAGCTATTAGCGAGGAAGATCGTCGGGTGGCCAAACTTGCACTCAAAAGCAAAAAACCAGTCTTTTTAGTATTGAATAAAATAGACAAACTCCGTGGTGAAAGCGCTACGTTTGAACGGCTGGGCGTTAAACCAATATTTCCAACGAGCACCACTCAGCAGCGCGGTATCAAGGACTTACTTGAAACTACTATCGAGATGTTGCCGAAAGCTAGCATTACAGCGGATTCTAACCGACTACATATTGCGCTCTTGGGCCGACCAAACGTGGGGAAATCATACCTTTTTAATACCCTGGCTAAAAAACAACAAGCCATCGTGGCTGACCGCGCAGGCACCACTCGGGATATAAATCGCAGCGTGGTTCGGTATAAAGGCCAGGAAATTGAACTTATGGACACTGCTGGTATCCGACGAGCCGGCAAAATTGAGCGTGGTATTGAGCATTTTAGTGTACTGCGCAGCCTGGCCGCTATTGAGCAAGCAGACGTGTGTTTGCTCCTGATTGACGTCAATGAACTTGGCGTACAGCTCGACCAAAAAATTGCCGGTATGATAAAAGAGGCGGGGAAAGGCTTGATCATTGTTGTTAGCAAATGGGATAGCGCCGAAGGAAAAGATGCATATACCCGCGACGCTTTAGCGCCTCAAATTGCTGAAATATTTAATTTTGTGCCGTGGGCGCCATTAATATTTACCAGTGCCATAACAGGCAAAAATGTCACACAAATTTTTGAACTGGCACTAGAAATAGCCGAACGCCGCAAACAAACTTTTACTACGAAAGATCTGAACAGGTGGCTACAAACTATGATCCACAGCCACCCTCCGGCTGGGCTTAAAAATCGCCAGCCTAAACTAAACTATATGGTGCATGAAGACGACAACCCTATCCCAGCTTTCAAAATTTTTGGCAGTCAAACTAAATTTTTGCATTGGAGCTATAAGCGTTTCCTAGAACGTAATCTGCGCGAACAATACGACCTTGTTGGTACACCTTTACAATTATGGTTTATTGAGAAGCACATCCCGCACAAGCATCATGATAGCCCCACTAAGGCACCGCGAAGGTAACCTACTATGGCACTACTCACAAAACGTCCTCTTACGGAAACTGTGATGCCACTCTATACATTAAGTGCCAATAAGACGATGCTCGTCGTCGGTTTAGGCAATCCCGGAACAGACTATGAGGGAACCCGTCATAACATTGGTTTTGCATGCATAGATAGATTTGCGGAGGAGAACGAATTTGAATCGTGGGTTAACAAAAAAGACTTAAAGAGCTTGCTAACCCAAAAAGTACTCGGTGACACGCGAGTTATTTTGGCAAAACCGACTACTTTTATGAATCTTAGCGGTGAAGCGATCCAAGCCATTGCATCATTTTATAAAATTGGCTTGGAGCACATTGTAATAATTGCCGACGAGCTTGATATACCGTTCGGGCAAATCCGCATACGTATCGGCGGCGGTGCAGCCGGCCATAATGGCGTAAAGTCTGTGATTCAGCATTGCGGCGAAGACTTTGGCCGCATACGCATTGGTATTGGCCCTAAACTTCATGAGAAGCAAGACAGTGCTGACTTTGTACTAACGCACTTTAGCAAAGAAGAACAAAAAAGGTTGCCTGACCTCATCCGTGAAGTGTCAGCTATTCTCACTGAAACTGTCTATGGTGACCAGCTCTACGCTGAAACTCGCACATTCTAATAGTCATTAGTATTATTGCGTTAAAAATTAAAGAGCCTCTAGAGGGGGTGGGCACCGCTAGAGGCTCTTTAATCCCTTCAACTCGACCTCAGTGAAGCATCGACGTCTATATATCTTATGACTCGTGCCGGCCCAGGGGGCCATCTTTTGGACTCACCGTCCCACTACAGGGCAGAGCGAAGTTAAAGGGGTTAGTTTGTTTTAGAGCGTTGCCTGTAATTTTGCAGGCGCTGCATAAAAAGTGGAGGGTAACAACTCGTCATGACGCGCTCTAAAACAATCTAACAATTTGTTAGAATGGGGTATAAGGTACGTAAACGCTCATATAGAACGCTTACAGGTTGCTATTTTAGCAAATATATTTCATTGTGTCAATACTTTTTAATAAATTTGTATAAATAGCAATAAAATTTCACTTATGCTTATTCGAATCCCAAAACCCTTACAAACTATCCCTAATCCTCCTAAGCAGCTATACGCAAGAGGAATTGACCTTCAGGAAATCATAAAGCGACCCAGGGTAGCAATCGTTGGCAGCCGTAAGCCAACAGCCTACGGAAAAGCTGTTACCGCCACCCTAGCTACCGAGCTAGCAGGGCAAGGAGTAGTCATCGTGAGCGGTCTTGCCTTTGGAGTTGATACTATTGCACACACTGCTGCATTAAAGGCAAGCGGTTTGACAGTAGCTATACTACCAACCGGTCTTGGTAAAGTTTATCCACGCTCTCATCAGCAGTTAGCTAATCAGATTGCAAGCCAAGGCATACTGCTTACTGAATATCCTGATGACACTACGCCTTTCAAGGGCAACTTTATCGCCCGCAACAGGCTGATTTCAGGCCTAAGTGATGTGACGGTCATCACTGAAGCAGCCGAGCATAGCGGCTCGTTACACACAGCAGAGTTTGCGTGCAAGCAAGGTAAAAGACTTCTAGTTGTGCCAGGTAATATTACCAGCTCAATGAGCAAGGGAACCAACGCCTTGTTACAAACAGGAAGAGCAGCGCCCGTCACATCTACGGAAGATGTTTTATCGGTGCTCGGTGTTAGCATTACCGAAGTTAAACCTGTCAAATATTCTAGTTCTGATCCAATCGAGCAAAAAATTATAGACCTACTGCATCAAGGGATTACCGAAAACCATGCGCTTCTTGAAAGAAGTAAATTAGAAGTCCAAATTTTTAATCAGACCTTGACCACCCTTGAACTTTCAGGAGTGATTCAGCGTATAGACACTGGTGAGTGGAACATTAGTGGATAATCTTGCAAATTAGTAATTTTTGTGATATAATTTATATACTGTCCTTAGGCAGTATATACCGTCCATCTATCAAGGGTAGTGTCATGACCACACATGTCTCCGCCTCACCCAAAAGAGTGCGCTGCAAGAGTGCAGGAAAGAAGGTCACCTTCCTCTTCGACCAGCAGATAGCCGGAATCGAGAGCGAGAAGACCTACAACCGACAGACGTGGCACCGTGCCACCGAACCCGCCCTCAGATCCGTGCTCAGCGAACTGTTCGACCTCAAGCACGTGAGAGCCGTCATAGTGAGAAGCAGACGCATCACCATCCTCCGAGATGGCGCGAAGCTCGAACGAATCAGAGGCTGCCTCAGCCGCGCCGGACGAGAACTGGGATGGGAGCTGGAGTTCACCGAGTAGCGTTCCGTACGCTCAGAAGACGCGGTGGGGAAACAAGACTTGAGTAAGATTTACTCGTCTCCCCACCGCTGGCAACCCGCACCACTCCTTGATAGATAGACAAACTCACTCTATAACTCTCTAGTTATACTGACGAGTCCTGGAAGAGGACGAAAGTGAGACACTATAATTGCTTATGCTACACTAAATTTATGAAAGCACTAATCTATATAGGTGTAGCAGTGGGTTCTACGATAGGTGGATTTTTAGGCTCTCTCTTAGATGGTGGTACTATTTTTGGAGTATGGGGCCTGTTGCTCGGTACTATCGGCGCATTTGTCGGCATTTGGGCAGGGTATAAGCTAGGCCAAAATTAAGAAATTACAAGGTGTACTTTATAATTCTTCTTGCAATTTATTTGCAGATGCCGTAGGCTTACGCTTTGTGTACATAACCCGTATACTTAGAAAGCGCATATGGCAAAAAACCTCGTTATAGTAGAAAGTCCGGCAAAAGCCAAAACTATCAGCCCTTATCTCGGAAAAGATTTTAAGGTGTTATCCAGCGTTGGCCACATTCGTAACATTGTTAAGAAAACTAAAGATGGTACGCCACCTATTGATACAGCGAATGGGTTTAAGGCAACGTACGAAATCGACAGCGAGAAGAAAAAGGTTGTTGCTGAGCTGCGTAAAGCCGTAAAAGAAGCCAAAACTGTCTGGCTCGCAACTGACGAAGACCGCGAAGGGGAAGCCATTGCCTGGCACTTATGTGAAGTGCTAAAACTCGACCCCAAAAAGACAAATCGCTTAGCATTCCACGAAATTACCAAAGAAGCAGTGCTCGCAGCCATTAAAAATCCACGCACTGTTGATATGGACCTTGTAAAAGCGCAGCAAGCTCGTCAAATACTTGATCGTCTTGTAGGCTTTGAATTATCTCCTGTAGTATGGCAAAAAGTTCCGGGTGGTAAATCTGCCGGACGAGTTCAATCACCAGCTGTACGTTTAATAGTAGAACGTGAACGCGAAATTGAAGCCTTTGAAAGTTCAGCGGTTTTTAAAGTAACTGCCGAATTCAAACTTACTGATAACACTCTTATAAAAGCCGAACTACCGAAGCGATTTGATACCGAAAAACAGGCTCAAGCATTCCTAGAATCTCTACTTGGCGCTACCTTTAGCGTCTCGGATATCACTACCAGCCCAAGTACTCGCAATCCAAGCGCGCCCTTTACTACCAGCACCCTCCAACAAGAAGCCAACAGCCGTCTGGGATTTGGCTCAAGGGCAACTATGGCGGCGGCTCAACGACTGTATCAAGAGGGCAAAATTACCTATATGCGTACCGATTCGGTCAATTTATCAAGCCAAGCACTCGGGCAAATGACTACCTACATCAAAAATGAATTTGGCGAATCATACCATCAGTACCGCACTTTTAAAACCAAAACTTCAGGCGCTCAAGAAGCTCATGAGGCTATTCGCCCAACCGACGTAAAAACCGCAAAAGCCAGCAGTGATGAATACGATCAAAAGCTGTACGATCTGATTCGCAGGCGCACACTTGCAAGCCAAATGGCGGCGGCTCAGCTTGAAAAAACTACCATAACTATTACTATCTCGACGATTCAAGAAAAATTCGAAGCCAAAGGTGAGGTAATATTATTTGACGGCTTTCTAAAAGTCTACGGCACGAATAAGAAAGAGGATGATATATTACCGCCTCTTAAATCCGGCGAAAAACTTACTCTGAATACCGCAAACGCCAGACAAAGCTTCGCACGACCACCAGCTCGCTACACTGAAGGTAGTTTAGTAAAGAAACTGGAAGACTTGGGGATTGGCCGGCCTTCCACATACGCCACTATTATTTCTACCGTCCAAGCACGCGGATACGTTGAAAAAGGCGAAAGTGAAGGCACACCCCGTGATGTAATTGTGCTGAATTTAGCCCAAAATCGTATCAAAAGGGAAATCGTACAAGAAAAAACCGGCAGTGACCGTGGTAAATTAGTACCGACTGCTAGCGGCAAAGTAATAAGTGACTTCTTAACTGGTCACTTTGATCAAGTAGTTGACTACGGTTTTACCGCTAATGTAGAAGAAGACTTTGACAGTATCGCCACAGGTAAACTAGAACGTGACAAAATGCTGCGCAACTTTTACGCACCGTTTCATGAATTAATTGAAAAATCAGGCAACATCAAGCGCTCAGAAGTAGCCCAAGCCCGAGAAATTGGCACAGACCCCAAAACCAACAAGCCTATCTATGCCCGGTTTGGGCGATTTGGGCCAATGCTACAACGCGGTAGTCAAGATGATGAAGAAAAACCTACTTTCGCACCTTTACCAGAAGGCACCACTCTCGATACGGTTAATTTAGAACAAGCTCTGGAAATGTTCAAGCTCCCTCGTGCCGTCGGTACGACTGAAGCTGGCGAACCCATCAAGGCTAACATTGGACGGTTTGGGCCGTACATTCAGGTAGGCAAATTATTTATATCAATCAAGCCGAAGGATCCATTCGAAATTACCGAGACAGAAGCTCGCGAACTATATGCCGACAAGCTTAAGGCAGAAGCCGCGAAAAATATTGCTGATTTTGGGGCTGTCAAAGTGTTAAACGGACGGTTTGGGCCGTATGTAACCGACGGTAGTAAAAATGCAAAAATCCCCAAAGATATCGACCCCAAAACTCTTACCGAAGCGCAAGCGAAAGCATTACTCGACAAGGCTCCTGCTAAAAAATCCCGCTTTGCTAAGAAAAAGAAATAATCCGCCCAATTTTGCTTTTTATTTATTTTTATGATGTAATGTGTATGCAGGCAATAAAGCCTAGCACCTAGGTGTTGAAAACCTAAGTAAGCACCTACAACGAGCAAGGAAAGGGCTTCATGGCTTCCATAACAGTGACCGTCCAAAGCGAGTGGTCAGAACGTGAGACAGATCTGGAGACAGGCAATGCAGAAGTCTGCGAGAGCGTAAGCATCCGCCGACTAATAAGCAACGGCGCATCTCTCACTCGAGGAATCCTGCAGAGATTCGCAGAAACAGCCGCTAGGCGCATACTGCTGTGCCACCACCTTACCGTTGGAGAACCCGTCGTCAAGAATATAGGCGACGACTGGAGTGTCACCTACATCCTGCCAGGATACACCCACGAACAAGCGCAACAGTGTATGCGCCCCATCTCCAACGTAATGAACAGCAGCCTGCCATAAGCAAGAGCAATGGAGAGGCCCCAGGGGTACCGAAGTCCTCTGGGGCCATACAGTATTAGAGATACATCGCAATGTCGTTGCATCATACATCTTGTACCAACCTTTTCTTGCTCAAAATCCTAATTATCTAAAGCAACTTAAGCCCCAATAAGCATTACAAGCATTAGGTTGTTGACTTTAACCTTATGAGGTATATAATGGAGCGCAAGATTTGTGAGCGTTTTATTTTATTTCTGTTCCAAATCGTTCGTTGACAAGTGAACATACACGTAACGAGTAGTGAGCAGCATTTTTTATTAAGTGTTTTTACTTCTCGTTGCGTGTCAATCGGAGATACGACCAAGCAGAAAGTTTGCTTGTGGGCTCCTTAAGCCGTAAGAAAGACAAAGGAGCCCTGCGAGAGTCAAGTACAGGAGGATGCGCTCTATGCGCGACGTCCACCGCAAGACCCGCGGCCTCGGCGGCGGCACGACGGACACCTTCGGCCACAAGACGACCGGCATCCCGCGCGGCGGCGGCACGGCCGAGACGCTCCACGACGACGGCCTCGACATCGGCCTCCTCAAGCCCGCCTGGGCCGCCTGCTGAGCAAGCAGCGCCTCGGTAGGTAGAAGTACTCGCAGCACCCTGCAGCGCCCAGCGTCCACCAAACGCCACGGATTACAGAATAACCTAGCGGTGAATTTCGTGGGCTGAAAAGCTTTCGAGAACTCACACGTGAGATCCGTCGCGGTAGACGTTGGTAAACTCCTTCCAGGGGATTGGAAGCGAAATGTGGCGAGTGGGCTTGATGAGAAGAGTTTTCGGGTTCTTCCCGTTCTCCTTTTTCTCTGATTGTTCACTTGTCACGTTTCGCCTCAAAGTACTGAATCAGAAAACGTTTGAAGGTTGCTGTAGCAGCCTTTTTTAGTAGCTAAAAATTTTATAATTTTACTTATCCACAACTTGCCCAGATTGCAAGATATTGTATGATGAATTTCTACAACACAAAATAAGCAAGAGCGTCATATTTGTGCTACAATATATGTATTAACAACTTTTTGGGAGTTTTAACAAAAAGAGTGTTGACTTTTAGTAATTATAGTTTTATAATTTAAGAAAAGTTAAGAGAAATTAACGGAGAGAAGCAGATATGGCCAAAGGCGATACCGAGGAGAAAGTCCTTAATACCGAAGAATTTGCGCAAGTAATTCTGGCAACTATTGATCGTGAACGCGAACGCGAGATTATCTCACGCCGTTTCGGCCTGTTTGATCGTAAAGAAACCTTAGAACAAATAGGGGAGCTGCTTGGCATTACCCGCGAACGTGTCCGTCAGTTGGAAAAATCAGTCGTAACCCGGCTAAAGACAAACGCCAAGGCAGGGGAGTTGCCTCATATACCAGAGCTTGAAAACCGCTTTACCACATACCTGACCGAAAACGGTACAGCCGCACGTATTACCAATATATCCGAAGCTTTGACTGCCGAAAACTCTAAAACAGACCAAGCACGCATAGCGTTTTTAGCTGCGCTCTGTCCAAGTATTGTATCGATTAACGAAACTGATGATTATTACCAAGCAATCAGCCTCAAGAAAGCAAACGATGAAAAAGCCCTGAAAAGCGCCGTTGAAAAAATTGTCGGTACTATAAAAACTCTCAATGAGCCAAAGTCAATAGAAGATATCGCCAAAGCTGCAAACGCAACCGATATCAAGCAAGTTGAAGCATTAGCGTCTCTATCTAAAAAACTCGCTACTCTAAACGGGCAGTGGGGCCTTATAAAATGGCCTATGGTTAATCCTAAAAATATTCGCGATAAAATCTACGTTATTCTAAAAGAAAACGGCAAACACATGCATTTCAATGAGATCGCCGATGCCATTAAGCAATCAGACTTTAAGCGTAAAGACGTAACCACCCAAGCAATTCACAACGAACTTATTAAAGATAAGCGATTTGTACTTGTTGGTCGCGGTATCTACGCACTGACAGAGTGGGGTTACGAAAAAGGAACGGTAGCCGATATTATAACCAACATTCTCCGCGAAGAAGGCAAAGCCCTACATCGTGACGAAATTGTTAAGCGTGTTCTAGAAAGTCGCTACGTTAAGGAAACAACCATTCTTTTGAACTTGCAAGGAAAGCCACAATTTAAACGAGTAGCAAAAGCCACGTACGCACTTGCAGAATAAGGCGCCGGGTAGAGTAGGGATTAGAGGTCATCTAAGCAAACAAGGTTTCTTTCGTAATGTTACTCGCTCCCAAATATCCTCGACTCGATATACCTGTTTTTCCTCCCGATACACCTGTTGCCATAAGGCCTGAATTTGAGTATAGGGCCGAGCAGGCAATAAAGCGAGATCCTCAAAATCCTACATTTATACGCGCCGCTCAAATACGCGCTATGGGTGTCCGTATGAGAAATCTTGCAGATTTTTTAGAGCGGACCGATAGAGAATTAGACATCGTTGCCGGACTCTGTAGAGCATTTACAGTGGAACATTCTTGGGGGCTATATCGTGTACAACCAGGGGAACACGGCGGACGATATGACGCTTATTTACCCCCTCGCTTTTCAGTATTGAGAGTTCCGAGAAATCATATATTGGTAGCTGAAGTAGCAGCTATAGCAAGTGCACGTTGCCTGGCAGATATGCAAGACTCTGATGAATACCTCCAAGTACAAGCCGGTTTAGCTGGCTATACTGGTACCGATAAATTCATGGCTGCGGACATGGATCCTGGGCAGTTTGACATAGGAGAAGGCATTAAAGAAGCTGACAAAGTTTTTGGTATTTGGCTCGCTGATATTGAACCTCGCGTAAGTAGAGTTAGTAGAGTATAGCCACAATATGCTTACATGGCAATATTTATACGTAGCTGAACAAAATACGAACTAATGTAGAGGTCTGCGCATAAACAGTGTAGTCAGTAGTTAAGCAACAGCAAGTCCATCATAACGTTAATGCTTGTGTTGCTGGTGCAGGGTAAGTACAAAAGCATTTTGTTCCATGAATTCATAAACCGGGAAGACAAACACGCGGAAAAGAGTATATGTAAAACGATATATACCTAACGTCGCACAATGTATATTTTGCGACGTTATGTATATATCTACTGAATGATAACTTATACCTCCAAACAGGGGACCTTTACACGACTTTTAGGCATTTAATGCTTTTACGCTCACCATCGATACTTGAGTATAGCATGTCCTGTACATACCTCGGCTTAGGCTATGCCTCTAAGCTTATGTTATTAGCCCTAGTGTTACCTAAGTCATTCCTGACACTATTATTTGACTTTTCCACAGCATTGTCGTGAAATGTTTGCTTTTTTGACTTTTCCATATTTTTATATTAATTTTATGCTAATCCCCTAGTTTGTTACCCTTTTCTATATTTTTTGACTTTTTCCCTACTTTGTATATTTGTATAGTTTTTTATCTATATACACAATACGACGTTTAGTGAACAGAATACGAACATGCAGGGTAGCATTGCAGGGGGATTATCTACTTTCAACCTTTAGCTAACACTATCTATCGGTAGTACACCCTGTCTGCTACTCTAACATCTAC
This sequence comes from Candidatus Saccharimonadota bacterium, assembly GCA_029288365.1. Lineage (GTDB taxonomy): Bacteria > Patescibacteriota > Saccharimonadia > Saccharimonadales > UBA4665 > CALBGR01. Next base: position 48,992 of record JARIHI010000004.1, read on the forward strand.
ATACTCTTTTGGCTTCGTACCTTCCCTGTCTAGCTTCCTTTGTACTGCTACGTATGCTCCTATTTGTTGCTGGACCTTTTCATGGAGGCTGAATTTTACGTAGTATGATTTGCCAGCAAGGTGAACTTCCAGACGCTGTGCTGCCAGTGGCAACACTAAAGAATTAATTGCTATCTTTTTATCTCTTAGTTCCCCAACTATCAATTGTATACTGCGAATATCATTATACGGAAGGGCTTGTGAGCCAACTTTGGGCTGAATACCCGACTGGTCAATAACTACAGGAGTAGTGCTCGCTGCTTTACCATTATTTCCGGCGATAACATACCCCTCTGTATTAACCAAATATGATCGCTTGTCTTTGGCTACAAATATCAACGCGGTTGAGGACGGTTGTATATATACAGTGGGTACATTGCCAAAAAGAGGTAATGAAACTTGCGCCTGCGCAATCTCAGGATAACGCTGTGTTAGGCTGTGACTGAAAGAGGTTGTGTCAAAAGTAAACTTAGTCCTATTTTGTAGCTTTTGCTGCATAAGCTGTTCGGTTGCCAGTTTATATACGGATGCATCCTGTAAAAGCAAACGCTGCTCGGGCTTTCCCTTAAACACTACCTGCACATCGGACGGTACGATGCGCCCATTATAAAGAATAAGCCCTACGATGCCGACAAAAATACCAAACAACCCTATACGTTTTAGCAAAATATGTCTGCTATTTTTGGCTGTAACTTCTCCTCGGTTTTTACGAGCAGATGTCCTCTCCCCCTCCTCAATCTCAGTAGGTCGTTGCATACTATAATAAGAAAAAACTTTATTCGGCGTATTTTCTAGTCGAGGTGACCGGTTACGCGAAGGTGATTTTTTTTGAACACGTTTTTTGAACATAATATTAATATTTTTGCCTTACTTTGCCTGCTCCAGTACTACCACTGCTAACATATGAGCTGCATCAGGATGTGCGAAAGTATGCAATTTCTTGCCTAGTCGCCCACGAATTTCTGGTGAGTCAAGCAGTTCTGTAAGGACGGTGTATAAATTATTGGTGTCGTCTTCAACACGATCCTGGGAGATGACTTCTATCGCTTCGGCATCAGCAAATGCCTGCGCATTTTTGACTTGATGTCCACCAGCCAACACAGGATTGGGTACCACTATGCAAGCTTTGGCCTGCATCGCTAATTCGGCCATATTCGTAGCCCCGGCACGTGCCACTACAACATCTGCCGCACCAGAGTAGCGGTACATATCTTTTAAATAATCTTTAACTAGGACTCTCTCCAACGCCCCTGGATCAAGTTGCTTTGCGTAAGTTTCTGCTATCTCCTGTTTATGCATATGCCCAGTAGTATGTACAATGTGAAGTTTGGGGTAACGAGCAAGTAGTGAAGGTGCGATCTGTGTTACGGCATCATTAATCACTTTTGCACCCAATCCGCCGCCAGTTACCAGCAATACCTGATCATCAGAATGAAGCCCTAGGTCCTTTTTGTATATTTTCTGCAAAGTATCGTCTACCAATCGATACTCCTGGGCTATCGGAACTCCTACCGTTACTGTTTTGGATGTTGGGTAATTGTATACCCTTTCAGGCAAAGCAACAGCATGCCGTGTAGCCCATTTGGCAATAATACGATTAGCAAGTCCTGCTACGGCATCAGAGTCATGGGTAATGTACGGAACATGCCAGAATGCACTTGCCAAGCCTACTGGCACTCCAACAAAGCCGCCTTTTATAAACAGAGCCTTGGGCCGCAGATTTGCTACAAGCCATAAACTTTGCAGGCACCCTAATATTACAAAAAGCAAGTCTCGAATATTTAAGAGCGCTGTTTTAATATCAAGTAACTGACGCCAGCCCTCGCCGTGATAACGCCTAAACTTACCAGCAAATATTACTTTCGTCACATCGATATACTGACTTTCAGCGACGATACGAGCAAATCTATCACCTCGCTGGCCAATGTAGACTACTTTTACTTCCGGCTTTTGGCGCTTAAGTTCGGCTGCGACTGCTAAGAGCGGGGTTATATGCCCTCCTGAGCCGCCGCCCGTTACGACTATTGTCATAACTTCCTCCTCTATCAATATAACTGTCACGGACTGATGATAAACTAGTATAACGTGAAGCCTGAAATACCACGCCGAGTACCGCCAAAATCATCAATACACTACTACCTCCATAACTTATAAGCGGTAATGTAATACCCTTTAATGGCAATAATCCTATCATTGCTCCTACATTTATAATAGTCTGTGTACTCAGCCAAACCAATATACCTACAACCACTAACCGAGTAAACTCGTCAGGCGCACGATCCGCTACCCGCTTTATGCGTGCGAACAACGCAAGCATTAGACCTAATAAAACTACTGATCCGATAAAACCGAACTTTTCGGCATGAATAGCAAATATGGAGTCGTTTTCTGCCTCTGGCAAATAGCCGTAAGCCTGGACGCTGTTGCCGAGCCCTAATCCCGTCATACCACCAGAGCCCACCGCAATAAGAGCTTGGCAAGCTTGGTATCCAGTAGACATACAGTCCGCCTCCGGGTTCATAAAGGTCGCAAGTCTCTCACGTCGATACCCACTTGGCGCAATAAGTAATATGGCCCCAACCCCTATGATGGCCCCAATCATAAGGATGCGCTTCAGAGGAAGACCGGCAACGAATACCATAGCCGTTATCATAGCAGCTATAACTGTTGCTGAGCCAAAGTCACTTTGCAAGCCCGCCACCACAATAGCTACACCGGCTAACACAGCAAAAAGTGGCCTAAGTGTCTGACGAAAATCATCCATCAGATTTCTTTCCATACGATATGCTAAAAATCCTGCCAACCATACGATAATGGCAAACTTTAAAAGCTCAACCGACTGAAATGAAAAACCTCCCAGCCGTATCCACCGGTGAGCCGGATATTCTTGGTTCACCGGCAGTAGTAAGGTTAGTAATGTAGCTACTCCGGCAATCAATAAAAGAGGCTTATACATATGCCTCCACATATGAAGCGGAATACGTGCTGCCACGGCGAACAACAGCAAGCCAATACCTATCCCGATAAACTGTCGTAACACATATTGGTTACCGTTTGCGTTCTTTTCTACTGCTAACGCTGGACTGATAGAGTAGACCACGATCATACCTACTCCAAGTAAAGCCAAAGCAATGATGAGTAGCCAGTAGTCTGGCTTGTGCCGCCGGGACAAGGTTGTACTTTGTCCCATGTTTGCACGGCGCGCTCGTCTTTGGTCGAGCGCCCGCATATTAACTAAATCTCCCCAATAAGAATGCTATAAGCCCTAAGACACCTGCTACTTGTCCGATAACCCAAAACCGCATGGTCACTTTTGTTTCCGGCCATCCCATAGCTTCAAAATGATGATGAATAGGTGCAATCTTAAATATTTTTTTACCACCTCGGAGTTTTTTGGATGATATTTGTAACAAACTCGAACCCGCTTCAGCAACGAATACAATGCCGATCAGTGGCAATAAAAGTACTGTATCAGTCAACATAGCTACAACACCCAGTGCTGTACCAAGGCCAAACGACCCAACGTCACCCATAAAAAAGCGCGCTGGGAAAATATTAAACCAGGTATAACTAAGTAAGGCGCCTAACATTGTCATACAAAAACCTGCTACACCAAAACGTCCTTCTACAAGTGCAATAATTGCATATACAGCGAATGCTGAGCTTGCCAGTCCTCCCGCTAAACCATCGAGTCCGTCACTGATATTTACCGCGTTAGCCGTAGCCACCACAACCAGTATGAACAACGGGATAATGAGCCAGCCGATATGCCAGTCGATGCTTGTCAGTGGTACAGAAATACTGTTAACATCAAGTTTGTAGTAGAAAAACCATCCGCCAATAAGCGCAATAAGTGTGATGAGTAGCAATTTAATTTTCGGTGGTATACCGGCCACCCCTGCACCACTACCCCGGATATTAATAATATCGTCGATCAACCCTACAGTGGCTGCCCCCACAAAAGCAGCCAAGGGTAACCAGGTTTCCGTTCGGTCAAGGTTAAACACAAGAGTCACAACGGCTACAGATACGACAAATATTACTCCAGCCATTGTTGGAATATGTCGCTGATGTTTGGCAGCATGCAGCTTCGTAAATACTTTGGCTGCCTCACCGGTTGCAGCAGCTTTTCGGGGCTTTTTCCACCATTGCCATTTATACGCGCTGGTAGTATAAAGAGGCGTTATAATCATGCTAAGCAAAAAACCAAGGCTACCGAGTAATAAAATCTGTATTAACGTGGCGGATTCAACTGAAAAAAAGAGTGTGTCGTTCATGATAATGCTTTCTGTTTAGTATACATCATATTAACCTTTTGTAGGCACATTAAAATTGTCTATTAACATGTGAGCGACATCGCCAAATATAGGCTGAGCCGCTTGCGAACCAGCGTAACCAGCAATTTTTGGCCTGTCTACTCGCACAGCAATGACGTACTCAGGAGTATTACCACCCACAAACCCTATATAAGTACCATTAAAATCGTGCTCTAAATAACCTCCCGCCGGATTAGCTATTTGCGCGGTGCCGGTTTTACCGCCTACGCTGTATGCGTCACTAAATTTTCGTTTAAAATGATGTTTTGCAACCACATACTCCAAGAGTGGCTGCATTTCCTTTGATACTTCAGGCTTCACCGCTCGTTGGACGAGTATTTTTGGTTTGTTTTTTGCTACGCTTCCGTCATTTTTTATAGTAGATTCTAGCAGATGAGGTTGGTTATAGGTCCCGCCGTTCAGCATGGCAGCATACGCGCCAGCCATTTGTAGAGTGGTTGCCGTCATAGCTTGTCCGAAAGAGGTATTCGCGTACGTAATATTAAGGCCATATCCGCTTGTCGGACTTGGTACGGTACCAGGATTTTCATAACCCTGTTCTATGCCGGTTGGTTTTCCAAACAGGTAATGATTGCTCATGTAATCATGCCACGCTTGGCGCCCCTGGCGATTGAGTTCACCACTACCCATTTGCATGAGGAGCCATGTAGCTCCGGTATTTAGAGAGAGGTTTAATATATCGGCGATATTTTTTGTGCCCGGACCGCCGTCTTCTTCAATATTTGATACTACTGCATCATCCACTTTAATTTTGCTTTGGTCATAGTAAGTTGAATTTGGCTTAACCACACCTAAATCCAGCGCTGCAGCGGCGGTCAACGGCTTCATAACCGATCCGACTTCTAGTGCTTCGGTAATAGCCATGTTATTAAATAAGTTAGCATCAGTAACTTGAGCATAGTTTGCCGGATCGTACGTCGGATAATTAGCCATGGCTTTTACGGCACCGGTTTTCGCATCTAATACCACCACACTTCCCGAGGATGATTTTGCCGTCTGAAGCCCTTGCTGCAACAACTGCTCAACTTGCTTTTGCATACCGATATCAATCGTTAAAACTACGTCATTTCCTGATTTTGCCGGTTTTCGTACATTATCTTCACTTGCCGCCAACGGCACACCATTAATATCAGTGACGGCTTTAAGCTCGCCTGGTGTACCAGTCAATTGCTTATTAAGCGATTGTTCTATGCCATATTTACCAACTCCAGCATCATCCACAAACCCCAACAACTGTGCAGCCAGTGTACCTTGAGGGTAAGTCCGGTACTCTTGAGCCTGTGCGCCGATACCAGCCAGCTTGTATTTTAAAAGAGTGTCGCGCTGCTCTTGAGTAACTTTCTTAGCTAATACCTGATAACGCCCCTGGGCAGCTATAGCGTTCTCGTATTTTTTTCTGTCCCCTCCGAGTACTTTTATTAAAGCATCAGCGGTCTTTTTCTTATCTTTTACTAGCTGCGGGTCAGCATATATCGTAAATAATTGATGATTTAATACAATTGGTATCGTGCGATCACCGTCATGAGCCTTGATAATCCCGCGAGATGCTGCAATTTCATATTCTTTATACTGATCACTTTGGGCAGCTGTCTTGTAGTGGTCATGTTGAATGATTTGCAGATAAAACAACCTGACTACAAAGATAGCAAATACAAATACAATTAACGCGTACCAAATGTGTACGCGCTTAACAGAAACGGAAGTGATAGAAGATGATTTCATGCGTTAGTGAATGAAGCTGATCCTTTTGACTAATTTTGCACTACGCTGGCTGGTGCTACAGACACAAGATTTTTTGCTGGCTCGCTATTTTGAACCCGATCTAATGACTGAAGACGAGCAGAAGCAACTTCAAGATTGTCATGTTCAGTCTTTAGCTGAGTTTGTTGGCGCTCAAGACTCTCAATACTATACCCGAAAGCATTGGTTTTCGTAACCTGAGTCAGATATAGTAGCCCAAGCAAACAAGCTAAAATAATTAATGCTACAGTATTTGTGATCGGCCCCAGTCGCCGATCTGTTGAGCGGAATGAAACCGAGTTCTGGTTGCGGACTGCAAACCGTTGTCGACTCATTGCCATTGAACTGGAGTATGTCATAATTTTTCTCTTTTTATTTTTATTACTTTATTTTCGGGCTCATAGAGCATCTTGGTAATTAAGACGCTCTATGGCCTGCTTTCCTACTGGGGCGCTGAGTATGGGTGTAGTACCCTTACCTTCACCTTGTAGGCGCGGGAGGTGCTTTTAACCTGAATTGGCATGCGCTTCCCTTTCTTTGGTTTTTATTTTTGCTACGACGCGTAGTTTGGCACTTCGCGAACGCGGATTAAAAACTAATTCATCGTGACCGGCGGTTATAGGTCGTTTGGTCAGTAACCGCAGATCAGTGTCGTATCGGTCTCCAGCAGCTTCGTTGAACGCCTCTTTTACAATACGATCCTCTAAGCTGTGGAAACTGATAACACCAAGCCTGCCCCCTGGTGCAAGCAGTCTGAACCATAAAGGCAAACTCTTAAGGAGCAACCCCAGTTCATCGTTTACCGCTATACGTAATCCCTGAAAAGTACGTGTAGCTGGGTGCATTCTGGAATGCCCCGGGTAAGCCCTGGCAACTATAGTAGCGAGATCGGTGGTTGTGTGTAGTGGTCGATTAGCCACAATTAGTCCAGCAATTCGTTTGGCGCGTGGCTCTTCACCGTACTCCGCTAAAATTGCCGCTATATCGCCTTGACTATAGTTGTTCACTATATCTGCCGCCGATAGGGGCTGGGTTTGGTCCATACGCATATCCAGCGGACCTTCCTGCATAAAGGCAAACCCTCTGCTCGCTGTGTCAATGTGCGGTGAAGATATACCTAGATCAGCCAAAATAAGATCGAAGTGCCGCTTTTGCTGTACAAGTTTTTGGCTAGCAGCGTAGAAATCTTCTTGTAAAATTTCTACTGGCTGGCTTTTAAACTTTTGCTTAAGCGTCTCGATAGCTGTCTGATCACGATCAACCAAGACCGTACGCTCAGGTGACATCGTACGCCCTAGCACAGCTGCGGCGTGCCCGCCATATCCTGCAGTCAAATCAAGGTAAGATGCTCCTTGCTTTGGTGCTAGATACGTTAGCGCTGCATCCACTAGAACCGGGATGTGTTGATTATTTATTTTGACTTCCGTGTGCATATCTGCACTGTTTGTTTTTGTTTTGGTGTTTGTTTTGTACAAGATCACCTAATCAGCAGTCAACTTTTTGTTTTGCTTTGATTGTTTTTGTTTTTGTTGTAGTTATGCGTATGTATGTATAGAAGTGACTTTGAACTAATGTTCTGATTTTGAAAAAATCTATAACTTCTGACTTCCGCATAACTAAGTTTGAGAGACTTATGTGTGAGGTGGAGTTTTGGGAGGTGTTTTTGAGTAAAGTGCAAAGGTTTTTAGGGTGGTTGGCCTTAGTTCCACTGTTGACTGCCGAATAGCTAACCTCGTATAAAGGGGCTTTTCGTTTTTAATTGTTAATGTGCTTTTTTTAACTAACCAATCTACGTACCGGCCATGATACGCCAGTACTTTCCGACTCTCACGGCGACAACATCCTTGTCGATACCGGCATAGTCCAGTAAATGTTGCTCGAGCGTTACCCGACCCTGTTTTTCGTCGATAGCCGCTTCAGTCTTGCCCATCCGAAACTGTACGTTTAGGTCAGCTGTTTTTTCATCAAGGATATTACCTTGAAGTAACGGCTCAACCTCTACGTCCCATACCGATTTTGGGTATAGGTGCAGATAAGACTGAAAGCCCCGGGTAACAACTACTCCGCCTGCGAATTCGTCTCGAAGCTCAGCCGGTATGGTTAACCGTCGTTTGTCATCGAGCTTTCGCTGGAAGTAATCTACCGTGGCCATATTTAGTTTGGTTAATTTACTGTGGTTTTTGTTTGTTTGGTGGTTACCCACTGCTACCCACTGACTTGATATTACTACCCACACCTACCCACGCACAAGTCTATTTATCTAAAAAGTAGCTTTGTTTCCGCTACTTATCCACAGATTTATGGCTGTTTGTATGTTATCCACAACATGTAGCGTGGCTACTTGTGGCGCGTACACTAGGCTCAAAGTATTTTTCAGCGGTGTCTATGTATATTGACATATGGCTAATTATTTGATGTAATAAAGTTGTAGGAAGTGTTCAGCATTCCCTCGACAAAGGTGGTCTTTGTGCTGATATTGGCTGGGCTTGTACTCATGATGTTCTTGCCCATCGTTGGAACTGGTGTAATGCCAGAAATGACGGCAGCACCGCACCCCAACAGACAGCTCTACCCCTGGCAGCAAGCAGCATATGGCCTGTTGGCTGCAGGAGGCTTGACGGGGTTCATCCTCTTCACCTCAGTGGTCAGCAACGTCAGTTCGGTGCTCACCGTCGTCTACCTCCTGTTCGGTGGCACGTGCTGGGTGGTCGGTCTCTCCATGCTCTGGCGTGTATCAAGGCCAAGACGACGATGGTAGCATCCTTTCTACATAACACAGACAGATCCCTGTACGGAGGCTGGAGACAATTACTCACCAATCCGTAGTCTGTGCTAGAAACCATATAATATAGATGCCTCACACGGTATCGTTTCATCACATATTATATATTTCTAGTCAGGGGTCAACAGCAGTTTAGCTTAGCTACTGATGAGACTTGGGAAGTTCAAGTCGAAACTGTTTACCCCTCTTCATACAAGCAAGTTGACCTCAGGGAGGTATATTGACTTTTCTTTATTTTTTTGGTATAATAAACACTGCGGAACCCCTATAGTTTGGCAACCGAGCAACGTGAGGTAGAGACACCCATGTTTAAAGCTTTTATTCGATTCGTCGTTCTCGTCCTGCTTGCAATCTACGTGCTGATCATGGTCAGCAGCCCTGCAGGCATCAAGATCGTGATGGCCGACGGACTCGTCGCGCTCTGCATGATCTGGGCCCTGCTTCGACGGCGCCCCCTGTCTGACGGCCAGAGACTGTTCCACTGGAGCTGCTTCTGGCTGGCTATCGGCATCGTGGCCGCTGTTGGCATTGGCGTACAGCAGCAGATCGGCTTGGTGCCGTCGTTGCACTTCATCTGGTTCGCGATTCTCGGCTACAAGGTGCTGAGATGGCGATTGAACTGGTACGGCCCGCGGTTCAACGGACGCATCAGACGACGCATCGGATTCGGAAGACGACGAAGAGGGAGAACAAGAAGAAGACCGTAAGCGTTTCGCCGCAGACAAGCCCCTCACGGCAAAGGTTTGAGCATGGATGCTCGCCTTCTACCGTGGTCTGCACCAAACATATATAGTCTCGTACCCAGAGGGGTGCAAGAATTATATACGTTAGGTCAGGGGTGCAGTTTAGCTTAGCTACTGATGAGACTTGGGAAGTTCAAGTCGAAACTGCAATGTATTATTATCATTTTATTCGTTGCCAAGAATGGTAGCGTAACGCGCCCGGGCACCATAACTAGGGTGCATATGTAGTACTTCACTTTCGCGCTCAAACATATTACCTACTACGTCAGCTTTTGTAACGGCAGCGCCGTGTTTAGGTGCATGTATATTAAATATTGAAACAGTCGTAGCTAGCGATATAATTGCGGTAACTATTTTCCAAGTAAAATATTCTTTTTTATTGTTATATATTGTATTTTGCATAATGTTTGTTTTGATAGTAAAACAATACAATAATAGCAAAATTTTTATGTTTTGTCAATATTATTTAATAGAAATACATGTTTTTAATAGTTCGGGGGATAAAAATCTACCATGGCTTAACGGACCCAATGATAAGAGCCATCACCAACAACGTGACTAATTCGTGACTCACGTTCATAAGTGTTAATTTGGCAGGACGCTGTTCGAAAGCATCATGTGTAATAAAACGTGCCGCCACCAAGCCAAGCCATAGCCAGAAAGCTGTTGTTAGTGCATCCTGTAAATATGAATTTCCAAAAAACGAATGAGACAAATATATTACATGAGCCAGTACATAGGCGGTGATAAACGATACTACAACGGTAACGCCAATAGCTTTGGTAGCGCCAGCTTGCATTTTTTTATCGTCTAGTTTTACTATTTTGGCCCAAGCACTCCCAAACACCGGCTTAGCATACCAAATTGAACCCACCACCATACTTGATGCTGTCGCCAATATAATCGCCAGCCAATTGACCTGTACTTCCATAGTCTCTCCTGTTTTGCTTATGGTTATAAGTATGCCCCCAACTATATATTTTTTCAACCACTGTATCTTAACGCTTAAGCGTTAAGATTTTTTACGATCACGATAACTCAGCTCTTTGCGTAACTGATCTATTCGTACGATATATTTTTCAAATGACTTGAGCAAGCTAGAATACTGCCAGTTGGGCGTCATAATATGAAGTAGCTTCTTCTTTTGATCAAGGTACTCGACAAGCCCAAAAAAATCACCATCACCCGATACGATGATTGCTTTAGAATAATTTGGCATCTCTTTCATTGCATGTAGTACCAAATCTGCGTCCACATTCCCCTTTGTTGGTGGTTTGTCTTTTTCGGGCTTTACTTGGTCATCTATAATATTCATATCAACGGTGGGCTTTAAGACCACCACGTAACCGCTATCGTGCATTTGCTCATACAAAGCCACGTGTTCTGGCATATATCCAATAAACATATAGGCTTTTGTCACATTGTATTTCTTTTCCAAATACTGACGGAATTTACGCCAGTCCATTTTCCACCCAACTTTTTGTGTACCTAGGTTTAGGTTTTGGCTGTCAATAAACGCATATACGATAGGTTTGCGCCGTTGGAATCGCCGTTTCATAAAACCATAATAGCATTTATCCGTACATGTTCGGCATACGGGCCATTTGGTCCTTAAATCGTATTACTAATACAAAGTATATTGCCATCTGGGTCTTTAAACCAGGCGGCCTCTGTTTCACCCATTACGTGTACGTGCCCCCTCATTACAATCCCTTCTATATCGCTATACTCTTCAAACGTAACGTCCTTTTTCTCAAGTTCCTCTATCACCGCTTCAACGTCGTCGACCTGCCATGTAGCCGCAGTCGCTTTATTGGTACCAGCGTAGTCTGATACGTACAAAAGCATCTTACTATCTCCACTCTGCAAGGTCATGGCGCTATTTTCGTTACTCATTATGGGCTTTAAACCAAGTATATTTGTATAAAATTGTTTGGCTGCATCCAAGTTTGCTACCGCTATGACTGGATGTACATTACTAGTTCCTAACATATGTCCTCCTACTCTTAATGGCTGTGCTAATTTTGTCCCATATCTATTGTAAGAGCCTCGGGCTTGCCGTTTCTGTAGGAATTATTATAGGTTGACTCTACAATACAGCATCTTCGCCAAAATGTTTTTGGAGCCGGGCTTTTATGGATCCGGGGTGCCTACCAAATATTTTGGTGAGCTTTGCTGCATCTACTTTTTTGTTGTCAGAAAACAATTTTACTAATTTTTTGTCGTCAGCCTCTGTCCACGGCCTATAGGCATTCGGGTACGTTTCGCGCATTTTCGTTAATTTTTCAGTCCAAGTAGCCTGGGATTTTGGCTTCGGCTGTTTCTTTAGTTCCTTTACCCGCTGCGCCGCTCGTGCTCGCAAGTGTGCATATTCTACAGTATGTTGGGCAGATTTTTGCCGGAGCATTTTATCTATTTGAAGTGCCAGCGGACTTACTTGCAATGCCATCCGGTTAATACCGTCCAAACTGAGTGTATCCAAACTGCGTACCCGTGAAAGCGCCACATATCCCATGCCTTCCACAAAAGCTTTACGTAGGTCAACTTTGGCAGCGTCAAGTGTCATGCCTTGGCTTTTATGTACTGTGATTGCCCACGCTAATCGTAGGGGTAACTGGGTTAGCCCTGCTCGCTTTTTATCGCCATCGCGCAGTTCCCAGGTTTCTGGCGTAATGGTAATCTGTCGGCCGTTTTTCAGTTCCACTATTGGATAGTCGGTGTCTTTTTCAAAATCCAGCACTACACCAAGTGAGCCATTAACATATTTTTTTTCGAGATTGTTTTTAACACACATTACCAGGGCGCCTTTTTTGAGCACCAACTCTTCGTAGGCCAGACAAGATTTTTTCAAACTTTCGACATAGTTTTTGCTGCCAGTCTTCTGCATATAATAAACGTGCTCTTTACCACTCAATGCTGCGAGCCGACGACGATTGATAGTATCAACGTCGACATTTGTAGTATGGAGCTCCGTGACTTCACCCACGTCAGCTTTTTGACGTATGAGTAGCTTTTCTGCATGATGTCGCCGGATATCACCTGCCCTTAGCGCTGTTAATATACTTAAAAACGCATCATCATTTTGGCGATGCTGTTCAATCAAATAACATATGACGGGGTTAAGCTCGTGCCAAGCCTCACTTTCCACGACAAATTTACTGCTCGATTGTGTGTCACGAGTTACCGGTGGTAGCTGGAAAAAGTCGCCACACAAAATAACCTGTAACCCACCGAAAGGTACGTCTTGACCACGCACTGTACGCGCTACCTGCTCTACTAAATCCAATCGAAAGTCATGGAGCATGGAAATTTCATCAATAATCAGCACATCTGTTTTGGCAATGGTATCTTTACGGCCTTTTGGCATATCCTGAAAAAAATACTTCGGCAACTCATCGTAGATACCAATACCACTCCAGGAATGAATAGTACTCCCTCCTAAGTGGGTAGCGGCCAAGCCAGTTGTAGCTGTAACCGCAACAACCTTACCCTGCCCACGGGCGTATTTTATAAATTGATTCAACACGAAAGTCTTGCCTGAACCTGCCGGTCCGGTTAACAACGCGCTCTTCCCCTCGAGCAAAATTTCTAAAGCTAAAGCTTGATCCATTGCCCCATAAGTATAAATGATTACTGGTAATTATTTCTTCGTTTTGGTTTTAGCTTCTGCGCGAACGAGTTCTTTGCGCTCTGACCGAGGCAGTGAGGCAAAGCCTGTTACTGCCGAAGTAGTATCTATCGTTCGTTTTAATACAGCCAAAGATGGCATATGAACCGCAGCAACCAGTAGACCCGCTCTCTTAACACTATTTTGGCCTAGCTTTTTAAACGGGCCGGAAGATGGTTCGCTGGATAGCCTCAGCACTTCACAACCGCCCTCAATTATCACTCTTGTCGGGATAGCCATAAGATTATGATATTCTAATGTATCTTTATCCGGCACAAAGACCATAAACGCAGCAACCGTGCGAAGTCTCTGACTTCTAACATCTTCCAGCGCACCTCGAGCGATCTCTGATCCGGGACCATGTATACGTGAATCGCTTAAGGCTCTCGCTCTCAGCCTCTCTACAATTTCCTGGTATCCGCGCATCAGAGCTGCTGTAGCTGCCAAAGGACGAACATGGTCAGGATTTAGGGCAAATCCAACCGCTACATTTTGTGCGTCGTCAATGTATGCAGCACTTATGGCTGCTAAATCCTGTGGCCTTGCAACAAATCTGGACGGATCTTGTATAGGGTGCCCTAAAAAATCATCGGTTCTTAGGAAAGGCTCACTGAAAGCTTCGGCTGCGGCTTCGTCTTCCAGCTTACTAAAAATCGGATGAACTTCTCTACTTCCACTCATATCTTTTTATAATAAATAGGATATGTAAGAAGTAAAGTGCTTACGATTTATTTTGTGCGAATATTCTCAAATAATAAGTACTAACCTTTTTAAAAGCCTTCCCTGGCGGTGTTATTATAAAAATAAGTAATTGGAGCACATTATGGCAAATATCCCGCAAGGCCCATCAAAAAATAATGCCGAGGAAGCTAACACCCTAGCAGAACACAGTAAAGTAAATACTGTATGGATTTCTATAGCGTTCGTTGTAGTGCTACTGGCGCTTTTTGTCGCGTTTGTGGCGCAAAATGCCCAAAATGTCACGGTTCATTTCTTGTGGCTTAATGGCACGATATCTCTGGCATTGGCGCTTATTATCGCCACGCTCGTCGGCGCCGTAACTACTTTTATTATTGGCAGTATCCGTATCTGGCAACTGAACCGCAAAAACACCCAAACTACAAATCAACAAGGCTCAAAGTAAGTACAACTATGAAGCTCCTTGTGAGAGCGCTGTTTCTTCGTCTTCAGGTTTTAAGAGACGTTTTTTGAGGATTTCGTAGCGCTGGCCAGTCATTGGTGATTCTATGTAGTCGTCATTGAGCAAGTTTACAAATTTTGTAATATCTTTATCGTCCATAATGATAATTGCACCTTCTTCATCAGTCATCAGGTCTATACCCATCTCGTCGGCATGGTTTATTAAATCGTCCTGTTTGACTGAGCTAGGCTCGATTTTTTGCAACTTCTTTATGGCTGCCGGCTTACCTTTGATTAGCGATTGCATGCTCGCACCTTCTGCAAAACTTAATTTAAAATTCGCTTCAATTTCCGCAACTTTTCTGGCGGCTATACTGGCTGCTTTAGCATCGTAACCAAATAGACTTTTCAACTTGGCTTGGTTAAACACGAATACGTCCTGATTTACCACAAGCAAGTGGTTTTCACCAGGAACTTTCAAGGCTGATAGTTTATCAAATGGCCGAAACACGCCGTCCTTCAGCATCCATGCTGTGTGGCCTTTCATTATTTGGTTTGTTGGTAAATGCTTAATCAGGTAAAAAGATTTGTCTAACTCAGGGTGCGAACACTGGGCAATTACACCTTTCATGCGCTTCAAGTCATGCTCTTCTTCTTTAAAGTCTTCAATTTCATGCGCCTGGGTTTTGAGCCAGTTTAAAACTTCTACTAATTTATCAACGTTTTTTACCTGGGTACGCTGTAATACATTATCTTCTTTTTCAGCTTCTTCAAATCCACGTACAACCAGACCTTTGTCTGCCCCGCCCAAAATAAATTCTAAAATTTCGTCGATAAACAATGGCCTCAATTGACGCGACGCTTCCCCGCCTAACTTTGTACGGTACACCACGTAATTTTTATTGAAAAAATACAGCGTTATTTTGAGATCATCAACATATTGCACTAGATTATTCGCCCATGCGAACACATCGGTTTCCTGATAATTCTCTTTGTGAGCATCCTCTTCTTGAGCTACCCGATTCTTTTCTGCGGTTTTTATTTCATCCATACGATATAAGTCACTCCAAATAAATTACGGCTAGCTGCGTAGCGCTGTTGTATCTTTCCGATCTATTCTACGATAAGTTAGCCGTCAATACTGCTGTAAAATTTTCGCCTAAACTTACCAGTAAAATCTGTGAGCTGTAAACAAACCGACTTATTGTAAGTCAACTACAACTCGAACAATGGAATAGATAATTATAATAACTACTCCAATCCACCATTTCTTTTTTGCGGCTGCCAGCCTCGCGCCTTCAACGGTAACTGCTTGTCTGCCTTGATCGTATGGCAAGCGTTCATCACGATAGGTAAGTATATTATCAAGTAATTCTTTCTTGATCTTAGCCAACTTTTGACTCATTTCTGGAAGTTGAGTACGAGGATTTTGAACCGTGCCAAATATAAAAAGATTATTGTCAATAATTTCAATATCATAATTTCGTGCCTCTATCAGTGTCTCCATGACATCTGGAGTTATAAAGCTTAAACTGTCCACTGTGTAATATTTTGGGAAGTACGTTGCAAAGTGTTGATCAAAGTTACCTTCAAGAGTATGGAGCTGGGATTTATCATACAGTACCTTAAATTGACGCCTACGGGACGTAAGCGAGTCAAACATGACATTTGGCAGCTTACGTGGCAACGTAGTACCCATAAGAGCGTAGACTGCTTCTGACTCCTTATAATCACCATACTTTGTGTGCCTGTATATATCATACGTACAATCACAATAAGCCCAATCTCGGGTATATATACAGTTAGTTTGACGAGTCAGGCGCCTTTCACTCAGTCTAGTAAGTGATACTAGGCTAAAATCGGGAACGTGCTCATGACCAATAGAGCCTGAAGTTTGAGCCCACTCCCCCTCTGCTGCCATAGATTTAATAATTTTTTTACGATTTTTAAATTGAACCCTTCGATACCAATACAGTACACACACTAAGGCAAAAGCACCTAACGTAACCAACGACAATATCCAAGCGTATGCATTGCCATTAGATTGATAATCTCCCGGCAAACCTATAAATAAAGTTATAAACCAAAGCAGCAAAACAATATAACAAGTACTAAGAAAATATCCTAAGAATGTGTATCGCTTTTGCATGGTTACGAATTTCATACTGTTCGATAAGGGTTTATTGAATATCTTTTATGGACCCTGTTAGATTTATGCGAGCAATACTATATGTGTTGTCGGATTCCTGACGAAATTCTACGACATAACGTGCCTGAAAATAATCGCCAGACATATCTTTATAATTAAGTTCAGCCGTGGTGTAGCTGCGGTTATTTGGCCGATTACCAGAGTACACCACTAACTCCCTAGATTCATGAGGGCGTAAACGAGTATCCAGTTCTCGAACCATACCAATCAATCGAATTTTATCAAGTTCAATTTCTTGATCTGAATCATTGCGAATTGTACACCTGACCGTCATTTGCGCGCCGCTATCGTGACATTCTGTCCGCTCAATTCTTACAACCGGCAATATTTTTGAGCTATTAGACGTAGTTGTGGCTTGTGCAGTTTCTACTGAATGCGATGCAAGCTTAGATTGATCCACGGCATCAAATACAGGCTTGCCTTCTATAATCTTCTTGAGTGTCCCAAAAAATCCCATGCGTTAATAATAACACTCCCGTAGTACAAAATCGCACTATAATGTAGCAGGTAAATCAACTCTTTCCAGAGGCTGAGCCAGAGCCACTTCGGCAATTGCTAAAGTTAGGAGTAGGTCACCTATAGCTACATCTTCTCTGCCTTCTTCTAGGATAAGTGTGGCACCTTCATCGCTGGGCTCATATCTATAAAGAGCCTCTGGGGTTCCCATGCCTTCCCTGTAAAAAGCAAGTTCTTTTTCTATAAGACGGTCAGTTTCAGGGAGATATGGCGGCTTAATCTGCGGAAAGCGGCCAACAATCACAACTCTATCATACTCAGCCCTACCCATCATGGTATGGATACTTGTGACGCCTTCTATATCTAGTCTTTTGTGCACCATTGTATCTTGCTTGGCCTCTGCCTGGCATAATGTTTCCGCATATAACACTCCTGCACCTGAAGAGGTAGCGTACCTAACTCCTTGCTCAATCCGAGGGGTACCATCTGGTAAAACCAACTGTGCACGTTCCAACATGCTACCTGCATTACGATACATATCTGACGCGAGGGTCTCCAAGCTTCTCTGTGCACCCATACCCAAGTACACATGTATTTTCATGAACTCATGCACGAGCGCCCGACTTGGTTCGTTCAGCGGCGGCCTGTGTGATGGCAACTCAATTGACATGCCTTCAAGTTACATTTATGTCTCTGTCTTTGCAAGCATAAGAGAGTTTAAATGACATTTTTGATGTGTTTCACGTATTCTTTATGCGTCATGTAACTCCTCGTGTCTTTGACCCGATCTACAAAAAGAATTCCATGCAAGTGATCGACTTCGTGCTGTAGTGCGTGAGCTGGCAACCCTTCGTAATATTTATGATGTTGGCGGCCATGTTCATCATAGTATTTGATACGAATTTTCTTGAAGCGCGGTACTTTGGCAAATAAATCTGCTTTGCCATAACTACCAGCACTAATGCAACCTTCCCAAAGTTGCGCACGTTTACCCACAGCTTCAGTGATTACAGGATTAATAAGCACTAGATCAAATGCTTCAGCCTGGGGTCGGGTTTGACTTTTACGTATAGCTACCACGGCAAGCGCTAAGCTTTGTCCTATTTGCGGTGCAGCCAAGCCAATACCTAATTCTTTTTTAAGGAGTGTATACTTCATATTAGCTATAAGTTGCTGGATTTGCGTAGAAGAAATTTTGCTTACAGGAACGTGCGCTGCAACTTCTCGTAATATAGGATCTCCAAATTGTGTCCGCTTTAATATTTTCATTGAAATATAATACCACTACTAAAGTAACTGTGGCTTAACTCACCCTATGAAATAGTTAATAGTTTCTTTTATCCTCAACGATTTCAACCCATATTCCATCGGGGTCTTGGATGAAAAAATAGGTTATTTGAGTTTTGCCCTGCTTAATTTCTGTAGTTTCGTCTGCGAGATCTTTTATCTTTAAATCTTCCAGGGCTACTACAATATCATCTACCCGTAATGCAATGTGTTTTACCCCAATTTCTTCAAGATTATTTGCGTAATTAAAATTAGCTACTCCGCTGGCTTGATTTTGCGTGTAAGCAAATATCTCTAAAAATGATTCGCCTAATTTAAGATGCACAATACTCATAGCACCACCTTCATCGTCATATTGATGAACTTGTTTGAAGCCGAGCTTTTCATAAAATTCTACCGATTTTTCTAAGTTGCGAACAGATATTGCAGTATGATGCGGCTTATAATTCATTATTTAAGCGCTTCGCCAATTTTTTTAAATTTAGAAGTTTTAGCGAGATAGTCTCTTTCCAATAAGCACGTTGCTCCAGCAAGATTCACTTCTTTGACGTTGCCATTACTGTCTAATGTGAAGCTTATTGGTTCGCCTTCCGAGCCAAAGCTGCTAGTCTTGGTAATTCTAAATGTACCGTCCTTTTGTCTCTCTGCTTCATCAGGATATTCAAATATTTCCCAACCCGAAAAACCCATAATTAATTTGTTGCCGGAGGCTACAATGTTTATGATGCTCCAAAGATCCATAAATCTGCCTTCAAACTTCTCTATGCCGCCTTGTGGCGTTTTCCATGAATACTGAAAGAAGTCAATCAATTTTACAATGCTTTTATTCATATGCCCTACGTGGCTATCAGCTGCATTCGTTAGCACCGTTACTACTAGTTCATCTTTTGGATCGCACAAGGTGTAGGTGATATGACCCGGAAAGCCGCCACCGTGTCCGATCATCTTACGATTTTTCACATGTGCTATTTCTATACCAAGCCCATACTCTTCTTTTTCCGCTACATGCTCTGCCTGCCATTGCACGCGCTGCATTTCTTTCTTGGATTCGTCGCTGAGAAGTTTACCAGAACCTACTATATGTGCAGTAAAGTATTTACATATATCTTCGCTTGTCGCATAAAAACCGGTAGCTGGAGACATCGCATGCGTATCAATGTTGGTTATGGGCAAGCGTTTTTTATTTTTATAATCGGGACGAGTATATCCTGTGACAACCTGCTCTGCTATTTTTGAAGTGTACTCTGGTCCGGTATTTTTAAGTCCTAAAGGTTTTACAATATACTCCAAAACATAGTCGTTATAGGCCTGCCCACTTGCTTTTTCAATCACCCAGCCCAGCAAGCTATGACCGTAATTCGAATACTTTAGCTTTACATTATTATCAATCACTAAATTAGTTTCTAGAATTTCTTTTTTCAACTGTTTGGCATCTGGAAATGGCTTGTTCATATTCCAGTAATTTGAATTTATTCCATCGCGAACTATACCTGCGCCATGCGATAAAACTTGGCGAATGGTAACTTTTAAGAATCGTTTGTCTTTATGCTGCTTTAGCCATGGTATGTAATCTACGACGGGATCGTCGATTTTTAATTTTCCCTGCTCTTGTAGCTGCATTATTGCCGTCGCAGTGAAGGTCTTGGAGTGCGAGGCAATTCGAAAAATATGCTTTGGTGTAAGCTTTTCTTTCTTTTCAAGATCAGCATAGCCGTACGCTTCGTTAAACAAAACCTTGCCTTTATGTGAAACTGCGACTACAAAACCAGGCAAAGTGCTTCGCTCGTGTAAAAAGCGCAGCCAGTCTTTCATAAAATCTAGTGATTTATCAAGAGCCTTCTTTTTCATATTCTAGTCTTACCTCCTCTAAAATCTAAACAACTACAGACTACCCGTTATTCGCTGATTTGTGCTTAGTATAACATCACAACTGCTATGAGAGATCGACTACTTTGTAGTGGTGTTGTGTGCTTTGTAAAATTTTCTTGATGGCGCTGCCTGGGATAAATATAGTTTCCGTATTGTCGTTTGGGTGAAACCCAAGCTCATTGGCCTGGAGCAAGCTTTTTTCTACGGCTACTTCTACATTTTTAGAGCCTGGGTGGAGCAAGCCAAAAATCGACACCGCGCCCGGTGCTACACCAAAGGATTGCTGGAGCACCTCTGGTTTTGCAAACTGAAATTTTTTGTAACCAAGTTTTGTGGCTAAAATCTTCATATCAAGTTTTTGCTCACCTGGCATAATCACCAATATTTTTTGCCGCGTCTTTGTATCTTCCAATAGCAAATTCTTAACCGGAACTTTATCCTGTAAATATTTATTAGACTCCTCAACCGTAAACACTGCCGGATGTGCAACTTCCCTATATTCAATGCCTAGTTCTTCAAGCAGCTGTAGAATATTCTCTTTCATATATTTTTTGTTCCTTTTGCTTTCTGGGTAAATATTTATGAATAAGTACAAGACTGATTACGCAGACAACCCATGCGCACACAAAAGCAATTCCATTCGGTACAAAGGTTTGTAAAAAGTAAATAGTTGCAAAAAAATTCATAATCGCTAAGAAGTTTCTAGCTACCTCGTTAACCAAAAATAGAAGCTGGTCTTTCATTATATAGACTGTAAAAATCCCATTGAACGGAAATGTCACAGCCGCCCCCAAAATAAGCCCTCTGAAGCCCACTAAAATATATGTCAGACTAAATACAACTGCACCGCGTATTATGTAATCTTTGAATTGTAACTTATAAGCCACAGCCGGACTCGATGCCGCTTTATAGAACGTAAGAGGCTGAATTGTCACCCATAGTAACCAAAGGCTAAACATTGCTACATATGTATGGGCAAAAGGAATTTTAACAATATATTGATTCAATAGGCCCATGAATGCATACAGGACAGTTGCTATAGCAATAGCCACGATGATTGGCAGCTTTTTGTACAAAAGCCAGGTATTGAACATGAAAAGTATAACTAAAATAAGACTAAATAGATGAGTTGAATTTGCTGTAATCCCCGTGCCAAGCAAAATAACGCTGATCGGTATAGGCAAACTATAAATAGCTGCCCGCAGTTTTGGCGATTTTACCGATGATATAACCAGAATTGAAGCAGTAACCGCCAACCCCAACAACACTTCTTGCATAATATCCTTATAATAACACTTTGTAGTAAACTTGAGGCATGAAGATAATTGGTATTGCAGGTGGCTCAGGAGCTGGCAAATCTAGTGTAAGCTATTTGAATTTTCTATTTTATTTAGAGTCCATGAGACGCTTCTGGTCTTCGTTTGCCTTTTTTGCGGCATATTCAAGAACCTTTACGACATCTTTGCGATCTTGCTGTGCCATAAATGTAGAGAAGTCACCTTGTGAAGTTTTCTTAATACTGCGACGGAGTAATACTTTTTCAATCATTAATTAAACCTTCTAATTCATCTCTATTATAAGTTTTTGGAATATATTTTTCAATGTCATCTACATTATCTAGGATTTTCCGCTCACCAGTACTGTAGTTTTTGATAATGAGTGTCAGCAATATGTCGCTACCCAGTTCTTGCTTAACTGACTTGACATTCTGTCGTGATGCAAAATATGCGTTAACAAAAGCTTCTTTAGGCACCCTCCTACCTTCTTTCTTTTCTCGGATTTTTGTAAACCGCCATGCGTCAAGTGGATCTTGATATACGAAATACACCTGTGCTGAATATCCCTTACGAATTGCTCGCTTCAGATTAACAAGTGCCTTACCTACCGCAAATGTCCCATCAAGAATAAAGGGATATTTGTTTTTATATACTTGGTCAAGCACCTTGTCTACCGCTACCGAAGCAGCAGGCTGAATAATATCAGAATTTGCTCCATTGTATCCTGGTATTTTTGTCCGGAATTCATCAGCATCTATACGCAACGGAGGAGTTGCGAATAAAGGCCCTAGGCTTTGCGCCACTTCTGTCTTTCCTGCACCCGGCGTGCCGGCCATAAAAATTGCAACCTGTTGCGATGAGCCATCAAAAATCCTGCCCGCTACCAAATCCTCAAATAATTGCTTCTTGTTTTTCTTTACAAACTCAAGCGCATCTTTTTGCAGCTGTTTATCGTCATCATTCATAGGCTTGAGATCTCTACGCGAGTTTGTTCGGTAGTGTCGCGATTGCGGAGCGTTATAGTACTATCTTCGAGAGTTTGGAAATCAATGGTAATGCAGTATGGGGTGCCGATTTCGTCTTGGCGACGGTAGCGTTTACCAATATTGCCGTTGTCGTCCCACATGACGTTGCCATACTTTTTCTTGAGCGCAGCGTAAACTTCGCGCGCCTTCTCCACTAATTCTGGCTTATTCTTAAGCAGAGGCGATACGGCGTATTTCACAGGCGCCAAGTGCTCTGGCAGCCTCAAATATGTGCGCTTTTCGCCATTTACTTCGTCCTCACAATAAGCCGCGGTTAGTACAGCCATAACCGTACGCTCTAAACCAAACGACGGCTCAATCACATGTGGAACAAATGGCTCGCCACCATCTTTTGGCCGGTATTCCATATTTCTACCGCTGGCGCGCTGGATATTACCTAAATCAAAATCAGTGCGGTATGCGAGACCAAGTAACTCTTCACGACCAATCGGGAAATCAAACTCAAAATCAATGGTGCGCTTGCTGTAATGTGCGCGGTCTTCTTCTGGCACCTCCAGCTCGTGTACGGAAGTTTCTGGCAGACCAAGCGCCTTACACCACTCCCATACGGCTTTTCGCCATACTTCAAATGCTTCTTCCCACTTATCTGGGTGCACAAAATATTCGATTTCCATTTGTTCGAATTCACGACTGCGGAATACGAAATCGCGCGGGCTGATTTCGTTGCGAAACGCCTTGCCTTGCTGCGCCAAACCAAATGGCAGATCCGGGTAAAAACTATCGACTACATTTTTGAAATTCGTAAAGATTCCCTGGGCAGTCTCTGGCCGCAAATAGCTCACCGCATTTGAGTCATAAACCATCATTCCGCCCAGTTCATTATCAGCATCCTCAATTTTCCAAACTGTTTCACGTTCGCCGTACTGATTCTTGAAATAAACCTCACCCTCTAAACCACCTGGAACTTTCCTTGTCCAGCTTTGAAACTTAGGTCCTACAATTGTCTTAAACATCATATTAAACTGACTAGGATTGTCGAAAGTATCCTCTTTACCACAGGTTGGGCATTTATTGGCGTCAATCTTGTCAGCGCGGAAACGGCCCTTACAATTACTGCATTCTACGAGAGGATCGGTGAACGTTTCGGTGTGGCCGCTGGCCTGCCAGACCTTTTGGTTCATCAAAATTGCCGCGTCAATACCATACATATCATCGCGATCTTCGACAAACATCTTCCACCACAAATTCACGATATTTCGCTTGAGTTGCACACCCAGCGGCCCATAATCCCATGTACCGGCAAGGCCTCCATAAACTTCACTGCCCTGGTACATAAAACCACGACGCTTACACAGACTAACAATATCTTCTAGTTTAGGAGTGTTCATTGACTTGGATTATACAGGGTCTTGAAGGGTTATACCAAACGAAGATCGTTTGTGCCGAACTACGTTCTTATAAAAGTATTGTGCATGGTTTGTATTACCGGAACAAGTCCCGTGCTATGTCCTTCAATCCCCTCTATTTGCTGAAGGGCATTCAGAGAATTTCGACTAAATAGTAGTCGCAAAACTTTAATACGCCCAGCGTTAAAGCGGCCATTGCCGGTGGCTGGCACAAATGCCATATCTTCAAAACTAAAGTTATAGGTATGCCCTGTTGCTAACTTATTACCAGTTGTATCGGTCTGTAAATTAGGAGCATGGCCACTAAGCTCGAGTAGCTGTGCGCCAAACCACGCCCGAATAAGATCACTATATATGTGTTCAGTATTAAGCGCTTGCAAGGCCTTTTCTAACAGATAGAAATAAGCTGGCTCAGGCTCATCTTCGGTAGCTTTATTGAGCTGTTTTATCAAGTCGTAGCCAAGCATTGTCCGATCTATATCTTTGATAATATTACCAAAATGGGTATGTAACCTTGCAGAAATTAACGTACCTATATCGCCCTTTCCACGTATAAATGTAATGTCGCTAATACTAAAAAGTTCTATCCCGCCTGCAAGCTTGCTCTTAGGCTTCCGTACGCCTTTTGCCATAAGCCGCAACTTGCCTTGGTCAGGGGTAAGTACTGTAATAATACGGTCTGCTTCGCTGTAGTTAGTACGAGCTAAAATAATACCTTTGGTAACTAGTTGCTTCATGCGGATACACGAGCATAATTATCGATCACAGTAATAAGCTGATGAAGCGTCGTCTGAGGTTTATACAGATGGGCAGCTACTCCCATTTCTTTTAAAGCTTCTTCAAACTCCTGCAAATGTGTGGGTGACGCCCACGTATGCATAATAACTGGAATATCGAGCCAATCTGCATAGGAGCGAAATTCCTGCAAAAAAGCCACACCATTGTGACCGACGAGTTGCATTTCAAGCACTACAACATCTGGCCTTTTACGATCCGCCGTATGAATCGCAGCTTCGGCGCTCATAATGTAGCTTACTGTGTGCTGCCCCACGCCCTCTAAAGCCTGAATATACAGTTGGGCAAGTACGGTGTCTGGTTCAATCAATAGAATATGCATGCCGTTTATACTAACTGTAATTGTTTGCTTGGCTGTAAAGTAGCCGCTAACCCTTGTTGATTCCTAAAACTCCCAAAGCGTAACTTGGTTTGCATAGCATCAAAAATAGTGTCTGCCACAAATACTCCCGCTCCCGTACCAGCTGTAAGTTGCGCAAAGGGCTGACGCATACCTAAATTTTGAGAAATATTGCCTGCTCGTAAAGTAGTTTGGGCATCCGCAGAGCCATCAATATAAAGCCCTGTTACTATGCCATTCCGCGTACGGTGAGCAGCAATTTTTAAAGTGTTTCGGATTTTTTCTGGATGTACAACTTCAGACAACACAAAACCCAAACCATATAATGCTGCTCGAAGGCCTGCCGGATGAGCCATTACTTGACCATACTTGCCTGCTAAAACGAGTTCTATATCGGTATTACGCTGTTTAGCTAGCGGAGTTAAGTCGTGAGCCACATCATACAAAGCTGCTGCTATGGGCACCGGCTCAAGTTCCAGAGTAGTTTGCTGGCCACTTAAATCAAGTCCTAATAGATAGCTATCAACCAGTCGAAGTGCCATGTCGGCATGAGTCTGCATTGTCTTGAAGCTAGCCGCTTGAGCATTTTCTTGTTGCTGATTCAATTCGGCTTGTCGAGCTAAATACATAAGAGGTACTTTTAGCTGCTCGGCAATTGAGCGCAACGTCTGCACTTGTTTATTGCCACCTACATCATACAACTTAGCACTGGGCGCCTGAGTCACGTGTTACCCTCACTGACTTACATCCTTAGTATAGTCAGTATACACCTCTATGGTCTACGGCACAAAGCTCAAATTAGGCAAGATATATCTATTGAAGTCTGCCAAATATTGATCCGTGTTCGTGGTAATAGCCAGAGTTTTGTCTCGAAGCGGTATCATAATTTCTGTACCAGTTAACTGTTGCGCCAGTTGGCCGTGAAACATTGTTCCTACCTGGCCTGAAGCCTTCGGCAATACGTAAGGAACCGCTTTTAAGGTACCTGTGTCCACATAAGCTTTTAGAGCCCCTACTGCTTGATCGTACGACTGATTAAGTACTTGGACTCTCAGCGCAATAGCTGCAGGTGCACCATCGCTGCTGGATGTAATTGCTGGCACAATATCAGGATGAAAGTACGCGTCCAGAACCGCTCCACTACTTGTCCCGCCGGTTAAAATATATGCACTCCACGTTTTAGGATAATGCACGGTTACGCTGCCGTATGATTCTGGTCCTACATAGGTTTTTAATGGATTTTTCAGTTCTTCAGCAAATTTTTTATTATTTTCTTCGGTAGTCTGTTTCTCAGCGACTTTTATTGCAGCAGCTACCTTTTTATCTGAATTGTTTTTATAGTCTTGGCGCTCGCCAAATGCCCAAAAGGCAAATATTACAGCTCCGAGTAGCAACGCCACAAGTAATATACTCGTGATGATCCAGCCCCATGACGTTCCCCCACTAGGCAAGCCGCTAAAATTTGGCGCTGCTCCACCACCAACTGACGGTGTCCCAGCAGAAGGTGCAGTGGGTTGCCGTGGCGGATAATAGGGATTAGGGTTATTAGGTTGCATTACGTTTATGGTAATAAACCTCGCCCCTGTTTGCAAGTGCTTAAATTATCTTGGCTTGATCTTATAGAGATAGATTCCGTTTTTTGTTTGGAGAGCCTTTTGCCCAGGTAACTCAAAACCAAAACTTGCAAGTTTTACTGGTTCTTGAATGGATTGAACAATTTTTGTATGCAATTTTGACATAATTCTCTGTACGCCAAATACATATATACCATCTGTTAGCGGCCATTCTTTGGTTAGTGCATTCCCCCATATTACCCGTACTTGACGGCGATATTTACGTGTACGCCACCACGACCATATTACAAGCACCGGGTTAAGTTCATAGCCTACCGCCTGCCAACCTCGTTCTGCGGCAGCCAATAATACCCTGCCGTCCCCCGAACCAACTTCTATCAATGTCTGGCCAGGCTGTAGGTCTAATAAATCAAGGGCTACCCCTATTTGTGGCTTAAGAGTTGGTACATAAGGTGCTCCGAATACTACCACAAATCCAAATACAAAAATAATACCAATCAAAACAGCACTGAGGATTTCCATACTATGTATCCCGAGTGTTCAGTTTCGTAACACGAATTTCGGCATCTTGGAGATATTTTTGTAAAGCCTCAACCAGTGATGATCCCTCTTTGTACAATGCTATCGCTTCGTCTACACTTACATCAGGTGACTGCATAGCAGCCAAGACTTCATCAAGTCGTTTGTTGAGCGTGTGGTAATCTTGTACTGGCTTCTTGTTCATGCTCTCCTCTTTCGTATTTTCTGTATAGCTGCTGAAATCTCTGCGTCATACATACTAATATCTACTATATCACCTGGTTTGAGCGATGCAGCGCCACGAAGAGCTACTGCATCTTTGCGAATAATTGCGTATCCTCGAGCTAACGCTTGGCTTGGACTAAAAGCCTCTAATAGTTCTTTTCGGTGTTCCAGAGCACCTTGAGTTCGCTCCAAAACAGTTTCTATAAGCCGACGCAGCTCTTGTGTTTTTTGAGCAACGTCCTGCGTTTGCTTACTAAGAATTCCTGTTACGCCCTGGATGAGTGTTTGTTGGTACTGGCGTAGTGTGGCTTGAGTGTGGACTTTATCCGGTACAAGCAGCTCTGCGGCATTACTTGGCGTACTGGCCCGTTGATCAGCTGCAAGTTCGGCCAGACTCACATCAATTTCATGCCCAATAGCTACCAAAATAGGAATTCGGCTACCCGCCACAGCACGCACCACATACTCATCGCTAAATGCTTGCAAATCCTCCGGACTACCCCCACCACGGATCATCACAAGCACTTCCGGAGGCGACGGATGTTGATTAAAGTCGTTAACCGCTTGAATAAGCTGAGACGGAGCATCCATTCCTTGCACTTGCACATCCGCCACTCGTATATCCAACCCGCTCCAGCGAGCACGAATAATTTTTATAAAATCCGCATAAGCTGCTGATTCGGTAGAGGTGACCAGGCCGATAGAGGTTGGCGGATACGGTAAGGTTCGTTTACGCTCCAGGTCAAATAACCCTTCTTTGGTAAGTTTTTCCTGAAGCAACTTTGAGGCTTGTTTTATGGTACCCTCACCTACCAATTCTATCTGTTGGATAGTAACACTAAAGCCGTACTGAGGGTGTAAGCGCGGTACGCCCCGCACTTTAAGCATCATACCTTCTTCCAGTGGACCACGCAGCATATAGACCGTACCAAAAAACCGTAGGCTTGCTTCTTGGTCTTTAAGGTCGAAGTATACCCATTTATTTTTACTTATCCGAAAATTGGCTAGTTCGCCGGTGATAACTACACTCGGATAAGCATATTCAAGTGTCTGGTTGGCATAAGCAACAAATTCACTAACACCCAAAACCAGTGGTTCGTTAGCCATTGCGAGGCACCAGCTTCCTACCTTTATTATTGATCGCTTTATGATAGAAGAAATACCCCGGCGGCAGTTGAATAGCTGCAGTTAGTATCCGATAAGTGATCGTGACAGGTAGACTTAACGCCACTGGTATACCCGTGGCCACTAATACTGTGGTCATAAGTGCTTCGTATATGCCCACGCCACCAGGAAGTACCGAAATCAGACCGGCAAAGTTTGCTACCGAGTAAGCAATAATGATAGCGCCCAGGTTCACCCAATCACCAAAAGCAACGTAAACAATATAAATACATAAAATTTCCGACAGGTTAGCAAATAGCGCGTGCACCAACGTCCACTTTAAATCCTTATAACGCGCCTTGATGGTTTTGAAGTTGTTATGAAGCTCGGTGATAAGAAATTCAACTCGCTCCAGCTCAATTGTAGGACGATTAGGTTTACGTGTTATCTTGCGTACTACACTATTCACTGTACGTTTAATGAGTCTAAAAAATTGGTCTACCCGCCGGTAATTCCCCACAATATATACGAATAATGCCGTACCGAGGATAAGTGCCGTAGAAATCGAAACCGCAACTGCAAGGACTAGGTCGTTGATATGACCTTCTGCCGCCAACAAAAATAGTCCTAGCACGAGCAACACTTCAAACGATATATACAGCATCAACAGCTTCATCATTTGTACTAACGTAGCCTTACCGGCTGTCACTGTATCAGAACGCAAACGCGCACCGAAGTACGAAATGCCCGATACACCACCGCTTGGAAATACATTATTGATGAAGTTGAGTTCAAGTGCCGCAATAAACATATTTTTATAATCAAACTTATTGCCGACAATATGGAATAGCGACAAATACATACGGGTTTGCGCATCATAATTCCATAATTGTAGAAAAACGATCAATATAAGTACTGCCCAGTGGATCCTGCCAATATTGTGAAATGTTTCAGCAATTTGGTCGCGTATCAAAAATAGGAAGAGCACTAAAGCTACAATAGTGACAATATTCAAAATCAGCTTCCAGCGTCGTGCCAGAAAGGAATTTTTACTCATACTTGCATCATTATACGCCATAAGCCGCTATACTGAAGGTAATGGAAGTTGTAAAAAGTATCTTATTACTTGGGCGGCAGCCTGGGCTTGGATTGGCCGAACTAGAAAGCCTTTATGGCGCAGATACAATCGTGCCTTTAGGCAAAGGAGTAGCCGGATGCTGCTTGCCAGCAAAAGAGATTGATTTTACTCGTTTGGGCGGCAGCATAAAGCTAACTGATGTCATTGGCACCATAGAAAACACCGAGTGGCGTGCCATCGAAAAAGTACTGCTCAAACTAGTGCCTATTACCGCTACTAGTTTAGAGGAAGGCAAAATTCAGCTTGGGTTAAGCCTGTATGGTATTGAGGCGGGATTGAAAGACATCCAAGCTACTGCCCTGCGGCTCAAAAAAGTTATTCGTACAAAGACCGATCAATCGGTGCGAGTAACACCCAACAAAACACCTGCACTTTCCTCAGCCCAAGTGATACATAATCATTTAACAGGACCTCGTGGCTTGGAAATTGTATTGATAAAAGTTGGTAGCATAACCTATGTGGCTCGTACAGTTGCCGAACAAGATATTGAATCCTATGCCCAACGCGACCAAAACCGTCCTAAGCGCGATGCCCGCGTAGGTATGTTGCCCCCAAAACTTGCTCAGATTATCGTAAATCTTTCAGTAGCTAATACAGATCCTACACTTGGTGGAATTGTGCTCGATCCATTCTGCGGAACTGGCGTTGTGCTGCAGGAAGCAACTTTAATGGGTTTTGATATCTACGGAACAGATATTGAGCCAAGGATGGTTGAATACACTGATAAAAACCTTATGTGGCTTCTTGATCAACCCAACAATCTCATTAGCCGTCCGTCTGAGTACCGTGACAATACTAGTTGGCGATATTTCAGTCTAGAAGTCGGTGACGCAACGTCACACACATGGAAGTACTCTCCCGAAACATATGCCGGCATTGCTTGCGAAGGATACCTAGGACAGCCATTCAATGCTTTCCCAAGCGAAGAGAAATTGCGCGAAGTTACGAATACTTGTAATCAGATTATGAAAGGCTTTTTGAAGAATATTTATCCGCAAATACAAAGCGGTACGCGTCTTTGTGTTGCCTTACCTGCCTGGCATCGCCCGAATGGCCGTTTTGAGCATCTAAAACTCCTTGACTCTCTCGAGGAACTAGGCTATAATCGAGTGGATCTTGAGCACGTTCGCGCCAAGGACTTACTCTACTACAGACCCGATCAGGTCGTAGCTCGCGAACTGCTAGTAATTACAAGGAAGTAAAGGTTTATGTCACACGTAAAAGCAGGCGGCACCGCCAAAAATATCCATGACAGCCCTGGCCAACGGCTTGGTGTTAAGCTGTTTGGTGGCCAAAAAGTTAAAACCGGCCAAGTAATCGTACGGCAAGTCGGCATGACAAAGCGTGCCGGCAAAGGCACTATGCTGAGCCGCAACTTCACTATACATGCAACGCGTGACGGTGTAGTGAAATTCACTCGCCGCAAGGTAAAAACTTTCTCTGGACGCTCAGTCCCTCGCACCGAAGTCACAGTAGAGTAAGAACTCACTGATCCTCAAATACAGGGTCTTGATATTGTTGCATCTTGGCAAGAAGTCGATTAGGAAATAACCGTACCGGGTTAGCTAATAACTGTATCTGTGGTAAAGGCTAGAACATTATTAATAATGTGGGATTTAGATGTTGAGGTGTTGCTTGATATGGTCTACCACGTCAGCAATCACCACTTGTGATTTTACAAGATAATCATCGGCACCTAGAGCTTCCGCACGCTGGCGATCGCTATCCTGACTAAGTGCGGTTAACATAATAACTTTCACATTAGCTGTCTGTGGCGTATTACGCAAAATATCTAATACGTCGAATCCACTGACTTTTGGCATCATTACATCAAGCAATATAAGGTCTGGATGATATTCCTGCGCCACTGCAAGCGCATCTTCACCGTTGGCCACTCGACGGATTTCAAACCCTTCGGCCTCCAGACGTATCATATATACGTTTGCTAACGCGTCATCATCTTCTACTAACAGAATTCTTTTTTTGGATTTGTCGCTATCCATACTGCTTATACTTTGCCTGATTTTACGTTACTTTGCAACTAAAGCGCCGATAAACCCGTTAAACATAGGATGGGGACGGTTTGGGCGGGATTTGAATTCAGGATGAAATTGGCTAGCCACCAAAAATGGATGATCTATACCTTCAATTATTTCTACTAACTCACCATCAGGAGAAACGCCTACCGCCTTGATGCCCCACGATTCATATTGCTCGCGGTAAGCATTATTAGCCTCGTAGCGATGCCTATGACGCTCTACGATATCAGAATCGCCGTAGAGGGCTTCTGATTTACTCCCTGTTGTAATTTTACAGGGGTAGTCACCCAAGCGCATGGTACCACCGGTGTTTTCTTTGCCTTTTTGATCTTCCATAGTGTGGATAACCGGATTTTTAGTATCTGCACTAAATTCAGTTGAGTTAGCATCATCTATACCGGCGTTGCGAGCTGCGCCAATAACCATCACCTGCATACCCAAGCACAAGCCCAAGTACGGCTTTTTATTCTTTAGCGCGTATATCGCAGCCTTGATCTTACCTTCAACACCTCTGTTACCAAACCCACCGGGCACGACAATACCGTCCACTGACTCTAGCTCTGCGGTATTGCCGGTTTTACCTAATTCTTCAGCGTCAATCCACTTGATTTCTACGTCACTATCCTGATGCCACGCTGCATGACGCAATGCTTCAAATACTGACATATAGGTGTCGGCGTTATCCATATACTTTGCCACTACACCTACTGTTACCTTGGTGTTATGCTGTTTTTTGGCAAGCGATACTAATGATTCCCAGTCACCCATTTGAGCAACGTCAGCAGTAATACCCAGTTTCTTGCAAATAGCATCATCAATGCCGGCCTGCAATAATGTTAGCGGCACTTCGTAAATTGTCTGAGCATTCGGCAGTAATGCTACCGCTGACTCGTCAACACCGCAAAAAAGGCTTAATTTTTTCTTAGCGCTTTCGGGAGCAGGCCGCTCACTACGCGCAACCAATATATCGGGAGTGATTCCTAGTCCACGCAGATCACGAACAGCACTTTGAGCCGGCTTAGTTTTAGTTTCGTGACTTACGCTAAGATACGGCAAGTACACCACATGGACATAGGCGCAATTTTCACGACCTACACGCAATCCAAACTCACGAATCGCTTCTACGAACGCCAGCGACTCATAATCCCCGACTGTACCGCCAATTTCTACAATATGAACGTCGTAGCCTTTGCCAGCTTCCTGGACGGCATCTTGGATAGCATTGGTAACATGGGGAATAATTTGAATGGTATCACCTTGGTGCATACCGTTTCGCTCATCTTCTATGACTTTAGTGAAGATGCGTCCGCTCATAATTGAGCTGGATTGGGTAAGTTCTTGGTCAAGAAATCGTTCGTAGTGGCCAAGGTCCAAGTCAGTCTCAGCGCCATCTTTGGTAACAAAACATTCGCCGTGTTCGCGCGGGTTAAGTGTACCAGCATCTACATTAAGATATGGGTCACATTTCTGAAGATTTACCTTGAAGCCCCGTGCCTTGAGCACCTTCCCGATTGAAGCGGCCGTGATACCCTTTCCCAGTCCGGAAAGCACTCCACCAGTTACAAAGATGTACTTTGTCGCTTTTTCAGCCACTTTGTTTTCTCCCCAAATATGTACCTTATACTACCCTAGTCCTCACCTTGAGGCAAGGTAATTATGGGTTTTGCTTCTGCAAAAATTGCAATGCTGCATCTTTTTGCGGATCAACGCCCTTTTTATAGTCCTCTTCAGTCATTTTGACCTGTTGATCAGGATTAATACCTTTTTTATCAATATTTTCACCATTAGGTCGATACCATCTGGCAACCGTTATTTTCAGTTCTGCGCCGTCTTTGAGATTAATGATTTCTTGTACGCTGCCCTTGCCATAACTCTTTGTACCAATAAGTGTAGCTGCTCCGTTATCTTTTAGCGCACCGGCCACAATCTCACTTGCACTAGCGCTTCCTTCGTCGATTAATACAGCCGTGGGCACATGCGCAAGCATAGCTTGGCCAAAAGCAGTGTATGTTTGCTCCACTTTGCCGTCTCGCTTCTCTTGCAATACTGTTTTACCTTCTGGCAGCCATACACTTGCTACATCCACTGCAGACGGCAGTAGCCCCCCAGGGTTACTGCGCATATCAAGTATGACCCCCTTTACCTGGTGCTGCTTGAAGTCTTTGGCAGCCTTGTTGACCAAACGGGAAGTATCTTCGCCGAATTGCGTGATTTGGATATAGCCGATGTTGCCCGCAATAATTTCGGACTTAACACTTGGCACCTTAATATCTTCACGAGTTATTTTGAATTCTTTTCGTTCGGTACCTCGTAAAATCTCAAGTGTTACTACCGTACCTTTCTTGCCACGAATACGGTTCACTGCCTCGTCAATTGACAAATCAGCAGTGCTTTTGCCATTGATACTTACTATCACGTCTTTTGCCCGAAGTCCGGCTTTGTCCGCAGGATATCCAGTGAGTGGCGACATAATGATCACATTATCTTTATCATCCTTACCAAGTTGGGCACCAATGCCGCTAAACGTACCCGAAAGCTGATCATTGAAATCTTTGGCTTCTTTGGCGTTGAAGTAATCAGTATACGGATCACCAGCAGCTTTTACTAAGCCTGCATTTAAGCCGTCTTGGAGTTCTGTAGTGCTCAGTTTACCGTCGTAATTTGCCCGTAATAAATCATATATTCGCTCTGTGTCTTCGTAGCTTAAATTATCCGGAAGATTTTTGTTTGCTGTAACGCTACCCCTAACGCTGATGGTACCGTTGCCTATGTTGAGGCCTGTCCAAAACACGAGCAGTAAAATAATCACGTTAACGCCCGAGCGCAGGATTTTTTTGGACCATATTTTTGAATGTATGGTTTTAGTATTGTTTTGCGTACTTTTAGATTGTATGTGCTGTTTTTGAGCCACAAAGCTCCCCTCTCACTTATTACAATCCTATATTATAGCCTGCTCACGTATACGTTACCATAAGTAATATAGTCTACAGTTATTAGCGCCAAACGCGCCACTGGTATGAGAATTGTCCAGTCAACTGCTGGTTGTATTGCGATACATAGATTCGATTGCCATCAACAGCTTCCACGTACATAGCGTGTCCCCAGGTGCCAGCAGTACTAATAGCGATATCGCCTGGCTGTGGCGTTCTAAATACGTAACTGGCTGGCGCCCGGCCTACCCAATCTTTGGCATTTCCATAATTTATTGGAATACTACGGCCCGATGCTCCAACCGCCCATGCCGCATATGATACGCACTGTCTAGTACAATAACCCCATCCATCAGGGGAGTCCGGATAACTATCATAAAACGAACATGGTGCAAGCTGCATACTAAATCCAGCATTTTTGTAAGGGTAATTGCCTGGGTTAAACGCATGCACAGCTCCTGGGAAGCGAATAAAATACATACCGCCGTCCGGTACTATGCCGCTACTGTTAGCGGCACGTTGTGCAGCAATCTGTCGATTCAATTCTTCAATCTTCGCCTGATTATTTTTAGTACGATCATTAAATTCTGCTTGCTGCTGTTGATTCATCGACAATAAACGAGCTTGCTCTGCCCGGCTTGCATCTACCACTGACCGCTGGGATTGTAGTGAAGCCAGGAGTACTTCGATTTGTTTCTTCTTTGCATTTAGTTCGTTTTGAAGCTTGGCAATTTTGGCCATAGTTTCTTGAATTTTATGCTGTACAGCATTTCGGTATGTTTCTTTATCAACGAATTCACTAAGATCTTTACTGGTAGCAAGCATCTCTATGGTGGTCATATCACCATTTACGTACATGGCCTTGATATTTTCGCCTAAAACTTTACGTTGCCTGTCGAGTTCTGCTTGTTGCTGTTGAATCTGCTGTTCAAGCAAAGATTTTTGGGCTTCTTGTTGATTAATTTGGCCTTGAAGCTGGTCAATTTGAGCCTGTAATTGTGAGATAGCGTTTTGATAACTTGTCGCAGTGGCAACCAAGTTTTTTACAGCAGCTTTATTAGATCTATTTTCTTGCTGTAAAGCTTGTACCTGATCTTCGAGGCTTTGAGCTTGAACTATGCGGGTAACACTTATCGAGCTTACTAGGAATAAAAAAGCTACAACTACCAAAAGGATCCGGTAGCTGCCACGGGCAATAGAAGATGTATATCGGTGTAATGTATTTTTTTTGAGCATAGTTTTTGTTTTAGATTATGCTTACTTAGCATTATACACCGCTTGTGCTTGATTGTAAACCCCTGTTAGGGCTTGTTTTTATTTTTTTGTTGTCTTGAACTTAAGGTAGCGACGAGTTGCCACAATTGAAGAAGTTGCTCCAATAACTACGCCAATACCGACCTGAATAAGTAGGAGTATCCAGAAATGATTATTGAAATATCGTTCCGCATACCCGATATCCAAAAGACCTAAGCTACTTGCCTCTAAGGTGCTCGATGAAGCAATAAAGAGTGCTTTTATGAGTCCTATAGAAATAAGTCCTGACACTACACCATAAATAACAGCTTCCACGACAAATGGGCCACGGATATACCAAGTATTTGCGCCCAAGAGTCGCATGATAGATATCTCATCACGCCGATTAAATATGGCCATCTGGATGGTATTAAAGATAATAAGCACCGAAATAATCGCGAATAACGCGATGCCAGCAATACCAACACGCTGTAATACATTGGCAGCATGGCTGATTTTATCAATCGCTTCTTTGCGATCTCCCGAATATGAAGGTTCTTCTGATTGTAATTTTTTATTTTCAGTCTTATTTAGAAACATTTGAATTTCTTTTACCCTATCGAGGTCTTTTGGCTTGACCCGGATAGTAGCCGGTAGTGGGTTGTCAGTTTGGTTAATTGCCTGCAGCAACTCTTGATTGCCTATGTTTTCTTGGCGATAAGCTTCAAGGGCTTCGTCTTTTGAAAGGTAACGTGTACTCGATACATTCGGCAAAGCCTCAAGGCGCTGAGTGAAATCACGTTGCTGCTTTGTAGTTACTTCGTCTTTCAAGTAAACCGAGACGTCTATTTTGTCGGTAATCTGCTTAATAGTGCCCGAAAGCGTGGTGTTCACAACGAGTGACAGTAAAATAATAGTCAATGTCACGACCATCACGGCCATGGCAGCAACTGCCAAAGAGGCATTCCGGAAGAAATTAATAACCCCGGTACGAACAATCCGCAAAAATGTAATCCAATTCCTGTGCATAATGTAGTGTTACAGCTTATAGCTGGCGTGTGCCCTGTCGCTTGCAATTTTACCGTGTTGGATGGTTACCACCCGTCGCTTTAGTTTATTGACAATTTCTTGGTTATGAGTTGTCAGAAGTACTGTCGTGCCAAACCGGTTAATTTTTTCCAAGACTGCTATGACATCCCAAGCATGCTTTGGATCGAGATTGCCGGTAGGCTCATCAGCGATCAAAATTTTCGGCTGGCGCACAATCGCACGAGCAATAGCTACACGCTGACGCTCACCACCAGATAATTCACGCGGCATGCTGTTTTCTTTGCCTTTTAAGTTTACGATGTCTAGTACTTTAGGTACGGTGTGTTTGATTTCGTGATTGCTCATACCAACAATCTCTAGTGCAAAGGCTACATTTTCAAACACAGTACGGTTTGGTAGTAGCTTAAAATCCTGGAATACCACACCGATTTTACGCCGCAGTAGCGGAATATTCTTGTCTTTAAGCTTGTCGTAATCAATGCCACCGATAATAATTTTGCCACTAGTTTGGCGCTCTTCACGGGTTAGAAGCTTAAGTAGCGTTGACTTACCGGCACCGCTCTGCCCAACTACGATTACAAATTCTTTCGGTTCTACATGAAGACTAATTCGGTCTAGCGCCGGTGTGGGACTTTTGCCATAAACTTTTGTTACCCGATCCAATAAAATCATTACTATCTACTATACCATAAGAGCAATAGTGACGTAAGGTCCGGCCTAACCCAAATTACTGTTCAGATAGGCTTCTATAAACGAGTCTATGTTACCGTTTAGCACGCTGTCGGGATCGGAGGTTTCGTATTTGGTACGAAGATCTTTAACCATCTTGTAAGGGTGCAATACGTAAGAACGAATTTGGTTACCCCATTCGGCAGATTGATTGGGGCCTTTCAACTGACTGATTTTATCCTGGTGCTGTTCAAGCTGTAATTGTGCTAATCGGGACCGCAAAATAGTCAGAGCAGTTTCTTTGTTTTGTAATTGGCTACGCTCGTTTTGGATTGCCACAGTGATACCAGTAGGAGTATGGGTTATACGTACTGCTGAGTCAGTGGTGTTGACGCTTTGTCCACCATGTCCGCCAGCACGGTACACGTCTATTTTAAGGTCTTTTTCATCGATTTCTACTTCCGCAGCCCGTTCAATTTTCGGTAATATCTCAACTTTGGCAAAGCTGGTTTGGCGCAAATTATCTGCATTGAATGGACTCAATCGTACCAAGCGATGTACACCATTTTCAGAGCGCAACTTACCAAAGAGCAGTTCGCCGGAAATTTCAAGCGTAGTGCTTTTTATGCCTGCTTCTTCGCCAGCCGATTCATCCACTACTTTTACAAGATAGCTATGTTTTTCTGCCCACCGAATATACATGCGCTGAAGCATCTGGGCCCAATCTTGGGCATCGGTACCACCCGCCCCAGCATGAATTGACAAAATAACATCGTGATCATCATACGGCCCAGTAAATTTTAGAGCTTCTTTAAGTTGATTGAATGTAACTATTGCTTCGGTTGTTTGTTGACCGATATCTGTCTGCAAACTAGCGTCATTTGCCTCAGCCAATTCAAGTAAATCTTGGAGGTCTTTGCGGAGATTTACCCAAGGTTCAGTACGATTGGTCAGGCTGGCTTGTTTTTTACTGACAGTTTGAGCTGCATGGCTATCGTTCCAAAAATCCGGCTGCGCCATTTGGTTAGTAAGCGCCTGCTGTTCAGCTAAAAGTTTATCTATGCCCAGTTTTTGCCAGGCTTCGGCTACCTGCTTTTGTAAATCTTGCAGTTTACTTACAATCTCATTCATCACAACCTACCGCTTTGTGCCGTGCGGCCACAGTACCGCCACTTGATTTTGCATTTGGTCGGCAAACTCTTCGCTACACGAACCAAGTACACCCAAACCCCAGATATTTTCGGCAAACATATTGCGCATAATTTCTACAATAGCTTCTTTGGTAATGCGCTTAATCCGCTGTGGCACCTGGTAATAATCTTCTATGCCGTCATCAAAGAAATATCGTCCGCTGTAGCCGCTAGCAGTACCTCCCACCGTCTGAGCGCTGCGCTGAAAACGACCCAAAGAATATTGTTGAGCGGCCACAATATCGGCCTGGTCAAGCTTGCCCTGAAAAACATCATTAAGTTCACGAGTCATGATTTCAAACAACTTGGAGACATTTTTAGGCATCACCTGTGCTCCGACCCACCAGTTACTATTCAGAAGTGCCTGACCAAAGCCCGAACTCATACCATACACAAGTCCGTGTTCGCGCGCTGTCCCCAAAATCTTTGAATACAATGTTTCTACCATCAGTGTGTTGGCTAAGCTTAAAGCATCGACTTCAATATCATTTAATTGTCTGCTCATAAAGGTATCGAGATAAAAATAGACATTTTTTACACTATCGTTATGGATATATAGTGGATGAGTCAGGTGCTTGGGCTTTTCCTTGGGCAGCACAAAGCGGCTACGACCTTTTGGCAATATAATATTTTCAAGCAGGTATTCTATTTGCTTTTGTCGACCTGGAGTAATATTTCCGGCAATAATAAAACGCATATTAGTAGTGACATGTGTGCGTTTATAGTGTGCCTGGATATCAGTTAGTTTTACGTTGTCCATAATTTCAAGTCGCTCTTGGTCGGTCTTAGCGGCGTAGCCGTACCTCTCTCGTAATGCCAAACTAAGATGACGAAAATGATTATTTGAACGCGATGCTAACTCTTCGCGAACATTCCCAACTTCCGCTTCAAACTCATCTTGCAAAAAAAGTGGCTGCGTAATAGCGGCCAATGTCAGGTCCAGTATGCGCTCCCATTCGAAGTCAGCACACTCGGCTTCGTAGGTTATATCATAGGCACTCGTAGAAGCATTGTTATAGGCTCCATTCTTTTCAAATTCTGCCTGAAAAACACGAGCCTTGGGGTAGCGCTTGTTTGCTCCTAAGAGTACATGCTCCATCAGGTGTGGTGCTTCCCAAATTTTGTGATCAACTAGATATTCCCCAGCACGAAAATTTATTTCAAAGGTCATAACAGATGCGTCTGGTATATGTACTAATAAACCTCTGGCGCCGTTCTTTAATTGTAATTCACTGACGGTATGTTTCACGGGATTATGTCACTCCTGAAGTGCATTATACGCTTTCGATCTAGCGACGCTTACGTGCCTTTGTTTTGCGCTGACGTTCGGCTTTACGGGTTTTCTTTTTATTTACTGGTTTTTTTGCCGTACCTTGTATGGATGTCTTCGACTTGAAGTCATCTTCTGAAATTTCTTCGGCTTCGGTAACTTGATTGGCATTAGCCACAGATTGGCGAGCTGCTCGAGTTAAATCAGTTTCTATCGGTTTGTCAAGCTGCTCTTCAGTTATTGGCTCGGCATGGAAAAGCACTCGCAAAACTTCATGACGTAAATTAGCCTGCATTTCATCAAACAAAAGTTGTCCTTGACGCCGATATTCAACCAGCGGATCACGCTGCCCCACGCTCATCCAGTGAATACCTTCACGCAAATGCTCCATGTTTTCCAGGTGCTGCATCCAGAGATTGTCGAGTACCTGCAAATAAATATCACGTTCAATTTTGCGCATAATTTCTGCAGTAAAGGCAGCTTCGCGAGCGGCATACAGCTCTTTGGCTTCAGTGACAAGCACATTTTGCACCTTATCAGCATCTGAATCAAACAACCGATCTAGCGTAGGGTCGTCAAACGGAAAGACACTTTTTATCACATCTTCAAATTGATCAGTGGTGGCTAGCGAAGAACCAAGCATAGCTTTGGCTTCTTCCTCGATAAATATATGTATGCGTTTTGCCACATCGGTCTTATGCAAAATATCGCGGCGAATAGCATAAGTTGCTTTGCGGTGACGGTTCATAACGTCATCGTACTTCACAACATTTTT
This sequence comes from Candidatus Saccharimonadota bacterium, assembly GCA_029288365.1. Lineage (GTDB taxonomy): Bacteria > Patescibacteriota > Saccharimonadia > Saccharimonadales > UBA4665 > CALBGR01. Next base: position 89,781 of record JARIHI010000004.1, read on the forward strand.
ACGCTGGTCAAAATGGAAACCTTCAACCTTCTTTTGTGCGCCTTCAAGGCTACGCGAAATCATACGGTTTTCAATCGGCATATCTTCCGCCACCTTGAGCCTGCCCATTAGGCCAGCAATGCGTTCGCCACCAAAGATACGCATAAGATCGTCTTCGGTACTCACAAAGAACTGGGTAGTACCAGGATCGCCCTGGCGTCCGGCACGACCACGAAGTTGGTTGTCGATACGACGAGATTCATGACGTTCACTACCAAGTACAAATAAACCACCGAGCTCTTTAACTCCTTCACCCAATACGATATCTGTACCACGACCAGCAATATTAGTAGCCAAAGTAACCCCGCCCTTTTCACCTGCTCTAGCGACAATGTTGGCTTCACGTTCATTATTCTTAGCATTTAACACTTGGTGCGGTACGCCTTCTTTATCAAGCAAGTTTCCAAGTAATTCGTTCTTCTCAATGGAAACTGTACCAATCAACACCGGTTGGCCTTTGGTGTGGAGCATTTTTACTTCTTTGGCTATAGCTTTGAATTTACCAGCTTCAGTTTTATAGATACGGTCACTACGATCTTCGCGCGCGATTTGGCGATTTGGCGGAATCTCTACAACATCAAGTTTATAAATCTGATGAAATTCTTCGGCTTCGGTCATAGCCGTACCGGTCATACCAGCCAATTTTTCATACAAGCGGAAGTAATTTTGAAATGAAATAGTCGCCAGCGTCATAGACTCTTGCTGTACCTCTACGCCTTCTTTGGCTTCAATTGCCTGGTGTAAGCCCTCGTTATAACGACGCCCTGGCAATAAACGACCCGTAAATTCATCGACAATGACAATTTCGCCATCTTTAGTAACGACGTAATCTTTATCTTTTTTAAATAACGCTTGGGCACGCAGAGCTTGTTCAAGGTGGTAAATAGTGCGAATATTTTGAGTAGCGTACAGGCTTTCAAGCCCAAGAACTTTTTGCGTTTTTTCTACGCCTTCATCTGTTAGAATAACCGTTTTGCGTTTTTCATCTACTTCATAATCATCCTCGCGCTTGAGCTGACGCACAACTTTGGAAAATTGTGCATAGGCGCTGCCACTCGTTACACTTGGAGCCGAAATAATGAGTGGTGTTCGAGCTTCGTCAACTAAGATCGAGTCAACTTCATCAACAATGGCATAATGCAGCGGGCGCTGGCGTAACTGATCAACTTCACGCACCATATTGTCACGCAAATAATCAAAGCCAAACTCGTTGTTAGTGCCGTACGTTACGTCGGCTGCATAAGCTTCTTGTCGAGTAGCTGGGCGCAAATGACGGAATCGCTCATCTTCGTGATCTTTATTGGTATATTTTAGATCATACACATATGACTCGTCAGCTATAATTACGCTGACACTAAGTCCCAAAAAGCTATAGACCTGCCCCATCCATCCAGCATCACGTTGCGCCAAGTAGTCGTTCACTGTTACAACGTGCACACCTTTGCCTGTTAAAGCATTTAAATAAACTGGTGCGGTGGCTACCAGGGTTTTACCTTCACCAGTTTTCATTTCGGCTACGTTGCCTTCGTGCAGTACCATGCCACCAATAAGCTGCACGTCGAAGTGACGCATGCCAAGCACTCTGTCAGCTGCTTCACGAACTACTGCGAAAGTGTCTGGCAAAATCGCATCTAACGATTCTTTTTTTAGTCGTTTCTTCAGCGTTTCAGTCTGTTTTTTAAGCTGGCTGTCAGACATTTTTTTATACTTGTCTTCAAGCGCGTTAATAGCCTTTACTCGCTTGCGCAAACGTTTGACAGTCTTTGCCTGCGGATCACCAAGAATTTTCTTAAAAACAATATGCACCTACAAAACTCCCTCTATTTGAATGTTTGTCTACACTTCGTTCTATTGTACTCTTTCTACCCTGGAAATACGAATAAAAAATAGCTTTTACAACACGTTATTCAATTTGATGCTATAGTTCTCTCATTTTTATTTCTATTTGACCGCAGAACGTCTAAATATGTCACATATACATGCTCTAGAACATAATCTAATATCTGATTCGTCGCATCAATCGGCGATGTATTTTACCACTATTCGTGTGGGTGTCTTTATATTTTTTGAGTTGTTGCCTTAGTTTAGTTTCGACAATATCAACTGCCGCGAACATATTGACTGTCGCTTCACTCGCATCCAAGGTTCCGTGAGGCAAATGTAATACTACACCGCACGTAAACTGTTCTTTATTTTTGGATTTACTTCCCTTTAATTTTACTTCGGCATGGATACTTTCGCGGGCATGACGTGAGGCATAGCGATCAAGTTTACCGATTTTTTTTGTAATGTATTTTTTTAAATCTGGCGTAAGTTCAGTATGCTGAGCATTAATTTCAAGCTTCTTAATCATTGACTATATCCTCTCCTTTCCACCCATATATGGCCTTAGTACCTCTGGTATTACGACATCGCCTTCGGTAGTCTGGTAGTTTTCGATAACTGCTATCGGCCCACGACTGAGCGGTAACGCTGTCGCGTCATTAGTGTGGATCAGCTCAATAGATCCGTCCTCGCGGCGCACTCGAGTTTTCAGACGACGCGCTTGATAATCTGTCATAAAATCAGCGGTATGGGTTTCGCGGTATGTATGCTGCCCTGGCAGCCACGCTTCAATATCAATACCACGCGCATTTGGTTTACCAATATCCGCAGTACACTTCGTGAGCACTTGATACGGTATACCGAGGAGTTGCATAATTTTTTCTTGGATTGCAATCATGAACAAATGCTCGTCGAAACCCGCCTCTGCCACGCTCAAACTTTCCATTTCAAGCTTGTCGAACTGGTGCATACGGAACATGCCTTCCATATCTTTGCCATATGTACCAGCTTCTCGGCGAAAACTCGTTGCATAACCAATATATCGCAGCGGTAAATCCTGTTCGGCAAAAACTTCATCAGCATGCATGCTACCGAGTACATGCTCTGCACTACCCTGTAACCACAAGTTCTCATCCTCAATTTTATAACGATCATCGCGAGGCTCAAGTCGATCCATGGCGTCATATAGTTCAGTGCGAATCATATACGGTGGTAGTATGGGCAGAAATGGTTTATTGCTAATGGTAAGGCTATTTTCGTGAATGATCTCATCAATAAATTCTTGGCTACTGAGTTTATCCATGATAAATTGTATGATCGCAAACTGTAGCCTAACTAAATCACCTTTCAAATAAGCAAATCGCGAACCGCTTACTTTAGCTGCCCGCTCTTTATCAAGCCAACCTTTCGCTTCGGCAATTTGTGCATGTGTTTTTGCCTCAAAGTCAAACGTAGTTGGTTCGCCAACTTTTTTGCTCACCACATTTTCGTCTTCGGTCTCGCCAACCGGAACGTCGTCTAATGGTATATTCGGTATTTGCTTTAGTAGCACTAACCACTCAGCTTCAGTTTCTTTTAATAACGTTTCGTGTTCGGCTAGCTCCACTTTTATTTGTTTGCCCTCATCAATCAGTGATTGCTCCGGTTTACCATTCTTCATTTTGGCAGCGTTTTCATTACGTTTTTGACGCAAATCTTCTGCATGCGCGAGTAGCTCGCGGCGATTTTTATCGACTCCTAACAGTTTTGCAACGTCTACGTCATAGCCCTTTTGTTTTGCTTTTTCCTGAACGACTTCCGGATTATCACGTATAAACTGAATATCTAACATGGCATCTATTATAGCTATTTCTTCTTATTTTGCAGGTGTTTTAAGGTAAGTTCGGTACGGTCACGGGCATAGGTACAGAATTGACAGGGTCCACCCATGATATTGTCACCGACTGGTGGTACAGATTCACTTTCCATGTGCTTTTTCATTTTTTTAATAGTTGGCTCAATCCATGCATCAGTGCCAGTATAAGGAATTACTTTTGTATAGAATTCCAGCTTGTCGTTAAACCCGTCTGAGTCAAAGCGGCCATTTGTGTAGACAAAATAGCCGGTATCACTAACCTTGAAACCATTTTGCCGCAGCAGCCACTGGTACACCTCCATTTGTCGTTTATAGCTGACTTGCCAACCAGAATCTATGTTGACCTCTCTGGCTTTAGCGGTAGCTTTGTAGTCAACAACTATCAGTTCATCATTGTCGCTGACCCACACATCGTCTACTGCACCAAAAATGTGTAAATTAGTGGGCTGATGCAAATAACCTACGCCTGTAAAGTTGTGGCGCCATGTATCTAAATCATCATGGGCGTACGGAATAGCTTTAATCTGATTATCAAGCATCATGGGGTGAGGTTTTGCTTTGGCACGATAACTGTCGAATTCTTTTTTCAGCAACTCGTCGATAGCCTTGTTGATATTAAATGGCGGACTGTCAGGTCGTTTAATTTTCAGTCGTACATCAAGCCAAAAACAACGCGGACATTGCATAAATAGCTCGATTTTCGAACGTGAAATTTTATAGGCGGCTTCCTGCCCTGGCTTATACGGCAGATTCCGTTCCCTCCAATAGTTACTCATTGACTCTATTATAGCGATTATTTTCTATGTAATACAGCCAGGGTTTCAATGTGGGGTGTACGCGGAAAGAAATTAAAAATTTCAAAATGCTTAATGGTGTATTTTTCTTGCAACTTAATAAGATCCCTGGCTTGGGTGGCTGGATTGCAGCTAAGATAAACGACCTTGTGCGGCAATACTTCCAGCACTCTGTCGACCACCTTGGCATGTAAACCAGCCCGCGGTGGATCAAAAACAATTGTTGTTTCGCTCGTTATGTATTCTAGAACCTTTTCAGTTGAAGCCTCAATCACCTTAACGTCCAAGCCACTGCCACGGGCATTCTCGTTTGCCATCTTCGCCGAAGTCGGATCTAGTTCAATAAGATCGACGCTTTTTTCTGCCACACTCAATCCAATACTCCCTGTACCTGCATACATATCGGTTATTGCGACGTCTGCACCGTGTATTCTGATACTCGAAAGTGCCTTTTCAAATACTGGAATATTCACCTGGAAGAATGAGTCAACATCGTATACAAATTTTTTATCCAAGAGTATATCTTGCAGTAACACTTCACCAAGTTCGTATAAAAGTTTTGTGGGCACTGATGCTGGGCTTTTTGGGTTTGAATGATATACGCGTAGACCTTTTAACGCTTTTGGCAATCTAATTCGTGGGAATTTCTCTGGTTTTACAAACAAGCTTGCCACGGCTTCGCCATTTTGGTTACAACGAACAATGATTGCCTTTAAATCACCTGCACGGATTTGTAAGTTTTGCAGCTCAGAAAGTACTGCGTTTGCCGCAGCATCAATTGCTGGTAAAGCCAATTTGCTGCCAGTTACAATTTGCTTGCCATGCGTACCACGGCGGTGTAGCGCCAAGTGCAATCCATTATCGTCACCCCAAAACGAATATTCCATTTTGTTCCGGTATTGCCATTGTCTACCGTCATGTACCACATTATTATATTCGGCGATGTTAATTTTCTCGTGCGCAAAAAGCTCGGTCACAATCTCTTTTTTATACTTATTTTCAGCTTCAAATGTCATTATTTGCCAGGGGCTGGTAGCTAGGTAATTTTCTTCTTGTGGCTCTATGCGTTCACTTGACGATACAATAATTTCTTCTGCAATTGCCTCTATGTAACTGTGCTTCTTTTTGATAATCCTTAGCTTTACCGTTTCACTTGGCAACGCATTCCATACAAACACTTTTTGGCCACTTGCAAGTGTTCCCAAGCCTTGTCCGCCATGAACAAGTTTTTCTATTTTTACTTCTTCCATTAGTTACTGTATTATAGCTGATTTCAACATAAAGCATCCTCTTAATGCGCCTCGGAAGTGCTTTTTATGTTACCAAAAACATAAAAAGTGACCCGAACGCGCATTAAGAGGATGCTTTATGTTGAAAATTCAGGGAAAATCTTTAGTAAATCGCTGGGCTTTTCAGCAAGCGCGTAAGGCTCTAGGTCTTGAAGTAGCGTCGTATGATTATATCCCCACCCTACTGCCACAATCGGCAATTTGGCTTTTTTTGAGGCTGTAATATCGCGCGCCTCATCGCCAACGTAATAGGTTTGGGCGAGGTCAAGTTTTTCAGACGTAACAATCCGTCGCAGTACCCGGGCTTTGCCAAAAAGCCCAGCGTTACCAACAATATCTGTAAAGTAGCTGTTAAGTGCGTGCTTGTCCAAAAAAAACTCTACGTTCTTTGCGCTATTCGATGTAACGATACGCATAGTATAACCCCGCTCTTGTAAAGTTCGTAAAACATCGGGTAGTCCTTCGAATACTGCTACTTCGTCTAAGCGGCTATGCATAATTTTACGGCCTTTACGTACCAAAAATGGCAAGCGCCACACGGATACGCCAAGCGTTTTCATAACTCTTTGAGCTGGTAATTTACGTAATGCTTCGCGCTCAGATACTGTAAGTTTGCGGTTATCACCAGTAAGTTGTCGGTAAATTTCAATCACTAGCTCCAAACTATCGGCTATAGTACCGTCAAAATCAAAAATGATTGTCTTCATAGCTTATAAGTATAACTTACGGCTAGTTTGTTGTACTGTCATAGCTAGTGTCGGGGTAAAGTCTATATGGATCGGGGATTAAGCTGGTAGCTTTAATGGTAAAGCATTGTTGGCCGTTATTTTCTGCCTCAAAGTCGTAAGTAGAAATGTATGTATCGTCAATATCATAGTTTCCTCTATCATATCCCGAATCTATACCTTTATTGAAATCGGCACAGAGCTGGTACTTAGTGTTTGTTTGTTTTGCATATGATACGCCTACGGTATTAGCGTCTACGTCCTGTAGTGTTGCTGGTAATGATTTGCTTGATTTTGCCTCTTCGCGAATTGCTTTGACTATACTAACCAACTGCTTGCGAGTCTGATCATCTGCACGCAGTGGGCCTACTCGTACTAATGCCAAAATGCCAAAAATCGAAATGAGGACAAGAAGCAATATCGGAAACAATGGCAGTACTTTCTTGCGCCAAGCATATGTTGGCTTAACGAAGTTAGCTATAACGTATGCGCTAACTACTAGTGCATTCATGGTTGCAATAGCTGCGCTCGATACCAATAGTGCGGTTGTGTCGTCTCCCCCGTCAACCAATACTAAAACGAGCACGAACGTAGCTAGGGCACCGATCAAGCCAAGGCTATGGAGCACAATAGTAATAATTGACCAAACTTTGCCAGTTTTTAAATCGCTTTGCTTACGAAACTTTTTTAGGTAGTTAGAAAAAAGGATTGCAAACGGAATAAAAGTAAAAACTTCCAATACTAAATAAGTCAGAAGTGTCTCTGAAGATCCGCTACGAGCGCCGAACAATTCGTACGACACAACCCCGATCATTATGCTTGTCGTAATCGTAAACACCCAAAGTAACACGTGCTGAAGAGCCGCCTCCAATGCGCTGATCGATTTGTCGTTTACTTTTGTGTGAGGATTTACATTAGCGTGAGGTTGTGACTGTGACGGTTCTACACTAGAAGTGTCCTGAGCAGTATGCGGCGCCGAAGGGATTGATAAGTCCAACACAGCTACTTGAGCTTCAGTTTCGGCCCAACCAGCATTTATAAGCAATTGCTTGATCTGCTCGTCATGCAAGCCTTTACTACGTGCTTCTGCTACAAACTGCTTTACGTTATTCATGAAGGCATCTTTCTATGGCTGAAGTGCTCCTGCAAAAACTTGCCACGCTAATGCGCTCGCTGCAATAAACATCAATACGTTATAAGCTCGCTCGCCATACAGGTAGTTTGTCCATTTGCCCTGCCTTTTGTGCTGAAGATACATATTGCGTGCAAATAGCAAAAACAAAATAAACAAGCTGGCAGCAATACCATACACATAGCCCGGGAGATCGCCGCTACCATAGATATTTGCTCCAAGTAGATATATTGCGACAACAAGCCATGGCAACATACTAGCCGTCCACGCAAGCACGCACATCAGTCGTCGACGAGTTGCAGCTTGACCATATACTTCAATACCAAGTCCCGACAGATTGGCGATAAGGGTTAACCCAATAAACGCAAGTAGCAAGGAAATGTCTTGCACGCCACTGATAAGACCTATTGTCACCAGCATGAGCGCTCCAGCTACACCAAAACCTGCCCACCGTAATCGATTAACGCCAGCTGCCAACTCTTGCTCGTAGCGCTTGCGGTATACGGTTGTGAAAAGTATATGCGTAACTGCAGCTACAAATAAAAATGCCGCCACAAGATACACAAGGTTTATATCAAAAAGATGTTCTACAGCTGGTGCGAGCATAGGCGGTTCGCCAACTTTACTCGTAAATGTATCTTTGGTAAGAAAACTTGTAGTTACCGGCAAGGCGTGCGCCGCACCTATAATAATAATTGCCACACCCTGAACCAGATAAAGAAGAGCCAGCCATTTATTCCATACGTATAGCGAGCTGTTTGTGATTTTCTTGACGGTCTTTTTTGACGTAACCTTCTCAGTTGCTACTTTTTTAGATTTAGTAGTAGTTTTTTTTGCCTTCGCTGCAACAGTTTTGGCTGGTTTTTTGGTTTTAGTCGTCTTCTGAACCTTGTTTTTTACCATACCGCCACTATAGCACACCCCGAAAGGTTTGTGATTAAAATATACTTGCAAACGCACCCTAAACAGACTACGCTTATGCTTATAGACTAAGTAAGTGGAGACAATGAGGTATGGCGAACCAAACCGACCAGCTCGAAACAAAATTAAACGAACTATTTGTAAAAAATGCACCAGAACTGCCAAAGGGAGGAAAACAATTTCTTGTACAGTATATCCCCTACCTTTCACTACTTGGTGGCTTACTAAGCTTATGGGCCGGATTTCAAATCTGGGATTGGGCGCATAAAGCCAATAAAGCTATCGATGTACTTAACCAACTAAGCACTACATACGGTGTGGAACCCGTTTCTACAGATCGGTGGACTGTCGCGCTTTGGTTTTCATTGGTTATCTTAGTGATCACCGGTGCTATCTACATTCTAGCCTACGCACCTTTGAAGGCCCGCAAGAAAGCCGGGTGGAATCTGCTTTTTTATGGCCTACTCCTTGGCATACTTAATGGCATAGTTGGCATCTTCATCGATAACTACGGCAGCGGATTTGGCGGATTCATCGGCTCGCTTATCGGCTTTTTGATTGGTGGCTGGCTATTATTCCAAATTCGTGAGTCTTACCTCGGCAAAAAAGCAACCAACACAAAGTCTGTTGGCAAAAAGTCCTAATAGCTTACTACTCAGATAAGCTTTTAACTTTTAATATAGCTCTGGATAAATTGTTTTGGTAACTTCATCTATTTCGCTGCGGAGTTGCGGGAATGGTACTCCTTCGCGAGCCGTTACACCTTCGAACACCCAAAATAGCCGTTCGCTATAACCCCAGCCACAGGTTGGCGGCATGCCATATTCCAACATTTCTACATAATCAATATCGAGCATCATCGCTTCTTTATCGCCAGCATCACGCATGTGTTGCTGCTCCATAAAGCGGCCAAGCTGTTCAAGAGGATCATTCAGCTCGCTAAAGCCATTGCCAAGTTCCGACCCAGCAATTATCGGCTGGAAACGCTGAACGGTGTCCGGCCTTTCTGTATCTATCTTAGCCAACGGGCTAATAAATAACGGAGTATTTACAAGCCACACCGGGCCAGCCACGTCTTTACGGATATGTTTCCATAGTTTATCGATACCGCGGGCTTTGTTTTCGGTCTGCTCTACTTCGAGGTTGTTTTCTGCCAACGCTTTCTTAACTTCATCAAGCGTACAATCAAGGGGATCAATATTATAGCGATTCTTAATAACCTGCGCATAATCCCACTCTTCCCATTCTTTACTTACATCAATATCGAAATTACCAAGCTTAAACTGCAAGGTACCAAAAGTATTTTGCAAGACATACCGATACATGTCTGTCATAAATTTCATACCCTGCCGCCAGTCAGCATACGCCCAATACCACTCCATAGCTACATGTTCGGGCAAGTGCTCATCCGAGTAATTTTCGTTTCGAAAACGCGGTCCGATGTCATACACTTTTTCATACCCACCACCAATAAGGCGCTTCAATGGTAATTCGTGGCTGATCCGTAAGTAAAAATCCTGGTCTAGCGCATCCATATGTGTCACAAACGGATTTGCATCTGCCCCGCCCGTTGTATGTTCAAGTACCGGGGTGTTAATTTCTACAAATCCATGCTGATTGAGATAATCACGCGTCGCCTGCCAAAACTTGCTGCGACGGATAAAGCGCTCCCTGACATCTTTATTAACATTCATATCAACATAACGCCTACGTAAACGCTCTTCTTTATTAGTAAAACCATCGTGATCCGTAGGTAGCGGGCGCAGGCTTTTGGCTAGCAAACGTAAATTTTGGACTTCAAGGGATATTTCGTTAGTTTGGGTTTTGATAATTTTTCCACTGGCTTCAATAAAATCACCACTATCAAGCAGCGGTAAATCGGAAAATTTGAGCTCGCTTTTAGCTCTATCCACCTCTTTTTCTACATAATGCTTATTATCGCCCACTTCGTGCTCTTCGGCACCCATGCTCTGTAGCGATAAGAAAAGCTGTAACTGGCTATTTTGGTCGCGTACAACTACAAAAGCAATTTTGCCGAATTTTCGAATGTTCACAACCCGGCCCACCACTGTAGCGGTTTGCCCTTGCAGTTCGTCAAATTTATCTGTAATTTCCGTAAGCGTGTGTGTACGCTTCGCTTCCGCTGGATAAGGATTAATCCCTAGCTTCTGTAACTCGTCCAACTTACGTAAGCGTTCATCACGCAGTTCTTTAAGTGTCGCCATGTAGCTTTGCTTTACTCTTTTTAGTATATGGACTTAGTATACCGTAAACCGCAATCAATAGTAACAGATACCGTATGTTGCCTTTACCTGTAAGGCACCTTTTTGGCTGCGCTCCACAAAGACTCGAACTGGGATTGAAAAATAGCAATAGTATTCTTATCAGTAGTCAGCATACTGACACGCCGTTCAGTATCCTGCGGGTCACTAAAGGTAACGATGGCGTGACTATTGTCAATAATAGTCACGTGATAGCCGCGAGGGCGTTTCAGTGTCCTGAGCGCTATGCCAAGCTTGAGCCAGCGACTCACCACGTAATAATTGCCTGCTTTTACTTCTTGGACTATGTGGCGGATGCGCACTCCTCGTTTTACGGCATCCGCTTGGGTTTTTGCCAGCTCCTTAGAATATGCCACCCCTATGGCGTATATACAGATATCTTTCTGAGCCTTTTTAGCATAGGTAATATACGCTTCATAAACTTTTTGCCGGCCAATAATAATACTGGCTAGCTCATCAGCTCCACCTAAAGTATTAGTAAGTAAGGCTTGCAGCTCTTTTTCTTGCTGCACATACGAAGTCTGTAATCCATCAATTGTTGGCAATGCCTCAAACCGCCTCGGCCTGCCTGGCAAGCGTCGCACTAACCCCTTTTCTTCAAGATCGTAGAACAATCTGTACTCTGCAGATGGAAAATCCAAAGTATGTGTCGCCGCATCCTGAGCTGACAATGGCCCCAGCACCAGAAGCATATTATATAGCCGTACTGCCTCCTTACTCATCCCGATCCTTTTCAAATAAGCTTTCTGCTCATCATCTAGTACATCCTGCTGGCATTTACAATTTTTATGCATATTTCTATTTTAACAAAAAAATATTAAAACATACAATAAAATTATTTACCTTTTTATGCAAATATCTTATAGTTGTACCTGCTCAAGTGCTTACGCTTAGCAAGAAAGGCAGACTATGACAGAAAGAATTGACCTTCCCCACCCCGATAACCGCTTCTTTTTTGATGAAGCACAATCTAGACACCAAGGCGAAAGTATTCGAGGTCAACACGAAGGAGTGTCGGTAACTCTTGGCTACATCAACCCTGGAACGCACGAAGTGTATTCGGTTGAGACCCCAGAGATTGTAGTTGTCCTCGAAGGTACTGTTTCGATAGGAATCGAAGATGAGCCAGAAAGCGAATTTGTATCTGGTGATGTGTTTGTGCTACCGAACGATAAAAGTATTTCTTTAGCTACCGGCTCAGAACAACCTTTCACGTACGTATGTTTTTATCCGCAAAACCGTGAAGACCTAGCCAAGATCAGACCATTTATCCAGGAAGAGTTGCGAGGAACTGTCACAAATTTTGCTGACTTTTACGAAAACTTAGGTGACCTTAGTCCGCTACCAGCCCTTACGGCTGCTCATCGTTTAAATATTCTGCGGGATGATTGCGACCCCTTGAAAGAGAGCGAAATATAATGAGCGTCACCCCAGCCGAAAAGGATACACAAGAACGCTTGGATTTTATCCAACAACCTACCCTAGAAGACTTCCGCTTTCAGGTTATACGGCTTGATACATGCAAAGAAGCTGGTCGCCTGGTGCTTGATACTATGGATATGGCCATAGAGGGAGCTTCTCAAAAGTTTGGTGTACGGTTTGAAGATACGGTCCTCCCAGCCGCTGAAGACCCCAGGATACCCTACAACTTGGTTGGGCCTGTCGATTTATCTGACCCGCAGTCACTATCTACTGCCGGCCTGGTTTCCCAATTAGTTAGAGGCAGTCATGTAAACGTGAGAACCAATTTGGCCAACTTTTACGATCCTGAAAGTGGTCAACTACCTCAAGATGTTCAAAAATACGATATGGATAACCATTGTAATACTATATTTGCTGACGAAAAAGCAGGCGATTTCATGGTAGTCACTGCTGCAGACATCTTGGATAATATTGTATGTGAGACTATCCGGCTTAAGTATAAGGCTACGCGCGATATGACCCATGGAGCAGCTGATCGCTTGGAGCGTGCCAAGACCGATACCGAATCTCTTATAAGAGAAATAGCCAGTATATTTCATAGCTTTAATCTATACCATCGTGATGCTCGAGATGGAGCTATACTTATCCGACATAGCAAAGATATATTAGTGAGCCAGACACTTAGTATCAAACCTATACTACATCCAAAAGATTTTAGCTTGATCACCTATGCCGATCCTGAGCGAAATGAAGTACGCTTTGCTGGTCAAAGGCTGCCTTCATCAGATGCGCCAGAACTACTAGAGCTTATGCGCCTCATGGAAAACGCTGGTCAACCGCTGCCAAAACTAGTAATCCATTTCCATCACCCTACTTATACGCGTTCTGGTCAATTTACAGAACATGAAACCAATGAGGAGATTGAATACGGTGTATTTACAAGTGGACACGCGATACTCGAAGAGCTGCAAGTCAAAGATAGCAATTGGTTGCTACTTAAAAATCATGGCTTTTTATGGATGGGGAATACCGTAAAGGAATTTAGAGACTTTATTGAATACCTCCACAAAGATGAACCTCGAAGGATGTATCTGTAAGGCCTAAGAAATATCGGCGATTTTGTAGGTAGTAGTTTCTGCTGGAGTTTTTATTTCTACCTGCTCACCGAGACCTTTGCCAAGTAATGCTTGTCCTATAGGTGACTCGTCAGATATCTTGCCGTTCAGTGGATCGGCTTCTACGGTACCCACTACTTGGAACTCCTTGGTTTTGGCGCTACCTTTAAGCTTCACGATGGAGCCAAGCTGGACTTTGCTGTCACCTTTTGGGGCTTTAATAACCTCCACGTTAGCGAGGATGTGTTCAAGCTCAGTAATCCGTGTTTCATTTTTCTCTTGCTCTTGACGCGCAAGTTGATATTCGGCGTTTTCACTCAAATCACCAAACTCCCGGGCTGTCTTAATCCTATCAGCCACCATACTACGCTCGGTTATAAGTTTATTTAGCTCTTCTTGTAGCTCGGCTATGCCAGATTCTGTTAGTCGAAATGGTTTGCTTATCATAGCTTTCTCCTATTATTCTCTGTTGTAGGTCTATTGGTTTCGGTCTATTGTAACAAGTTATTTGTCTAAAGACATAATAATTTTTCAATAAAGGCTTGTGGCTCCATCATGACAGTTTCTGTCTCCCTACGTTGTTTGATTTCTAATTGTTTTGCGGCCACAGTTTTGCTACTTATGACCACCCTGTAAGGTATACCGTGTAAATCAGCATCCGCAAATTTTTCGCCTGGACGCATATCACGGTCATCATATAATACCGCAATGCCCCCCTGAGTCAATTGTTCGTATAGTTCATCTGCCGCCTTTACCACTTCTTCTTCGTCTCCGATACGAGCTATATATACTTTGGCAGGAGCCACAGCCATAGGCCACACCAGGCCTTTGTCGTCAGCAAAACGCTCTACAATTACCCCCATAAGTCGCGTTATGCCTATGCCATAGGAACCAAGTATGACTGGTTTGCGATTGCCATCTTCGTCTATAAAGTACAGATCAAGTTGCTCGCTCTTGGTGCCTCCAAAACTAAAGATATTACCTACTTCTGCAGCCTTTGCTTTTTCTAATTCGTCACGCTGTAGACCAAGCTGAGCGATAACTTCATCTGTAAATACTTCTTCGTTGATAGCAAGTTTTTTACCGCGATGGAGATAGATTGTATCTTCCCCAGTATCAGCAACTGTCTGGAATTCATGACTAAACTGTGTAAATGCCCCTCCTGAGGCAAAAGTAAGAAACGTATCATTTCCTAACCCTACCCTTTCAAACACCTTCAGATAGGCTTCGGTAGCTATATCGTAAAATTTTTGATGAGCTTCCTCGCTCAGACTATACGAGTACATATCTTTCATAACAAACTCACGGCCCCGCATAATGCCGCTCTTGGCCCGAAGTTCGTTGCGTAATTTAGTTTGGAATTGATACACATAAGCTGGTAGGTCACGATAACTATTCAAATAATTACGCATCATGTTGGTAATTTGCTCTTCGTGGGACCAGCCAAATCCTACTTCTGTGCTATTTTTGAGCTTGGACTTAAACCATACGTCTACTTTTTCGTCATCCCATCGATCCGTTTTTTCCCATAACTCCTTTTGCTGGAGTGAAGTCATGATTAACTCTTGCCCTTCAATGGCATTCATTTCTTCACGAACGATTTGTTTAATATTTTCAAGCACCTGAAGCCCAAGTGGCAAATAAGCGTATACGCCAGCCATTTCTTTATATACATAGCCAGCCTGGATAAGCAAACGTGCGTTTTTGGCAGTCTCGTCGGCAGGTATGGTTTTACTGGTTTTGGTAAAAAGTTGTGATAGTCTCATGATTTTTCCTCGTATATCTTTAATGTGACAGGTATAGAACTAGATAGAATACCGGCGAGCCGGAATAGTGAGGATCATAGGCATGTCGACTATATGTTTCATCGCTACTATTGTACTACATCACAGCGTTATAACTTTAAATAAAATCAGGAATGCCAATAAGTTTTTGAGCGCATGTACTCCTACCCCCGCCCATATGGTCCCAGTTTTTTCTCGAAGATACACCAAAACTAGTGAGAGAATAAAGGTATCAAGTGCAGCAACCCATAACAAAGCATTACCGGTGCCGAATTGCAGGTGGGCTGCAGAAAACAACAAACTCACTACTATAGCAGCAGTTCGCACAGATAAAACTTTTTTAAAATGAGTATATAAAAATCCTCGGAACAGTATTTCTTCAACTATCGGCGGCAAAACTACAAGCGCTGCAAAAGCAAACAATACACTACTGCCAGCCGTGTCTGTGCTAAAACCTATTTCTTGACGCTGGTCAAAATTCAACGCTATAAACTGTGAAAGTATAGCAGCAATAACAATATAAATAGCATAGTACGAAAAGAAACCGCCAATGGTGTATATAAAGTGTTGCCATTGTGGACGCCGTACACCTATACTGTGCCATGATTCACCAAAAAATTTCATAAAGCCAATAAGGGAAGCAACTACTAGGGATTCGGTTATCAAAACATAGATAAACTGCGCAGCAGCAGAATGATTTAGCCAATCTTTTGTTTGGGCCGCTGAAGCACCGCCCGCGCTGCTGCCCATTATCAAAAGCACGCTTGCAATCACCGCTGGGACGATATACAACAGCACACCTATGAGAATTGTCTGAATAACGATAGCTATTTTATACATCGTCGTCTTTGAGTGCATTGCCGGATTAGAAGAATCTTTTGACATCTACTATAGAAATTAAAATTATAAGCCCGATAAGGAATAAAAAGCCCGCCCCGTGTATAGCCTCTTCTACTTCTTTGGTTAATGGTTTTTTGGTAGCCCGGGAGACTAACAGCACAAACAATCGCCCACCATCAAGTGCTGGAATTGGTAAAGCATTCATAATGGCTAAGCTTAGCGAAATAATAGCAATGATCATCAAAATAAACTGGTAACCGAGTAACGTCCCCTCTTTTAAGATCGCAAATACACCGATTGGGCCAGAAACTTGTTCGCTTGCCTTATGGGTATCACCGTGAAATAGACTGTTTATGGCCGTACCTAGTCCCTGAAACGTTAGAACAGTAAATTGCTTGATTAATCCCGCAGCGACAATTGGGGCCGACCACGTAGAACGTTGTAAGGCATATTCCGTGGGTACAACGCCTAGAAAGCCTTTCGGACTACCAGTACCCTTGCTCTTAGCGGCTGTTTGATCCCGTAGAGTTGTTACACCAACCTTTTCCTTGCCATTTGCAACATATACTACTTCAACCTTTTTACCTGCATATTTTCGCGTCAAACTTGAAAGATCAGCTGCTTCAGTAATATATGAAGGCGCTACATCTGGCCCAGCACCAACAACGACAGGCGTAATGGACATAATGGTATTGCCAGGAGTCAGACCTATTTTATCTGCAGGCGAATTTGATTCAACTTGTGCTGCAATTACCCGTTGTTTTACATTTGTTGTATCACTTGCCACTGTAAATTGGTTATCAATTAGCTTTGGCATACCGACAAGCGCCAAAATAGTCAGCATTACAAATGCAGCCAGCAAATTCATGGCAACTCCTGCCATCATAATTTTGGTCTTTATCCATGTTGTAGCCGAGCCAAAAGTACCCGGACGCCTGTCGGCATCATTCTCGCCTTTGAGCTTCACAAACCCGCCAAGCGGCAGCCAATTAAGCGTATATTCTGTACCGTTTTTCTTCGTTAACACCTTGGCGCGAGGTGGGAAAAATAGACCAAACTCTTCAACTTCGACACCGTTGCGACGAGCCACGATAAAGTGTCCCCACTCGTGCACTAGCACGAGGCCAATAAATAAAATCAGTCCCAAAATGAGTAACCACATACCTTTTCAGTATACCGAAAAAGCCTCTGTAACCCTACTTATTTACCAAATCGACGACCACGTTCGGCGTAATTTTTTAGTGCTTGCCGTAAGTCATCAGCAGTGAAGTCGGGCCAATGCTTGGCTACAAAATACAGTTCACTGTAGGCTGCTCGCCACAACATAAAGTTACTGAGCCGTTGTTCGCCAGATGTCCGGATTACTAAATCGACAGGCGGAATTGTTGGGTCGTACAAATGATCAGCCAAAGCTTCTGGGGTAATGTCAGTCGACGAGACACCTTTAGCAAGGAGTTTTTTTACAGCATCAACGATTTCTTGCTGTCCCCCGTAATTAAAACAAACTACTAAAGTGCCTTTTGTATTATTTTCGGTATTTTTTTCTGCTTTCTCGATAGCTCTCAAGACTTTGCCATCCAGAGTCTGTCTTTGACCTATAAATATAATTTTTACGCCAGCGTCATTGAATTCTTGCAAATACTTATCTACGCCCCTCACAAGGAGTAGCATTAAATGCCCTACCTCTTCCTCTTTACGGCGCCAATTTTCTGTGGAAAATGCGTAAACACTGACATATCGAACCCCTTGAGTAAACGCTGCTTCGGCAATATTTCGCAATACTTCTTGGCCTTTGGTATGACCTTGTTTTGCTGATAGCCCATGCTCTTCAGCCCAGCGGCGATTGCCATCCATAATAATACCGATATGCTTGGGTGTTTCTTGCATTATTTCTTTCTACTTGTCGAGTACTCTACGAGGCCGGTTAACAAATCTTTGGCGCCCTCATCCCAAAAACGGCTCTGTAGGACACAACTTTTAGCTTCTTGCGCGTACATATCAGTCTTCTTCTGTACGTATTGTTTAGCACCACTTGCTTCAAAAATGTGCCGGACTCGAGCAAAATCTTCCTCTGTTATGTTTGGCTTCCCCAAAACTCGAGTCAAAAATTGTTTCTCTTCTCTGCTTGCATGCGTAAGGGCATACTGTACTAGAAGTGTGATTTTACCTTCTTCAATATCGTCAGTATTTGGTTTTCCAGTAGCGTCGGATGAGCCAAACACACCTAATAAATCATCCTGTAGCTGGAATGCTATACCTGCAGGCAGCCCAAAATCAGTGACTTCTTGCAGCACTTTGGGGCCATTTTGCCCTCCTAGTACGAGTCCGATTTGTAAAGGGCTCACAAAAGTATAGTAACTACTCTTCAGGGTATATTTTCGCAACACGTCTTCTTCAGAGAATTGCTTGCCCACCTGCTGGCAGGCATCGTCGATTTGCCCAAAACCGGTAGCAGTAATATTTCTATGCAAAAGCAGTGTCGCTTCCTGAAGGCGTGCTGGATCTTCTGTGGCTTGCATAAGAGCGATATTAACCAAATGTTGCGCAATTAAGCCAACATTTATGGCGAGCATATTGGCCAAGTGTGTGTCTTTTTCGGCTCCAGATTGTTCGGCAAGATAGAGCTCGTGAATTGTTGGCTTCCCCCGGCGCAGCGCCGAACGGTCCATAACGTCATCAACAATAAGCAAATAATTCTGTACTAGTTCTAGTGCTATCGCCGCTTGCAAGCCGGTTTTACCGTATTTTTGACCAGTAATATAATCATATGCAAAGCATGCCAGCGCACCCCGAATGCGTTTGCCAGGCCTTAGACTGTATTCCTCTATTTTATTGAGTACATCAGTTGCTTCTTTTGAGACATCAAGCTCTAACAAGCCGGGTAAATCAACAAAAAATTGTTCGAGGGCGTCGTTTATGACTTGTCTGTAATCTTCAAGCTGCTTACGCGCAATGTCCACAGTAGTATCTATAGTGTTTGTTGCCATAAAAATTAAATCGGTTTCGTCTTAGACCGTCATTATTTCAGTTTCTTTAGCTTTGGCAATTGTGTCAATCTCTGTTCGTAGGCTTGCCATAGCATCATCCACCTGTTTTTCTAGCCTTTTTGCATCGTCTTCACCAAGTTGCTTATCTTTCTTGGCCATAGCAACTGCGTCAAACGCCTCACGGCGGATAGTGCGAAGGCTAATATTCGCATCTTCTACTTTGCCACCAAGCTGTTTTGCGATTTCACGGCGACGTTCTTCAGTAAGTGGTGGAATTGGTATCCGTACTATCCGGCCATCATCAGCTGGGTTAAGCCCCAGACTTGGGTTATTACGAATCGCTGCGCTAATGGCTTGGAGGTTATTTGGGTCAAATGGCGTAATTTGGATAAGTTGAGCTTCAGGCGCACTAACGGTAGCCGTTTGGTTGAGCGGCATTTCAGTGCCATAGGCCTCTACCATCACACTATCGAGCATACCCGGATGTGCCCGACCTGTTCGGATTTTTTTCAATTCTTCCTTAAAATGCTCTACAGCGCTATTAAATTTTTTCTTAGCATCATCAACGATCTGATTTGGATTCATGAATTCTCCTATTGGGTTTGTGACTCCATTATAAATAAAAACAGCGGCATTTCCTACCGCTGTTTTAAGCAATCAGTAGACTATTAGCTCACTTCGCCAAGCGCAATGCGATGGAAGCGACGGACTACGAGATTTTCGCCGACTTTCGCGATGTTTTCCTTAACGTAATCGCCGACTTTTTGGTCTGGATTTTTGATATATTGCTGCTCAAGCAGACATTTTTCTGCAAAATGTTTCTTGAGCATCCCATCTACGATTTGTTCAAGCATATTTTCTGGCTTGCCTTCGTTTTTGGCTTTTTCCATGAACTCAGCCTTAGCTGCTTCACGAGCATCTTCGGGCACGTCGTCAACGCTCACATACTCTGGTGCTGCAGCTGCAATATGCATAGCAATGTCATGGGCGAATTCTTTGAAGCCGTCGGTGCGGGTTACAAAGTCAGTTTCGCAATTTACCTCTACGATCACACCTATGCGGCCACTGTGTACGTAAGCTTCTACTAAGCCTTCTCGGGCTTCGCGTTCACCCTTTTTCTCGGCTTTAGTC
The DNA here is from genome assembly GCA_029288365.1 of Candidatus Saccharimonadota bacterium. GTDB lineage: Bacteria > Patescibacteriota > Saccharimonadia > Saccharimonadales > UBA4665 > CALBGR01. The sequence goes on from JARIHI010000004.1 coordinate 109,921, forward strand.
AGGCCTTTTTTGCGCATTTCGCTGAGTGCTTTATCAAAGTCACCTTCAGCTTCTACTAAAGCTTTCTTGGCATCAGTCATGCCTACACCGGTAAGTTCACGAAGTCGCTTGATATCTTCGATTGTTACATCGGCCATATTTATTTATCCCCCTCTTTTTTCACTTCGTCTTTGTCGGCAGTCTTTACCTTTGCTTGGCCTTGCTGAACGGCCTGCTTTATATAATCTGTGATCAGCTGGATGCCCTTGATTGCATCGTCGTTTGCAGGAATTGGATATGTGATATTGCTTGGATCGGTGTTGGTATCGACAACTGCCACAATTGGCACATGCAGCTTGTTAGCTTCGCGCACGGCATTTGCGTCATGGTTTACATCAACTACGAAAACTGCGCCGGGGCGGGCAGCCATATTTTTAATACCACCATAAATCTCATTCATCTGGTCGATTTCTTCTTGGTAGCGTTGTACTTCAAGCTTGCTGTATTTATTAGCCAGCTCACCTGACTCCATCTTGGCTTCGAGATCTTTAAGCACCTTTATCTGTGCACCAATGGTATTCCAGTTAGTAAGCATGCCGCCCAGCCAACGCTCAGTGACGTAGGGCATCTTTACGCTTTCGGCAGCTTCTTTTACGATATTTTGCGCCTGGCGCTTGGTTGCTACAAACAATACTTGCTTGCCTTGGCTTGCCGTATCAGCAATAAAATCCAAAGCCTTGTCCAGACCCTCTACGGTCTTGGTAAGATCAATGATGTGACTGCCATTGCGTTTGCTATGAATATAGGGAGCCATTTTTGGGTGCCAGCGACTGGTTTTGTGCCCAAAATGCACACCCGCCTCAAGCAGTTTTTTAATATCTACATCAACTGTAGCCATAAGTAATGATGTCCTTTCTTTGGTTCTTGATCTTCGACTGGGTGCTTTATAAGTCCTGCACGGATACTTACAAAGAGAACCGCTCCCAACCTGCTTAATTAAAATACTGCCATAGTATAACAGATAGAGTCTCCTGTGGCAACCTCTCGTAGTTATTGACTCTTTTGTAACAGATGTGTATAATTGCACTTTGATTATGAAGAAAGATTTACATCCACAAAATTATCGTCCAGTTGTATTTCAGGACCTAAACAACAACCAGACTTACCTTACCCGCTCAACGGTAGCCACTGATGAGACTATCAAAGTTGATGGTATTGAATATCCGTTGGTAAAGGTGCACATTTCTAGCAGCTCACATCCATTCTTTACGGGTGAAGAACGTATTGTTGACATTGAAGGCCGCGTTGATAAATTCAAAGCTCGCGCCAAAGCTGCCGAAGAAGCCAAAGAAAAGCGTGCTGCCGCTGCTAAAAAGCAAGTTGCTCGCAAAGAAGCCAAAGCTGAAAAAGCCGCAGCCAAACAAGCTGAAAAATAGCTGTCTATTTTATAAACCGCTTACCCTATCTAAAAGTAAGCGGTTTTTGTTATTCTAGGATAAGAATTATGGAAGAAAAAATACAGGCATTGCGAAACGAACTACAAGAAATTCAGGATCGACTGAAAGACCCTGCTGTTTTCAGTAGTGCAGAATACCCGAAAATTGCCAAACGCCAAAGCAAATTGGAGCAAATTATTCATTTGTACGATGAGCAACAGACATCATTCAAACAACTTGCTGATGCTCAAGAACTTATGAGTGATGGTGGTGAGTTAGCCGAGCTAGCCAGCATGGAACACGAGGAGCTGAATAGTAAACTTGAAGTTATTTCCGCTGAACTTGAAGAAGCACTAACTCCCAAAGACCCGAATGACGAACGCGATGTTATTGTAGAGATACGTGCAGCTGCTGGTGGCGACGAAGCCAGTCTATTTGCTGGAGAGCTGTATCGTATGTATGCTCGCTGGGCTGAGAACCATGAGTTCAAAGTAGAAATTATCAATGAATCACCGAGTGAGGCTGGCGGATATAAAGAGGTTATTTTTGGAGTCCGCGGTGAAGACGTGTATAAGCAAATGAAATTTGAAGCCGGTGTGCAACGCGTGCAACGCATACCCGTTACCGAATCGCAAGGACGGGTGCATACATCTACCGTAACTGTAGCTGTGCTACCTGAAGCCGAAGAAACAGATATTGAGATAAATCCTAACGACTTGCGTATCGATGTATTTCGCAGCGGCGGACATGGCGGCCAAAGTGTAAATACTACTGATTCAGCAGTGCGTATTACCCACTTGCCAACTGGTATGGTTGTGACTAACCAAGATGAAAAATCCCAGCTAAAAAATAAAGACAAAGCTATGGGGATTTTACGTTCGCGCCTGCTCCAAGCAAAAATTGAAGAAGAACAGAAACAGCTGTCTGACGCACGTAAAAAATTGATTGGTTCGGGTGACCGCAGTGAGAAAATCCGTACCTACAACTTCCCGCAAGATCGTATCACCGACCACCGCATAGGCTACTCCCGCAGCAATATCCCAGGTGCCTTAAACGGCGAAATCGATGATATTATCGAAAAGCTTCAAGCTTTTGAGCGTGAACTAATTAACCAATCTTAATGACATCGATTGCTGAATGGCTTGTACCATCGATGGTAAAGCTCCGGGACGCGGGAGTGGATTCACCGCGGCGGGATTGCTTGGTATTACTTGAAGACACAATACAAAAAGACCGAGCATGGGTAGTTGCTCATCCAGAATATGTATTGGACCAAAAGATTATTGCAAAGCTGGATAAACTTATCCGAAGAAGGATTACCCGTGAGCCGCTTGCATATATTCGTGATAAGGCATGGTTTTATGGCAGGTTTTTTTCAGTAAATCCTCACGTATTAATACCTCGTCCCGAGTCAGAAAACTTTATTGAACTTTTAAAAAAATTAAATCCTCAAAAAATTATAGACATTGGTACGGGCAGCGGCGCTTTGGCGGTTACTACTAATCTAGAACTACCGGATAGTAGTGTTATTGCTACTGATATAAGCAAAAAAGCACTCGTCATCGCCAAAAAAAATGCCCGTACATACAACGCGAATGTGGAGTTTTTGGCTGGCAGCCTACTTGAACCGCTAGATGACAAACAGCTTGAAAATTCAGTTATAGTTGCTAATTTACCCTATGTACCTAATGGGCTGATTACAAGCCCTGAAATTATGCAAGAACCATCAGAAGCATTATTTTCTGGCAAAGACGGACTTGACCATTACCGAAGTTTTTGGCACCAAATAAGCATGCAAACGACGAAACCAAGCTACATTCTTACCGAGTCATTAGAATCTCAACACGTGACACTTGAGCAAATCGCCAAGCAATCAGGTTACCTAACAGAAAAAGCTGACGTGCTAATTCAGCAATTCCGAAAAATCTAGCTATTTGTCGAACTTGGCATAGTACCAAGCGTAACTTGAATAGTTTGGGTTTTGCCACCGCGATTAATTGTGAGTTTCACTTTGTCACCTGGCTGATGTTTGCCTAGAAGTGATCCCAGGCTATTTTGCTCATTCACAGACGTACCGTCTACCGCAGTAATGATGTCTCCCTCCTTAATGCCAGCTTTATCAGCGGGACCGCCACTAATTACCGTTGTTCGGCCATAATTGGCTTCTTTAGGAATGTAAGCTCCGCGCTTTACCGAGACGCCTACCTCTTTAGCTATACTATCTGTCAAAGAAACATACACGACACCCAAATAAGGGCGTTGTAGCTTCCCTGTCTTGGATACGCTTTGAATAAGGCCGCTGATATTATCTATAGGAATTGCAAAGCCAATATTCTCTGCATTACCGGCAACTGCCGTATTTATACCGATGACCTCACCGCTTACATTCACTAACGGTCCACCGGAATTACCCTGGTTTATGGCTGCATCAGTTTGAAACAGGTCATTCAAGTTTTCGGCACCAGACCCTGATTCATCGCTTGCCTGCACACTACGACCATATCCGGAAATAATACCGGTAGTCACTGTATTTTGGAACTGACCCAGCGCATTACCAATTGCCACCACAGAGTCACCGACACGCATATCGCTTGACTTACCTAATTTAGCCGGCACAAGCTTGTGACCTTCAGTATTATTGATACGCAAAAATGCTACATCTAAGGTATCATTTTCGTTCGTCCTGCCTACCACTTTTACGTCTTTGAGCTCTGTACCGTCCGAAAGCACTACGTTAACTTTGGTAGTGCCCTTTGGCACAACATGACGATTCGTAATAATGAGACCATCGCTGGAAAGTATAATGCCCGTACCGGCGCTTTGTTGCTCTGTAGATTGAGGCATTCCGAAGAAACTAAAATCGTTAGTAGTTTGACTTGTGACATTGACTGAAACTACGCTTTGACCTACTTCCTGGGCGATATTGCTAATAAGGTTACTCTGCTTGTCTAGGACTACTCGTTGAGCAGCAGTTGAGTTAGATTGATCCGACTCATGCCCGGCAGCACCAAGCCAACCACCACCAAATCCCACGACAGCAGCTACTAATACTAGAAAAATTCCCTGAAGTAATTTGAGTCTCTTAGGTTGCGTATCGCTGTTCTCTCGCAAAGAAGTGTTTGATGTAATTGTAGCTTGTTGGTCAGTATCGTTAGCCCGTGTTTTATTGTCATCCATAGTGCCCTCCTCTCGATGTTTCGCCCTACGCTTGCTTATATAATTTTATCACCCCAATCGGAAAAGACCAGGATAATAGCGGTAATGGCAATCATAATAAATGCAAATTGGTTACGTACAGCTTTTGATAGACGCTCACTATGGTCCAGATAATATACTGCGGCCAACCCATAACCAATGGTTATGAGTATAAGCGCAGGTTGTGACACTACACCCGTAGAAGGATAGTATAGTAACCAATGAGATAATACCCATACTAAGCCTGCGCCAAAAAAGGCCCACATATATGCAAGTAGTCGGGTATAAGCTTCTTCAAACGCATCAAAGAAGTGATGCGCAGTTAGGTAGCAGATCACACCACTGCCAAGCACAAGGTAAAACGCTGAATTATCATCCCCAACAAGGAACAACGCGCCCAAACCCCAAAAAAACGCAACAAGTGCTTGCAAACCTATCATGTAAGTTTTTGACGAAGGCTTGATAACGGTAAGCCATAGGATATACAGCAACGTCCATATAAGCTGCCAGGCCTGACTTTGTGTTTCAACCATGAATACCAAAGTTGAAAGACCGACAAGAATATCCACTGAATTGGCTCGTATATTCGCCAGCCAAAAACGCGGCTTCACTGCAAACATGCGCCACTTACTTAACAACACCACTAAAACTGCAAGCACAATAAAATCAATCCGCACCAAAATAAATAGAATTATGGGTAACAGACTCAAGAGTAAGATGTGGAACGCCCAGGAGAATCCGCTCGTAGGCCGTACTTTAGCGATTAAAGGTTTCATTACTTCCGATAATTATAACAAACCCTTTTCGTTCTTGCGCAGGTATACTAATTCCTTGCGGCAGTCTGCGTGTAGCCTTAGTCTTGAATCGTTTTTCCAAATAGTTCTTGGTATATTTATTTTTTCCAGTGAGATCCACGAGCACTGTGCGCTGATAATTCTGACTTGGCGCATTGTCGACCCTACGTACGTTATAGCTGTATGTCTTGAGCTCTTCCGCTTCATCAGCGGCTATTCCTTCGGTAGGCGTACCGTTTAGCACAATGATCGGCGCCTTTTCCTTAATAACATACCCATCAGGCAGCTCTTTACGTATATAAGTACGAACTTCGTCATACACAAATGGTCCCGCTTTTGGTCGTACCACGGACTGGCCCGCATACATGCCAGTAGTTAAATAGTCGTGAGGTGGGTCAGTCAAGCCTATGGATTCTATATTGGTATCTTTTATGCCTTTTGTTATGGAATAAAGGCGAAGCAAGTCAGTCATGCTGAAATCTGTCTTTGCATGATTACCAAAATTATCCATGAGCTTTGATACTTTCACCGGATTACTGTAAGTACCGCTGGATAAAATTTTGTCTTTAAGCGCCATGATAAAGAGCCTTTGTCGTTCGGAGCGGTCAAAATCACCACGCGCACTTCCGTGCCGAGACCGAACATACATGAGCGCTTTTTTGCCATTCATTTTTTGTGTACCCTTCTTTGCAAGCACTGGGTTCCAATTGTTCTCCCACGCCATTGTTGGATCACGAAGTTCTTCAGGCACGTTGATAGTCACGCTCCCTACTGTATTGACCGCCTGCTCAAAACCCCTGAAGTCTACCATGGCATAATAGTGCATGTTGATACCCAAAACTTCTTCTACAGAGCTTTCTATGGCGGTAATCCCGGCTTTTTCTGCATTATCTTGCGTAGCGCTTTTATTGAGAGCCTTGTTTTTAGCATTAGCAAATACTGCATTAATTTTTGAATCCCCGGCTTTAGATTCTACCCATAAGTCACGCGGTATACTGACTAGCGAAGATTTCTTATTGACGGGGTCAATGCTGACTACCAAAATAGTGTCAGTGAGATCAGGACCGTCGTGGCCCTCGCCTCCCCGTCCTAAAAGCAATATATTAATACGCCCATCGCCCTCGCCCTTTAGTTTAGCCGGGTCAACTTGAGCATCAAGTGCAGCAGCGGCACCTCCACCCTTTAATATTTGATTCAACTTTAGATAGCCCTTTGCAGCAAGTAAGCCAGCCAGTCCGAGTGTAACTACAACTGTAGCGATAGTCCCTCGCATTGCCCACTTACGCCAAGTCGGACGTGTTTTTTTACGTCGCTTTACATTAAATCGCTTAGTACGACTCTTTGTTTCCGTGCCGAAACTTTTGGAGAGTGCTGCTTGCTGAGCTTGTGAACTCGTTATCGCTTCTTTATTCGGATCGGCCCGTCGTGACACCATAAAACCATCAGAGCCTGTGCGAGGGGGACGCAAATCAGCACGCAGCCTGTCATTAAAGACCGGTTTCTTTGCAGGGTCAAGCCGAGTACTCGTTCGAATTGCGCCCTTACCGCGGTTGGTTGGTGCATTCAAAAACCCATCAATAGCTTGACGAGCATACCGTTTTTTGGCAGGATCGTTGCTAAAATTATTCATAATACGCAAATCTTAGTATACCTCGTTAAAACGCTAGCGTAAATATAGTACATATCAAAAAAATACTATATAGTAAAAGGCTGAGTATGGATCCAGACACTATTATTACTGATACCGTCAATACAATGACCGGTAAAAGTCCAAAAAAACAGGACAATGCCTGGTCATTTTTTTCTACCATAGCTATTATTTTAGGCGCTATCCTCGTAGCAGGTCTCATGATGTGGTTTGTGTTTCGGTCTTATCAAGTAGACGGGCCAAGTATGCAGACTACCCTTCATAATAATGATCGCCTTATTATCTGGAAAGTACCAAGGACATGGGCGCGTATCACCGGACATACTTATATACCTAACCGTGGTGATATTATTGTTTTTGCCGAACGCGGACTCACTACGCCGGACGGTAACTCAAAAGAGCTCATAAAACGTGTTATCGGCCTACCCGGAGATCGTGTAGTTGTAGAAAACGGCAAAACTAGAGTATACAATACAGAACATCCTGATGGATTTAATCCTGATACCGCACTTCCTTACGGGGAAAACCTAAATCTAGCTATGGACCCAGAAGAAAAAATTGACGAAAATGTCGGTGATAATCAGGTATTTGTGATGGGAGACAATCGAAATAATTCTCTTGATTCTCGTATATTTGGCCCTGTTGACGCAAAGGACATTGTAGGCAAACTTGTCCTGAGAGTATTCCCCTTGAGTGATGCAAAACGATTTTAACTTCTAGAATAGCCTTATGTCTCTAGTGTCTCTATGATACGGGCAAGCTCATCATCGTTTTTAAATCCTATTTCAATTTTGCCACCTTTTGCCATACGGCGTATTTGGACATTAGTGTGCAGACGCTTGCCTAAGCGTTTTGTTTCTGGTGTTTCTGTTTCGACCCGAGCGTGTACCGCCTTGGTCTCTTGTATACCTGATTTTACTGAATTTACAAACCGTTCTGCTTGGCGTACAGACCAGCCGTGAGTCATAACTGCATGTAATAGTTCTTGCTGTTTTTCAGGAGTTTGTTTCAAAGCTAAAACTGCTCGCGCATGACCTTCGCTAATTTTGCCGCTTGCCAGTGCATTGCGTGCTTCTTCAGGTAATTGCAAGAGTCGCACAATGTTATTAATTGTTGAAGGCGCCTTACCCAATCTTTTAGCAATCGTCTCGTATGCTGTGTTGAATTGTTGATGCAACCGCTCAATAGAGCGTGCCTGCTCAAGCGGTGACAAATCGACACGCTGCACATTCTCTATTAAGGCTATTTCTAATTGCTCAAGTTCTTTATGAGAACGCACTAACGCTGGTATCTTTTTAAGCCCCGCCATCTGTGAAGCACGCCAACGCCGCTCACCCGCAACAATACTATAAGTATTATTACCGTTCGGAGATATAACTATCGGTTGCAAGACCCCATGTTGCTTGATAGACTGCGCCAGTTCCCTTAACGCCTCTTTATCAAAATGCTGACGCGGTTGCTCGGTGTTTGGATTAATATCTGTAAGTGCTACTTGTAACACCTTTTCACCTTCATCAATGAGCAAATCCTTATCAAAGTTATCAGGCATTAATGCCGCAAACCCTTTACCTAAGCCTTTAGCTGACACGCTTTGTGATCTCCTTACTCAAATTTTTATACGCCCTCGAACCCTTCGACCATTTGTCGTGCTCAAATATTGTTCGGCTAAAGCTCGGTGCTTCTGCGAGACGCACGTTACGTGGGATAACAGTTTTGAACAATTTCTCTCCAAAATGATTTTTTAGCTCTGTGGCTACCTGTTCAGATAATGTAGTGCGTTTGTCGTACATAGTCAGCACTACTCCAAGTATTTCTAAGTTACGGTTAGCGCCTTGCCGGACAGCCTGCACTGTACCCAATAATTGACCTAAGCCCTCTAGAGCATAATATTCTGCTTGTACCGGTATAAGCACGTGGCTGGCTGCTACCAAAGCATTGAGAGTTAACAGGCCTAACGCTGGTGGGCAGTCTATTAGTATGTAGTCAAACGTAGCCATAGAAAGCGCTTCTTTCAGTTTATTTTCTCTGTTAGCTACCTCAACTAATTCCACCTCCGCCCCAGCTAAGTTTTGATTGGCGGGCAAGATATATAAACCTTCTATCCGGGTATCATGTATACCGTTTTCAAGAGGCTGTGAGCCGAGCAAAACCTCATAACTTGTAATTTGCGTATCTTTACTGATACCTACGCCACTTGTGGCATTCGCTTGCGGGTCAAGGTCTATGAGTAACACTTTAGTATTTGACGATGCTAACGCTGCGGCCACATTAATGGTAGTAGTAGTTTTCCCTACCCCTCCTTTTTGATTACTCACAGCAATTACTTTAGACATTTTTGTTCCCGCACCTTATATTTACTTAATCATACCATCAAACAAGCCCTCTACAAATCACACTCGTAAGAGTACTATAAGGCTAGCTATTTAATACTAGTATTTTTATATCATGAAGCTATTAGTCCTCTACTTGATAAGTAAGCTTTTCCTTACAAAACTATCACCTCTTTACTAGTAAGCACTTAGGTAGGTGAGCGTAATGTTGCCTAGTTCGAAGTTAGCGCTACTCTTGGCCGTCATACTTATCTTCATAGTCATGAGACCATCTGCCGTATATGTGCCGGCAAAAGTTGCTCCTGAAGTAGTAGTCCAAGTACTTGTAGAGCCTGGTGTAATACTAATCGCATTGAGATTAGAATCTACCGTTCCATTTGTACCGTACACGGTAGCAGTTGCGGTTGCGTTAGAGGTATTGCTTGTCCATGACTCTACAGCGATTGGATTAGATGTAGCCCATGCACTCCAATCAGATGGCACTGCCATAGTAATGACAACGTCATAAGTTTGATTTGTACCTTGGGTAGTAGTCCATTTGTAGTAGTTCTTTTTCGCCGTACTATCATAGCCAGCTGTCATTGTGCCAGTACCACTTCCGTCTAGTACGGCACCAGCATATTCAGGGGTCAGTATAACCTTCTTAGTATTACGAGCCGTACCATAGAGGCGCAACTTACCACTTGCACCAGTAGCAGTGTCGTTAAAGCTAAAGCCATTTGTAGCATTGCCAACTCGGAGCGTTGTTTGTACTTCTGCAACAGTTACCACTAATTGAGCGGTAGAAAGTGAAGGTGTTGTGGCTGCACCTATCAACACCCTTGTATTTTGGGTATCAGCTGTTATAACGTTAGCACTACCAGCACCAGTACTTGTCTGTACCTTGAAAGCAGTTGTAGAATCCGTAGTGGTTCTAATCAAAACTGGCCCTGTCTTACTCACTGTTAAGACATTGTCCGTAGCATTTGCAAGTTCTAAGATATTTGCTTGACCACCTGTGCCAGTTTTCTTAGCCCGTATTGTTGTATCGTTATTTGACTCGACGTATAGCTGGACTGTACCAGGGTTTGCCCCCCCTGGAGCACCAATAATTGAAACCTCATTAAGTGCAGTGTCAACACTAAGTACAGCGTTGCCAAGGTCATTTCGGACCTCAAATGCTGTACTTGAAGGTGTGGCACTTTGTACAATTAGATCGTCCTCTGTCATCAAAGTATCGGCTGCTGAACGATATAAGACTGTGTCACTGGCTAGCCCAAATAGTATAGCTGCCTCCCCTCCTGGCCCCAAGGCACCGATTTCGACTTGTTCAGCAGTATCATCAGCGGCAGTCAATTTACCTTGAGAGTATATATTGCCTGTAGCTATGAAGATACCGCTAGTTTGTAGGGCGCCAGCGTCGACACGGTACAGATAAGTGTCTATATCCGTACCATCGCCCCATTGTAATTCTCCGTCGGTATCAATAATAAATCGATAATCACTATCGCCGGTTACATCACTGGCTAGCAGCCAATCACCTGCACTACTGTTAGTTACTCTGAAATAGGTCGCATTTGAGTCATCACCGACAATGGAAATACTTTCTCCATTGGAGTTTTCTACTTCCAGATTACCTTGTATTAACTTCAAGTCATCGCCAGTGCCTAGAGCTAAGGTATTGGCAGCGGATCTGTACAGCAACGCGTCGGTGCCGAATAGTATGCCCCCAGAACTGCCTTGTACATCAAGCTGCAATTGCCCAGCTGAACCGATTTGTAGTACATCGGTACCGTTGTTTTGGACCTTGAATTCACCGGTGGAGCCAGTGGCAATGTTGATATTAAAGTTAGCATCAGTAGAGGTATTAGCTAGCGTAATACCTATATTGTTCCCATCAGTGGTAAGAATAGTGTTACCACCATCGTATGCGCCTTGAAGCGAAGAAGCACCACCGCTGACACATGAGCCGCCAGTAACTATACCTCCCGTAATTACCTGGTTTTGCAGCATCTGCCCACCAGAACAAGTAGTAGATGCGCCTGAAACGCCGCCAGCACTAAAAGCAGCAGCATCAAAGGTATCATCTGTCTTTAAGACGTTAGTTGCTGAGCGATACAAATTGGTATCACCACCGATGAGCAACCCTCCGCCTGAGCCTGTGGTATCAAGCTGCAATTGGCCGGCAGAGCCGATTTGTAGTACATCGGTACCGTTGTTTTGAACCTTGAATTCACCGGTGGAGCCAGTGGCAATGTTGACTAAAAAGTTCGGGTCAGTTGTGGTATTTGCGAGGGTAATACCCAAGTTGTTACCATCGGTAGTTAAAATGCTATTACCGCCGTTATAAGCGCCCTGAAGTGTCACGCTTGAAGATGCTGCAAAACCACAATTAGCACTATTCTGAATACAAAGTGTTCCGGATTCGTCTGGTAGCAAAATGCTTCTGGCTCCGGTTTGGGTAGCAAAATCTAACGTAGAGGTGTTAGCTCCGGTTCTTTTAGCAAGTTGCCCAGCCTTAAATGCATAAGGAACAGCGGTAAGTTTCAGCCGAGGCGACATCTCACCGTCCCAAGTAGGACTAGCTGTTTGAGTGATACCGCCAATATTCATGGTCAGCCACTGGTCTTGGTCCCAGTCAATATTGCTTGGGAAAGAAGTAAGTGAGCCCAAGTTAACCGTTAAATACCCATTTACTACCCTTACTCGATTATCATTGCCAGCCGTAACACCATTGCTGTCATAGTATGTCTCTGTCCAAGAGGCTGTTCCGCCGCTACTAGCACTGTAGAGCTTAAACTCAACATTGTAGTACCCATCAGATACGAGTGCCCCTGAGCTTTGCAAAAGACGAGCTTGAAAATTAAGTGTGCTGCTAGTAGCTGCATCAGCTGTGCGAGGTTGTGCAAAAAACGTATTCAAAAGAGAAAATGCCACAAAGAATAGGCACAACCAAATGTATCTTTGGGTGCGTCCAAACAGTACTTGCCTGAGAAGTGTTTTTTGGGGCATGTGTTTGTATTGATTTTGGAATTTTGATGATCGCAAGCGATCAGTTTTTGTTTGTATTTTTACAAACTGTTTTAAGTATGACGCTTTGTAAGGTGTTTTTCAAGAGGTACAACAAGACACTTTTTGGACTTAAAATTAAAGATTTTTAAAGACTCAGGAAATATTAACTGTTGTAAATAATGCCATTTAGTCTAATTTATACCTGAACACAAAAATATATACTGGATAAATTTTAATTTAAATGCCGTAGTGATATACACTACAATAAAAAATGAAGGCTGATTTTTCCACAGCCTTCATTTTTATATCGCTCCGTATTAAGCTCAAACTAGGCGATTTTTGTAATCTTAATCTCAGCTTGATGCTGACGATGACCACGCACCTTGCGAACTCGTTTTTTCGCTTTGTAACGGATTGCCGTTACTTTGTCGGCCCGAGCCTCGGCATTTACAATTTCTGCAGTGACTTTTGCGTCCTTTATCAAAGGGGTACCTACCTGGATTTTTTCTCCGTCAATTAGAAGCAGAGCATCAAAATCTACCTTTTTTGCATCCGTTTTTAGAGATTCAACCATTAAGGTTTCACCTTCGGATACAAGGTACTGCTTACCACCGGTATTAATTACTGCTTTTTTCATGTATATCTTTCTTCCCAGAAAATTAGTTACCAAGAGATAATACCAAATTTTGTCTTATCTGTAAAGTGTTATAGACCCCTATTTTGCTTTGCTTAAACTGATTTTTGCTTCTTTGCCTTCAACTGAAATTTCCGTTGTGTGGTCAAATTGTGCAGCTTTATTACCAGGTTTACCGAGTATTTCGCCGGCAATTGTGTTTATATGCTCATCAAGCGCCTTTTGCAGTTCTTTATCCTCAGTAGTAAAATTGAATACTATTCTGTCATCGACATTCAGTCCAGCTTTCTTGCGAGCGCTCTGAATATGCCGAATGATTTCGCGAGCCATACCTTCTCGTGCAAGTTCAGGCGTAATCTTCTTATCGAGAGTGATGCCCAAGTGACCCTCTTTAACTTTTCCTACATTAATTTTTTTGACATTTAATTCTTCTTTAGCTATCTCAAGCAGCTCTTGACTAAACTGCTTAGACCACTCTAATTTTGCAGCTGGCAGAGGTTGTCGTACCTTAATTCCATCTCGTGCCCGTAATTCCAGGCCTCCGGTAATTAACTTGCGCAACACTACCATTTCATCAACTACAAGTTCATTGACGTGACCCACTTCTGGCCAATCAAGCAAATGAACGCTCTCGCCCCCCGTTAGTTTTTGATACAACTCCTCGGCCAAGAATGGTGTAAATGGCGCCAGAGCTTGTGATAAACGTACCAAAACGTAATGAAGCGTTTTATATGCTTCATCCTTGTCATTGTAGTCACCTGTCTTCCAGAAACGGCGACGTGAACGGCGAACGTACCAATTAGATGCATCCTCAATAAACGGAATGATCGGCTTTAAGGCATTTGGTAAGTCATACTGATCCATATGCCTTTCGACTTCATGGATTAACTGGTGCACTCGGCTAATGATCCACTGATCGAGTACGTTATTACATAGACTTGAAGGATCCTCCAGTTTGCCGTCCCACTCCCAGCCATCGACTTCGGCATACATAGTGAAGAAATCATACATATTCCATACCATGCTCAACTTTCGAGATACGTCTGCCACATCCTTGTCGTTAAGCGAGAAGTCTTCTGCATTGAGTACAGGGCTTGATAAGAGTAAGAACCTTAGTGCGTCGGCTGAATATCGATCCATAAGTTCATTCGGATCGGTATAATTACCGTAGCTTTTGCTCATCTTGCGACCATCGTTGCCTGCTAAAGTCCCCGTAACGATAACGTTTTTAAAGGCATTCTTATCAAACAATCCAACATTCACTGCGTGCATATAATAGAACCAAGCACGCACCTGGCCAACATATTCTGAAATAAAATCGCCAGGAAAATTTTGTTCAAACTTTTCAACGTTTTCAAACGGATAATGAAATTGTGCAAACGGCATACTGCCGCTCTCGAACCAACAGTCCAAAACCTTATCAATACGCTTATACTTGACGTCATTAATTGTAAATGTTACATCATCTACCCATGGTCTGTGATAATCATCTAGCTCTACGCCGCTTAACTCCTTGAGTTCGGCATAGCTACCAATAACCTTGACTTGCTCTTTGCCGTCCTTATCAATGCCCTTCCATACTGGCATGGCAGTCGCCCAGAAGCGATCTCGGCTCAAGTTCCAGTCCGGCGCACTCTGCATAGTTTTAGCAGAACGACCATTCTTGATATGTGCTGGAAACCAGTTTATATTACCGTTCTGCTCAAGCATTTCTTGCCGCTGACCACCAATATCCATAAACCAACTTGGATGTGCTCGGTAAATTAACTTTGTGCCGCAGCGGTGACAGTGTGGATAGCTATGACGTATATAGTCAATTTTCCAAACGATTCTGCGTTCATAAAGCATTTTTGCCATTGGCTTATTAGCGTCCCATAAGCTCATACCTTGCCAATCACTATCCTCGGTTATAATGCCGCTGTCGTCAATGATGGCACCTACAGGAAAGTCTTCTTTACGTGCAAGCGCATAGTCTTCCTCACCATAGGCTGGAGCCTGAGAAACAATACCGGTACCTTCCTCTGTACTCACAAAATCACCGTGGTGTACTTTATGTGCAGTTTTGCCCCAGTTACGGAAAATGGGTTCATAAGCAAGACCTAATAGCTCTTCACCCTTAAATTCTCGTGTGACTTTGTATGGAATTGGCTGGTGACGTTCGTCAGTAAAAGTTTGTGCAAGCAAGTCCTTGGCCAATATATATTTCTCACCATCAACCGCAACTTCTACATAGGTAGCTTTCTTGTTAACAGCCAAGCCTGTAGTGGCAAGTAACGTCCATGCCATAGTCGTCCAAACTAATAGATAGCCATCACTATCTGCAAGCTTAAACTTCACGTAAACTGAGGGGTCTGTTACGTCTTGATAGGAGTTGTCCATAGCCACTTCGGCTTTAGAAATCGGTGTAGCGTCACGTATACAATACATGAGTACTTTTTCGCCTTCGTAAATTTTGCCCTTATCGTAGAGCTGCTTAAAGGCCCACCAAACACTTTCCATAAACTCTTTGTCCATGGTTTTGTAAGCACCCTTGAAGTCTACCCAGCGACCTATACGGTCTATGGTGTCTTCCCACAAATTGCCAGTTTGTACCATATTGTCACGACAAGTGGTGATGTACTCTGTAAGGCTGACTTTGGTGCCAATATCTCGTCGGTCGGTAATACCCAGCTTTTTCTCGGTAAATACTTCAGCTGGTAAGCCATGGCAGTCCCATCCCCATACTCGTTCTACACGTTTGCCTTTCATCGTCTGGTAGCGCGGGATAACGTCCTTCACAATAGAACTAAGGAGTGTACCATGATGCGGTACGCCTGTAATAAATGGTGGGCCATCATAAAATACATAAGAGTTCGCTTTGGGTCGCAACGCAACGGACTTTTCAAAAGTCTTATTTTGCTTCCACTGTTTCACTAGATCTTTTTCATACTCGATAGCTTTACGCCTTGTTCCTGCTTTGTATTTCATTTTGTCTCCTTATAACAAAATCACCTCTTTTGAATGTCAGAACCCCTGGGGGCGGTACCATCTGACTTCCAAAAGAAGTGATTCTCTCGGCGCTTGCTTATTCGCTATTACGGGCTGCCCGTCAGGTTCTAGTCTCGATACGTTCTCGATTTCTTCCTGCTGCATTCGCGGTTGATAGCCGCTCACTCTACCAAGGTAAAGATACATGTAACTATGTAATTATACCTCACGCAAATCAAACAGACAATCAATGGAGATAACTAGCAACGTCTCTCATGAGTGGCAATTCATTGCCCTCCCAAGCTCTAACTAAAATACCGTCGTCAGCTGTTACTAAAAACGCAGGATATTGCAGCACGTCGTATAAAGACGCCATAGCCGCTCCATCACGTGTGTCAAGATCTAGGATTTCCATTTTAGCTTCAGGATTATATTGTTTTTGAAAATCGTGCACAAATGTCTCCACAGAGCGTGCATGTTCACTATTTGGCCTATAAAAGATAAGCAGTTTCATTACCTCAATCATACCACAGGAAAAAATCATTATTAAACAGCTAAAATACCTCGGATTTACTCCGAGGTATTTTAGTGCAACTTCCCGGGAAGAGCAGCCGAAGCTGTGAATTTTATTCACTGCCTCGCATGATGAGAAAGCTTATAGTTGTCTCAAGAACAGCCGGTTGTACTGCCGCAGCTGGTACAGACGTAGCAGCTGCCCGCTCGCTGCGTTTGGTTGCCACAGCTATAACAAAGTGGCGCACTGTCATCTTTCTTAGTTGTCTTATCAGATGATGATAATACAGATGGTTCATTATCTTGCACTGTTATTTTTGGCTCTTCGCCAGCAGTCTGTGAAGTATCAACTACCTTAGCCACTTGTTGTCCCGATACTGACTGGTCATCAGTTAGTAAGCTTGTTTGGTCTTCTGGCATATCTTCAATAGATGCAAGGCCAAGCTCTAAGCGATCATCAAACGAAAGATAGTCAAGCGCAAGCCGTCGGAAGATATAATCCGTAAGTGAGCTAGCAGTACGAATATCTTTGTCATCGGTAATGCCAGATGGCGCAAAACTTGTACCCATTAGGGTTTTAACGTAGCTCTTAAGGGGTACGCCATACTGCAAACCATGACTTACTGAGATAGCGAACGAATCCATAAGTCCTGACAAAGTCGAGCCTTGTTTTGCAACGTTTATGAAAAGCTCGCCTGGAGTTCCATCTTCGTATTCGCTTACCGTGAAGAATCCCTTTAAGTCAGCAATGTGGAATTTATAGGTTTGACTTGTACGCTTTTGTGGCAGTAGTCGGCGTACAGCACCTTTAACTACAATCTTATCCTCCATGGCGCTAGCAACTGCCACTGAAGTAACTTGAGATTGTGGCTCTTCTTGTTTCTTTTTCTTAGCAGATAGTGGTTGCGCTACTTTACAGTTATCGCGGTAGATTGCGACTGCCTTTATTCCAAGTTTCCAGGCATCAATATGTAACTGCTCTACTTCTTCAACTGTTGCTTGCTCTGGCATATTCACTGTTTTAGAAATGGCTCCCGAGATAAAGGGCTGTATAGCTCCCATCATCTTTACGTGTCCAAGGTAGTGAATAGCATTATCACCAACTGCACAAGCAAATACATCGTAATGTTCTTTTTTAAGCCCGGGCGCACCCACTACCGTTGTGTTGTCATGAATGTAGTCAACTATCTTATTACTCTGCTCTTTGGTATAACCTAGAGTCTTCAGTGCACGAGGCACAGTCTGATTCACAATAGCCATGGCACCACCACCCACTAAAACTTTGTGCTTGACCAAGCTAAAGTCCGGCTCAACACCAGTAGTATCACAGTCCATCATAAGCGCGACTGTACCAGTTGGAGCTATAACGGTAGCTTGGGAGTTTCGGACCCCGTACTGTTCACTGCCTTCAACGGCCTCATCCCAAGCAGTTGCAGCAGCGCTCAGTAGATCTTCCGCAACGTATGCAGCATTAATATTTGACACTGCTTCGCGATGTAAGCGCAGTACCCTATTCATTCCTTCACGATCTTTATGGTAGCCAGCAAATGGCCCTACAATACGAGCAAGCTTAGCGCTAGTAGCATATGCATGTCCTGTCATAAGAGCAGTGACAGCGGCTGCTTGGGCGCGTCCTTCTTCGGAATCATATGGCAATCCCTGCGCCATAAGCAAGGCGCCTAAATTGGCATAGCCGAGACCGAGCTCACGATATGCGCGAGCGTTCTTATCGATATTCTTTGTAGGATATGCTGAGTAGCCGACAAGTATTTCTTGGCCAGTGAAGACAAGTTCAACTGTATGTTTAAAGGCTTCAATGTCAAACGTATTATCGTCATTCAAAAACTTCAGAAGATTAATAGAAGCCAGATTACAGGCAGAGTTATCCAAGTGCATATACTCACTACATGGGTTAGACCCGTTAATGCGCCCAGCATTTGGCGTGGTGTGCCAGTGATTGATAGTAGTATCAAACTGCATACCCGGATCAGCACAAGCCCACGCCGCTTGGGAAATTTGGCGGAACAGATCGCGCGCTTTCATTTTCTTAATGGGCTTGCCAGTGATAACTCCGTTGAGCGTCCAATCATCGTCATTTACCACAGCCTGCATAAAATCGTCAGTTACACGAACAGAATTATTAGCGTTTTGATATTGTACGCTGAATGAATCCCGGCCATTAAGACTCATGTCAAAACCTGCTTCTTGTAATACGCGTGCTTTTTGCTCTTCTCGTTCTTTGGCCCAAATAAACTCTTCTATATCTGGGTGGTCAGCATTTAAAATAACCATCTTTGCGGCTCGACGGGTCTTGCCACCGCTCTTGATTGTGCCGGCACTTGCATCTGCCCCACGCATAAAGCTGACCGGGCCAGATGCCTTACCACCACTTGAGCTTAAGCCTTCGACTGAGGAGCGCAGGTTACTAAGGTTAGTACCTGCTCCTGAGCCTCCTTTAAAAATCATACCTTCTTCGACATACCAGTTCAGAATAGAAGCCATAGTATCTTCTACACCCAGAATAAAGCAGGCACTTGCCTGCTGCGCACGACTAGGCACACCAATATTAAACCAGACCGGCGAATTATAAGCTGCACGCTGT
This sequence comes from Candidatus Saccharimonadota bacterium, assembly GCA_029288365.1. GTDB lineage: Bacteria > Patescibacteriota > Saccharimonadia > Saccharimonadales > UBA4665 > CALBGR01. Next base: position 129,010 of record JARIHI010000004.1, read on the forward strand.
GTAGCGAGGACATACTTTAGTTCTTCGCGAAAAGTTTCTGCTTCTTCATCTGAGCTAAAATAACCTTCTTGCTGTCCTGCCCGAGTAATTGTATCAACGACCCGATTGATTAGAGTCTTGAGCGAACCTTCACGGTCTGATGTACCAGGTGTACCAGCAAAGTATTTTTGAGAAACAATATTAACGGCATTAAAAGACCATCCCTCGGGAAATCCTACATCTTTTTGTTCAAAGACAACGTCTCCCGTAGCCGGATTTTTAATAAGAGAGTGTCGCTTAACCCACTTTAGTTTATCGTATGCTTTTGATTTAGGGTCAGTGAATAGTCGCCTAACCCCTAGGCTTGTCGTTTGTTGTCCCATAATACCCTCACTTTTTCGCCTGTTTTTGGGCGATTTTTATTAAATTTTATAGTATTTGTTAGAGTTCTCCTTATCCCCTCACGGTTAAGGCAAGCTCCCCTCGAGCTTCACGCACAACTTGTACAGTATTAGTTATAAACTCGACCTATAAAAAATACAAACCGATATTTACAACAAGTTGAAGGTCGGGGGGAGCCGTCAAAGGAATCTAGACTTTGACGTGCTCAATAGTTTTGCGCCGTTTGATCTGCGAAAGTTCTTTCTCGAAGCCAGCTATATCGGTAAATCTCCGATACACACTCGCAAATCGCACATACGCTACTTCGTTGAGTCCGGCTAATTGGTCCATAACCAAGTTGCCTATTTTCAGAGACGTAACTTCGGATTCACCACTCTGGTATAAGTCCTGTTCAACTACTGCTGCTACCTTTTCCAGTTGTAGGGTCGTTACAGATGTCTTTTCGCAAGCCCTATACAGGCCTGCAAGCAGTTTATCTCTGCTAAAGAGTTCGCGTGAGCCGCTATTCTTTATAACGATTAGTTGAGGACGTTCCACACGCTCATAGGTCGTAAAACGATATCCACATTTGCAGCACTCTCTACGCCTACGTATCGCTTGTCCATCAGTTACATCTCGAGACTCAATAACTTTGGTGTCAACCTGGTGGCATTGACTACACTTCATATGTTATTAATCCTCCTTTTTAGTGAATGTACAAGCGCTGAAAGCTATACATCTAGCGCATACTCTCTATATCATACCCCCATGTATAGCGTGTTGCAATGGAAATAGTGCTGTACTATTTAGTACGTTATTGGCCTTTTTACTCTTGTATTACTCTTTGTTGTCAGGTTTTTCTGTATCTTTGTTACGACGAGTTAAGCGGCGTAAGAACGAAGGTTGATCAAGCTGCTCTTCTGTATCGTGATCACTGACGAAGACATCATTCGTAGGTTTTTCCTCGTCTGTATCGTTGTTTCCGTTAGCTTCAGTATCCTCAATGGTCCACATGTTGGGGGTATTTGCATCCTCATCAGTAAAGCTTCCGTTGATTTCAGTGCTTTGTGTATCACTATCACCCAAAGAAAGATCGATATCTGCTATATCAGTTGCAGCGACTGGTGCAGCGCGAGAGGAGTCAGAACCTAAGCCTTCGGAGGCTTCAGCACCTGACTCACTTGTACGGCCCGCGAAGTAAGAAGCGTCAAAGCCAGTTGCAACTACGGTCACAATAACTTCGCCTTCGAGTTCAGGATTAATGGTAGCTCCAAAAATAATATTCGCGTCAGTGTCTGCAGCATTAGTTATAGTTTCTGCGGCAGTATTAATTTCGTGCATTGAAAGGTCGTTGCCACCAATAACGTTAAAGAGAATACCGCGCGCACCGTCTATAGAAACCTCTAGGAGCGGTGAATCTATAGCTTGCTGAGCAGCGTTAACTGCACGATCCTCGCCACTCGCTCGCCCAATACCCATAAGTGCCGAGCCGGCATTTGCCATAACAGTTTTCACATCGGCAAAGTCGAGATTAATAAGACCGTGTACAGTTATAAGATCTGAAATCCCTTGTACCCCTTGCCGCAATACGTCATCAGCTACCTTAAAAGCTTCAAGAAGTGGTGTTTGTCGATCAATGGTTTGTAATAATCGGTCATTCGGGATAACAATAAGTGTGTCTACTACTTTCCGAAGTTTATCAATTGCAAAATCAGCGTTCTTGCGACGTTTTTCACCTTCAAAGGCAAAAGGCTTTGTAGCAAATCCTACAACGAGTATGCCCATTTCTTTTGCGGTTTTGGCAACGACGTGACCAGCACCACTACCTGTACCGCCACCTGCGCCAATAGTGATGAAGACCATATCAGCACCCTCGAGCGCCTTCTTAATTTCATCCGTTGATTCTTCTGCGGCTTTTTGGCCGATAACAGGATCAGCGCCTGCACCCAGGCCACGAGTTTCATCTTTGCCGATATGAATTTTGGTATGCGCCAAAGAATGATGAAGAGCTTGGGCATCGGTATTGATTGCTATAAACTCTACCCCCTCTACTCCAGATTGGACCATACGGTTCACGGCAGCACCGCCAGCCCCACCGACGCCTACTACCTTGATCTGTGCAAATGTTTCTATAGCTGGTGCAACTTGTGGCATATTCTTTTACCGTTCCTCATCTTCATGACCTAATACTCCAAAGTATACCTTACTCGGTCTTATAAGTTCAATAAATTTATGCGCCCATAATTTCACAAAAATACGTCGAGTACATAAATAATTCTAGCGCTTAAACTTGCGCCACAACGTATCAATCATACTTAGCGGATTACCGCCCCCTGAATAATCCAATGACTCTTTATCTTCTCCACCGAGGAACATATCAAGTATCATAAGTCCTGCCGCTGTATAAAAAGATGGGTCATTAATAGTATCTGAGAGCCCATTCACATCACGAAGCGTACCTATACGTGCTGCCAACTCAAGCCTTTCCTTAGCTACCTGAGCAACTCCCGGTAGTTTAGCGCTGCCTCCGACAATAACTACGCCACCAGGCAGCTTGCGTGAACGATGGATTTTATGAAGCTCTTTATCTACGTATTCAAATAATTCTTCTACGCGAGCTTCAACTATCATGCGGATTTTGTCTACCTCAAAGACATGCTCTTCTTTTTCGGCTGCTATCTTTATAGTTTGTTTTTTAAGAAAATCACCAAAGCGCACTTTAACCATTTCTGCAACATCAAGATCTGTCTGTAGTCCGATAGCCAAGTCGTTGGTCACATTGATACCTCCTATAGGCAACACGGCGACATGCTGGATTTCCCCATCTTCTATAATCACAAGGTTTGTTGTACCGGCTCCGATATCTACAACTACTGTGCCTACTTCTTTTTGCTGGCGATTCAGGACAGCTTCAGCAGCGGCCAACCCCGAAATAGTGTGATGAGAAGGAGTAATCTGTGCCTTTTCTAAGGCTAAATCCAAACTATGTACATTAGGAGTTGCTGCGGTGACTAGATGCATGTCAGCCTCTAATCGTACTCCTTGCATGCCAACCGGGTCTTTAATATTGTGCTGTCCATCAACTGAGTAGTTTTTAGTAAAAGCCTGAATAATTTCACGATTTGCAGGTATTTGAATAATTGTAGCCGCTTCCTCAACTCGCAGTCTATCCTGAGGGGTAATCTTACGGTTAGCTGTACTGATTGCTATAACACCTTTAGAATCTAAGCTTGCAATATGAGTACCGTTCACGTTTACAACTGCTTCTTTGATTTGCTTACCTGAAATACGCTCAGCTTCGGTTACAGCATGAGCAATGGCTTCAGCAGTATCGTCAATATGCACTACTGCGCCTTTGCGCATACCAAGGTTTGGAGCTATACCGTGCCCGATGATTGACGGTCTCCCCGTTGTGGATTGCTGATCAAGTATACCAACAACACAACGGACATAAGCCGTACCAACATCTAAGCCTACATAATATGTCGAGGCCGAATCGCGCATATTCGCAGTATACCGCCTATGGTTTAGGTGAGGCAAGTTTTCTCTTACAGCTTAGTGAGTATCTCGTAGCCATTTGTAGTAATAAGAACTGTGTGCTCAAAGTGGGCAGCTTGTGATCCATCAGCTGTACGTATAGTCCAGTTGTCGTCGTCTGTAGAAACTTCATGACTACCCAATGTGGCCATGGGCTCAATGGCAATAGTCATACCTGCTTGCAGCCGCTCACCTCGCCCTTTATTGCCATAATTTGGTATATTCGGCTCTTCATGAACGTGATGACCCACACCATGCCCCACCAAGTCTCGTACTATGCCGTAGCCATGGGTGTCGAGGACACGTTGGATAGCACAACCGATATCTTCAGTTTGAACGCCATCCTTTACTTGCTTTATTCCTGCATATAAAGACTCTTTTGTAACTTCTATGAGCGCGGCGTGCTCAGACTTTAAGGGAGTGCCTGCAATAACCGTCACAGCTGAGTCTGTAATCATACCACGATAACTTACCCCAAAATCTAATCCGACCAAATCTCCTTGCGCAATAACCTTATCTGTGCGCGGTATACCATGGACTACTTCGTCGTTAAGTGAAATACATATAACATCTGGAAAGCCATGGTAGCCCAGAAAGGCTGGCTTGCCACCCAAAGCCTTTAGTTCATTAGCGGCAACTTTTGCTAAATACTTTGTCGGTTGTCCCGGCTCAACTATCTTACTTAATTGAGCAAGTACAGTGGCCAACATCCGTCCGCCCTCGCGCATCGCCTCTATTTCGCTAATGGTCTTTACTTGTGTAAACATGCTGCAACGGCATCCTGAATTTGACCATGCACCGTTTCAACAGAACCCACTCCATTTATTGGCAACACAGGAATTGATTGGCTTTTCAGAAAGTCAAGCACCGGAGTGGTCTTTTCGTGGTAAATAGCAAGCCTCCGCTCAATAACTTCTCGGATATCTTCAGCGCGCCCCCGATCGCTTAACCGCTTTATCAATTCTTCTTCAGGAACAGTAAATTCAACGACACAATCTATAGTCCTCTTATGTTTTGGTAGATTTTCTACGAGCCATCTCGCTTGATCAATATTACGAGGATAGCCGTCCAATACAACTATTTTATCGACGCTGATACTTTGGAGAGCTTCGGCCAGCACCTGATTAGTAAGCTCATCGTCAATAAGCTCGCCAGTAGCCAGTCGTTTATGTATTTCCGGGTTTGTGGAATCGCGGAATAGCTGTCCTGTTGAAAGCCACTGCCAAGCATTGCGTTTTACAAGCATTTCGCCTTGTACACTTTTGCCTGAACCGGGAGGACCAAAAAAGAGGATCATACCTTAAGCTCCGAGTCGCTCCTTTGTAATGTGAGCGATAATTGCACCATCTGCAGCCCCTTGGGTTCGGGTTTTTACGGTAGCTATGACTTGCCCCATTGATTTGCTGTCAACTACACCTAACTCGGCGATAACGGCGTCAACATGCTTCGCAATCTCATCCTCAGTTAGGCGTGCGGGTAGGTATGTTTCTATGATTTTCTTTTCAGCAAGTTCTTTATCAGCTCGCTCTTGATCACCAGCTTTTATATAAAGATCTGCACTTTCTTGGCGTTTTTTGACCTCTTTTTGGAAGAGAGCAATAATTTCGACATCTTCTAGTCCCGTTTCGCGCTTGCCGGCTGCCACTTCGGCGTAGCCTATAGTACTTTTTAGCCCTCGTAGAACTGTAGCCGCAACCTTATCACCTCCTAGCAAGGCCTTCTTCAGGTCTTTGGTGATTTGGTCTTGTATCATTTTTATCGTTGGCCAAGCTTAATTTTCTTTAGCTTTTGAGCTTTGCGCTCTTGGCGAATTATTGCGCGTTCACGACGCTCTCGTTTGCTGATAGGTTTTTCAAAATACTGATTTTGTTTAACTACAGCCAAAGAACCAGCCTGCTGAACCTTACGATTAAAGCGGCGCAGCAAATTTTCTAATGATTCCTTGGAATCTTTACGTGTTACTTGTATCATCGGTAGCTATTGTACGGTAACAGAGATAATTTTGCAATACCAAAGTGCTATATGGCAACCTATAATTGATTTGCTTTTTTCTGACTTGTTTTTTGAGACTTCAATACTATACTTTGTAGCTCTTTAAAAATAAGAAATTGCTTATTGGTGTGATAAATTTTAGTGTTACCTTGGCGCTCAGAGATCAAAAAACCGACTTTTTCTAAACGTTTGAGTTCACGCTGAATATTGCCCGCATCTTCTTTGATGAGTTTGGCAAGACCGCGAACATGCGTCTTAAAATCCGGATATTTAGCATAGATCACAACGATCTTTCTACGGACTCGAGAAGTAATAAATACGTCTAACATAAGCTTCTTTATTGTTATTCAAACAACGTAAAGATAGTATAGCGCGTGACGTGTGGCTTTTCAAGAGTTAGTTTTAGTAATATTTAAGAATTCTTGGTGAGCATCTTCTATAATTAGAGTATGCGCTATTACAACGTTGCAGTAGCAACAGCAAAATACCACGGAGACGAGCTGCTAACGTATGTCTCACCTCGCTCAGTGAAACTTGGAGCCCTTGTAGTAGTACCCCTCCAGCACAGCGAGGTTTATGGTTTTATTGTCGAGGAAACTACAAAACCGCCGTTTAGTGCAAAAGAGTTGCGATTACTTGAACCCACCCTACCTCCTTTACCAGTAGCCTCTTTGCAGCTCTTTGCTTGGATGCGAACATACTATCCAAGTCCCTTAGGCATTACTGCGCAACTATTTTTGCCAACCCATTTTCCGAAAACTCTTAAACTACCTCAAGATGAATCCTTCTCTTCACCCAACTTTCCATCATTACCTCCGCTAAGCTCTAGTCAGCGAGAAGCCCTAGAAGCCATACAGACTCCGGGCTCATTTTTGGTTCACGGGGAAACTGGCAGCGGTAAAACCCGTTTCTATATTGAGCTTGCACAAAAATCTTTACTCAGTTCTAAATCTTGTATCATCCTCACACCAGAGATTAGCCTGACTTCCCAACTGGCCCATGAGTTTGAAAAATCTTTTGACAAAAAACAGCTCATTATTCTCCACTCTCAGCTCAGCGAAGCAACGCGTCGCAATATTTGGCTCCAGCTTCTTACAGCCAAACAACCTTATATTGTGATCGGTCCCCGCTCGGCCTTATTTACTCCGTTTGCCAACGTAGGTCTCATAGTGGTTGATGAATCACATGAAGTTACCTATAAACAAGAGAATGCTCCCCATTATCACGCTGCTCGCATTGCGAGCAAATTAGCAGAATTTCATAAAGCTCAGGTTATTCTGGGATCTGCCACGCCATCAGTAAGCGACTATTTTATTGCGACGACACGCCAACGACCCATCTTACAGCTTGACGCTATTGGGGTAAACACAGCTCGGCAAAATGCGACCATCGTTGATATGCGTGATAAGACACAGCTTAGCAGAAGTCCTCATTTATCTATTTGTCTTTTAAAAAGCATGGAAAAAACCTTGGCCGAAAAAAAACAAATTTTACTATTTATCAATCGTCGTGGTACTGCTCGAATTGTATTATGCGAAAACTGCGGCTGGCAAGCTGCATGCCCCCACTGCGATCTCCCCTTAACTTATCATCAAGATACCCATGTGCTCCGCTGTCATACGTGCGGTATTTCTCAACAAGCAGTGTCTTCGTGTCCCATGTGCAAGGCCACTAATATAATTTTAAAGAGTATCGGTACTAAAGCCGTTGCCTCTGAAGTGAAAAAAATATTTCCAGCAGCTCGTATTGAGCGTTTTGATACCGACAATAAAAAGGGTGAACATATGCACGAACTGTACAGTGATGTTCGTGCCGGGAATATTGATATTTTGGTAGGCACCCAAATACTTGCTAAAGGCCTTGATCTTCCAAAGCTGGGCCTGGCTGGCGTGATTAATGCAGACGCTAGCATGTACGTACCAGATTTTACAGCCCAGGAACGTACCTATCAGCTACTCTATCAAGTTATAGGACGCGTAGGGCGTAGCAGCCAAGCTACGGAGACGTCAGCAGTTATTCAGACTTACTCGCCAGACAGTCCCACAATACAGGCAGCCGCCGAAAGACAATGGAAAACATTTTACCAGACTGAACTTGATGAGCGTAAGACGTTTTTATTTCCACCTTTTTGCTACCTTTTGAAAGTAAGCTGCAAGCGAGTAAAATCTACTTCAGCACAGGCTAACGCCGAAAAATTCGCAGCAATTCTTAAAGATGAAGGACTTCGTATTGTCATTGATGGCCCAGCACCGGCCTTCCACGAAAAAGTACAAAATAAGTACGTGTGGCAATTGATATTAAAAAGCAAAGAACGAGGCGAATTACTAAAAGTAATTAAGTTACTTCCGAGTGATTGGTCATATGATATTGACCCCATCAATCTTCTCTAGAGTTTTTTGGCATTCTACCCCTGTAATGTATACTACCTGTAATGACGAAAGATGATATCATTACTCTGCCCAATCCCCACCTCCGTAAACGGTCTCAAAAAGTCGGTCTTATAACAGATGACGTAAAAACAATTATCAAAGATATGCAGGGCGCAACGATTTCTTGGGAAGAAAGTCGTGCACACGAAGTAGGTGTTGCACTTGCAGCAGTACAGATAGACAGCTTGTTGCGTATCGTGGTGATTCGTAATAACTTTGAAAACAAAGAAGATCACACTTTCACGGTATTTATTAATCCCATTATTACGAAGTACGAAGGTGCTATTGAAGAAGACTATGAGGGCTGTCTGAGTATCAAAGACATCTACGGAAAAGTGCCGAGACATACCAAAGTTAAGGTAAAGGCTCTTGACGTCAAAGGCCGTGAATTTCGTGTAACTGCTGAAGGATTTTTGGCTCGTATCTTCCAGCACGAAATTGACCATACAAATGGTATTGTTTTCATAGATCACATCAAGAATAACGCCGATGCATTTTTTAGACTCGGTGAGGACGGTAAGTTAGAGCAACTCAATTATGATAAAGAAATTAGAGAAAATAGTATTCTTTGGTAGCGGCCCGGTTGCTGCTAAGTCACTTGCCCTGCTTGCCCAAGACTTCACTATAGAAGCTGTTATAACAAAGCCTTCTACTCTGTCAGAGATGTCAGCCATTACGGATGCGCCAGCCTATGCCGTAAACAGCAAAATAGAACTAGATCACCTTTTTACAGATACAAATTTTATCAGCCCGGTGGCGATTCTTATAGATTTCGGAATTATTGTCTCTCAAGCGGTTATAAACTACTTTCCGAAGGGAATTGTAAATAGCCACTTCTCTTTGCTCCCACAATGGCGTGGTGCCGACCCTATCACTTTCTCAATTTTAAGCGGGCAGAGACAAACTGGTGTGAGCCTCATGTTGCTAGTAGAGGCTATGGACGAAGGTCCTCTGCTTGCCCAAGCTGCTTACGATATAGAGCCAGATGAAACAACTTCTTCTTTAACAGTAAGTTTGATTGAGCTTAGCAATCAAAGCATAAAACAGATCCTTCCACTATGGCTAGAAGATGCAGCTCAACCTGTACCACAAGAATCAGTCTCGTTGTATTCCGGGAAACCGTCTTATTCTCGGAAACTTGTAAAAGAAGATGGGGTTATAAACTGGGATAAACCAGCCAATCAAATTGAACGTGAAGTCCGCGCCTATATTGAATGGCCAAAAAGTCAGACTATGATAAATGATTTAAGCGTTGTAATTACCTCAGCAAAAGTAGTTAAAAAACAGATTGAACCATGTGGAAAATTTTGGGTTGAAAGCAAGCAACTTTTTGTATCTTGTGGTAAAGATAGTCTAGAAATCCTCACCCTTAAACCTGCCGGCAAACGTGACATGAGAGTACAGGCATTTTTAGCCGGTTATGGCAATCGAATCAAATAATTCCTACGCTGCTGGGGGCGCCTGAGGAGGTTGCTGGTCAGGCTGAGGTGCTTGAGCTGCCGCCTGCGATTCAGCAACGATTTGTGGAGCTACTTGACGGATCTCGTTCTTTAGTTTTTCAAATTCGTCAGCTACTACTTCTTTATACGAAGGAAAAGTTGTTTCAAGCCAGCGTAACGCACCAGCTTCGTCGTTTTTGTTAATAAAAGCTTCAAACTCATCTAATTGTTGGTCCGTCATTTGCTCAGCTAGTCGCACGCCCACACGCATTTCTAAGGTTTCATAGATATGCGCCAACATTTTTTTCTTTTCTTCAGCTGGCAAAGTACCAAGTCCAATTTGTTCGAGTAAGTTGTTGTCTAACTTTAATGCCATAGTATCATAGTATCCTTATTACAAACTTCGAGCAACCGTTTCACGCGTAAATACTTCTAAGCGATCTCCTTCTTGTAACTCTAGCTTGGGAGTTGTCTCCAGACCCACACCGCACATTTCACCTTCAAGTACTTCTTTGGCATCCTGGGGACCACGTTTTAAATTAATTATTTTTACCTCTGCAAGTGTTTCTGAATCTCTAACAACACGGGCAAATGCAGGTGCCATTAGCTTACCCTTCGTAACTTCTCCGCCACAGATTATCTCAGTCTTTGTAGTTTTAAAAATGGCTCGCACCACCAGCCGACCCGTCTCGGTTTCAACAATCTCTGGAGCAAGGAGTTTGCTTAATTCATCGCGTACATCGTCAATCAGTTCATAGATTACTTTATAGAGACGAATTTGTACACTATCACGAGACGCGATACGCCGAATATTGGTAGGAGCATCTATGTGAAAACCGTAAATGATAGCATTGCTGGTTTGAGCCAAGTGTACGTCGCTCTCATTAATAATTCCGACTCCTGATTTTACTATACGCGTAGCGACCTCCTCGGTATCCAATGCTTTCAAGCTATCAGACACAGAAGTTAGTGAGCCTTGTACATCGGCCTTGAGTATAATGTTAAGCTCTTGGAGTTTGTTGCTGCGATTTATAAGCCGTATCAATTCACCGCCTGTAATATCTTGACTGCCTCCTTTACTACGTCGAGTAATGTCTACCTGTTCCGCTAATTTACGAGCTTCTTTCTCGCTTTCTGCTACTTTAAATTCATCACCAAACTCAGGTAAAGCCTTAAAGCCTGTAATCGTTACAGGGGTTGAAGGTGTAGCTTTTGTAATAGCCTTGCCATAAGAATCTTCTAGCGTTCTAATTTTTGCGTAGGTACCACCCGCGACGATAAACTGACCCTTGCGTAGTGTACCTGACTCAACTAGAGCACGCGCCAAAGAACCACGCCCCTGTTCTACGTGTGCTTCAATAATTAAACCACTAGCCGGTACATCAGCATCGGCACGAAGATCTTCTACATCAGCCACTAATAAAATCATGTCAAGCAACTGATCAATACCTTTATTTGTCTTAGCTGAAACTTCTACCGCTACAATGTCCCCTCCCCATTCTTCGACCAAAAGATTATGCTCCGACAGCTGCTGTTTCACTTGATTTGGATTAGCCCCCTCTTTGTCCATTTTATTAATGGCTACAATAATCCGAGCACCAGCCTTAGTGGCGAATCGTATAGCTTCTACTGTCTGGGGTTTTACGCCATCGTCAGCAGCGACAACAATTACTACTATATCGGTAAGCAGTGCTCCATGTTCGCGGATGGCCGCAAACGCCTCGTGTCCCGGCGTATCTAAAAAAGTAATCGCGCGTTTATTGCGCTCTATTTGATAAGCAGAAATATGCTGGGTGATCCCTCCAGCCTCTTGTTTCACTACCTCAGCCCCTCGAATGGCGTCAAGTAAACTTGTCTTGCCGTGATCAACATGCCCCATGACAGCTACTACGGGTGGACGTATTTCGCTGTGTTCAGTTACCGTTTTTTTCTGACGAAGTGGCATTAGTAGGTCATCAGTTTTTTTAGTAAGTTCAATATCCAGACCTAGTTCTTCTACAATAATTTGAGCCGTATCAAAGTCAATGCGTTCGTTTACTGTAGCCATGACCCCGGACTTCATAAGTTCGGTAATGATTCGACTTACCGGCAACTTCAACTGTTCGGCTAGAGAGCCGACGGTTATCATGTCACTAATTTCGATGGTTGTTGCCATATCGACTCTCCTTTCTGCCAGGCTGTGCTGGCGATACGCCTATGTACGCATAATTATTTCTTTGCACTCTTAAGACTCAGTGCTATCTTGCGGGCTTCTGAGTCAATATCCAGCACTTTAAACTGCTTCTTTTCATTGAGCTGGAAAATCTTTTCCGGATCAACGGCTTCATCGTCACTCATTTCACTTACGTGAACTAGTGCTTCTACTGCAGGGGAAAGTTGCACAAAAGCACCGAATGGCGTGATGCGAGTAATTTTACCTTCTACTGAGTCACCTTTTTTAAATGCTTTTACTTCCTTAAGCCAAGGATCTTCAGTCATCTGCTTAAGACTTAAGCTGAGGCGGTCTTTATCAATAGCAATGATTTTCGCTTTTACTGTCTCACCAACCTTAATGTATTTACGTGGATCCTCAACACGCTCCCATGAAATTTCTGAGATATGAATAAGTCCTTCGATACCATCGACATTCACGAAAGCACCAAAATCTATAACACCGGTTACCACCCCTTCTACTTCATCGCCAATCTTTAACTCTGCAAAACGGGCTTGCATGTCATCCTTAACAGCCTCCTTTTCAGAGAAGATAAGCTTATTATCCTTACGGCTGACATCTAAAATACGTGCCCGGATTGGTTTATTGACAAGCGCATGAAGTTTTTGAAGGATTTCGTCCTTATCTGCACCTGACACGCGCGGATAATGTCCCGCAGCTAATTGGGATACTGGCAAAAATCCACGAATACCTTCAAGCTCTACAAGTAAGCCGCCTCTGTTGGCATCATACGGACTAATTTCAATAATCTCTTGGGCGTCAAATACACGCTGTAGCTCATCCCAACCGCGGTCTTTAGCCGCACGCTTCATACTAAGTAAGGCGTAGCCTTCATCCATCTCTGGATCGACCACACTTACTGTTACAGTCCCGCCGACTTCGAGCTGCTGGCCATGACCGATTTCTCGCCGTACTACAATACCCGAACCGCGTGCTCCAAGGTCAATCCAGACCTCGTGCTTTTTTACGCTTGCGATTACACCCTCCACGACATCACCAGCCTCAAGTTGCTTAACTTCACTCGCAGCTAATAATTCGTCCATTGATAAAATTGTTTTTGACATGTATCTCCATGCCTCCTTATTGATGTATTTCCGACAAACTTTACTATGCACACAGCAAAGAGACTAAAGTTTGAAAGATTACTTGTATTATATCAGAGTAACGGAGGTAAAGCAAAGCTCGCTTTTTACTAAATACAGTGTTGTATGCCTCTAGGCATACCCGCTGTCCCTCTTATAAATAAACCTCGACGGTGAAGTGTACAGGAAAATAGATTACGGTTTGTATTTTTGCAGTATACTAAAGCTATGTATTTGGGGGTTGATGTAGGCGGCACAAAGACGTTGGTAGCCAGCTTAACGGATAAAGGTGTCATTACCGAGTCCGTAAAATTCCCCACTCCTAAAAACTACTCTGCTTTCGTAAGCAAACTAACCAAAGTCGTGACTAGCCTGCAAACAAAGGATTTTCGGGCGGGTGGTATTGCATTACCAGGAAAAATAGACCGCACTCATGGTGTACGCCAACACGCCACTGGGTTAGTTTTCGGTAATTTACCCTGGAAAAACGTACCTATTCAAGCCGATGTAGAAAAAATCATCCATGCACCTGTGGTAGTTGAAAATGATGCCAACGCTAGCGCTGTTTCAGAGGCTATGCTTTTAAAAAACAAATACGAAACTGTCTTATACGTAGCAATAGGTACAGGCATTGGAGTGGGAGCCACAGTGAGGTGTAAGTTAGCCGACGGGCTGGAAGATATGGAAGCAGGACAAATCCTGCTTGAGCACCACGATCAGCTCGTAAGATGGGAAAGTTTTGCGTCAGGACATGCTATTTTAGAAAGGTTTGGCAAGCGTGCTTCTGATATCAATGATGCTAAAACGTGGAAGATCATAGCCAAAGATATAGCTGCAGGCTTAATTGAACTAATCGCAGTTGTTCAGCCTGATGTTATTGTACTCGGCGGGGGTATTGGTACTCATTATCAAAAATACGAAAAATACTTGATAGCCAATCTTAAGAAATATGAAATACCACTGGTGCAGATTCCGCCTATTACGAAAGCTCAGCGACCTGAAGAAGCCGTAGTGTATGGTTGTTATGATCTAGCAAAGGAGCGTTATGGAAGTACTACTTAGGGCTCTACGAAAAGACTTTCCAGGAATCTTATTTAAATCGTCTGACGACTTCTACTGGTCTCCAAAAGAAAACAGCGTTTACTACACCGATGCTAAAAGAAAGTCAGACCTATGGAGTCTGTTACATGAGACTAGTCACGGGATCTTAAATCACAAAACTTTTGGCACCGATTTTGAGTTACTACAACTTGAACTAGCCGCCTGGGAAAAGGCTAAAAGACTAGCTGTTATGTACCATGTAGTTATTGATACAAATCATATTGAAGACTGCCTGGATACATACAGAGACTGGCTGCATAAAAGGAGTCTCTGTCCTTCATGTAAAGTTAAATGTATGCAGGTAAACACTGCCACCTATCGCTGTATAAATTGCAATACTGCGTGGCGCGTATCAGCTAATCGTCACTGCCGTCCATACCGTGCAAAAATTAACTCATAGATGTACAGTTTTAGTTCAAATTAAAAAGCCAGCATACGCCGGCTTTTTATCACAGTTCCTTCAAAAGAGTTATTAGTCCCTTGTAAGGTCTGCAAATGGTTGTCGCTTTTTAGACTGTTTTCTTTGTGCGACGACTGATACGACCACCTTGCTGACCCGCGGTACGAGCCAATTCACGGTTTGCGTAGAAACCACCAGTTTTACCTAAACGGCCACCTTTGGCACCGATTTTAGCATAAAAATCTGCGCCATATTTCTTTTTATTAGTTTCTGCAGCAGCTTTGCCACCAGCTTTTGTTCCAGCCATTGTATTGACCTCCCTTTAGCGTAATACTTTTTCGAACGATAAAAACAAAGAGGGCTCACATGTACATGCGAAACCCTCTTATTCTTATCGAATCAATAACATAATATCACGCTATTGTTTAGCTGTCAATAACATTAGCTAGATGATAGTATTTCTATTTTTCTTGGGTGCGACGACTTATACTGCCTCCTACGGCACCCGCGCGTCGTGCTAAGTCACGGTTTGCGTAGAAACCACCAGTGTGTCCTCTGTGACCACCCTTGGCGCCTATCCGAGCATAAAAATCCTTACCATATTTCGCCTTATTTTTCTTTGCTGCAGCGCGGCCACCTTTAACTGTTCCTGCCATATTTCCTCCTTTGGCCAAGCTACTATTTTGCTTAACCTGCTTATAATTTAGCGTAAGCACCTTGAGGATAGCTGTAAGAAATTTCATAACACTTAGATTTCGGCAATCATGGCGGAAGTATTTCCTGCTGGGAAAATAGCACGGTGTAATAAAAGAAAAAACCTCCTGTAAGGAGGTTTTATTCTATAATTTGGCACCGTGCTATTTTCCCAGGGCTTGATGGCCCAAGTATTGTAACCGCTACGAGGCTTAACTGCTGTGTTCGGAATGGGAACAGGTGTTTCCCTCGCGCCATGGGCACCAATGTAAGCCTTTGTGCCGACTAGCTCTCCGACAAGCAAAGTTTGCTTTGGATTGCTATCCTTCTGGCGAATCGCTGTCAGTTTAGCTTGTGCTTTATTCTCGCTGTACTATGAGTACAGTTCGTCTAAATGTTCGCTACTTCCTTGCGCTTCATCCAGACACAAAACCTTAAACGGTCTGTGGCTAGGATTGATGTCCATGTTGTGTTACATGCAACGATTGTTTCAAATTTAAGATGTTAAAGCGTTTAACAAACGAGTGTACTTGATATACACCAATAACTAGTCAATGCATTTCTCTGAACCAATCTATCACGAAGATAGATGATTCAGAGAACGTAAAAAGTCAATGGGACTATTAGTACGCTTCGGCTCCATACGTTACCGCACTTCCACCTTGCGCCTATCAAACTGATCGTCTTTCAGTGTCCTCATAGGGAAATCTAATCTTGAGGTCAGTTTCGCGCTTAATATGCTTTCAGCGCTTATCTGCTCCGATCTATAGCTACTCGACAATGCCCTTGGTAGAACAATCGATACACCAGCGGTGCGTCCATCCCGGTCCTCTCGTACTAGGGACAGATCCTCTCAAATTTCTTAGCGTCCACAGCGGATATAAACCGAACTGTCTCACGACGTTCTGAACCCAGCTCACGTACCTCTTTAACCGGCGAACAGCCGGACCCTTGGGACCTGCTCCAGCCCCAGGATGAGATGAGCCGACATCGAGGTGCCAAACAGCGCCGTCTATGTGAACTATTGGGCGCTATAAGCCTGTTATCCCCGGCGTAACTTTTATCCG